>JBEBYB010000232.1:0-4641 GCA_040391295.1 Phenylobacterium sp. | reverse complement strand
GTTTATGGATGGCCGACACAAGAGGTCGGCCATGACGAATCTTGGGGGGCCTAACCCATCGCCGCGACGGCCTTGATGGCGAAGGCGACGTCCTCGGGGGTGTTGCGGATGCTGGGGGTCAGACGGGCGTGCGGCTCGGCGTAGGGCGCGGCCGAGCCGATGATCCGCCAGGTCCGCAGCCGGGAGACCGTGTCGCGGGCCGAATGGCCGGCGACGTCGAAGCTGACGATGCCGGCCGACATCAGCGGGCTCATCGGGGTGCGGACCCGCACATGGGGCAGGGCTGATAGGCCGGTCTTCAGCAGGGTCGCCAGTTCGTGGGTGCGGCCCGCGACATGCGGCTTGCCCAGCCCCTGGTGAAAGCCGAACGCCTCGTTCAGCGACCAGACCTGCTCGAAGGCCTTGAAGCCGCCGGGCGTCATCCGCGCGGCGGTGGTGGGGCCAGGATCGTAATTGCCGATCCAGGCCGAATAGGCGTCGGGCGCCAGGAAGCTGGGGATGGTCGGCGACAGGCGCGAGAGCGCCAGCGGGCTGAAGAACATCACCCCGGTGCCGCGCGGCCCGAACAGCCACTTGTGGCAACCGGCCACCAGCACGTCGCAGCCGAGTTGGGGGAAGGTGACGTCCTCGACCCCGAAGCCGTGGACGCCGTCGACGAAGAACAGCACCTGGTCGGCCGGTTGCCGCGTCGCGTTGATCGGCTTCAGGGCGTCGGCGATGGCGCGGATCGGCAGCTTCAGGCCGGTGGAGGAATGCACCCAGGTCAGCGCCAGGACCCGGGTCGCGGGCGTGATCCCGGCGACGACCCGGCGCACGATCTCCGGCGTCGTGGCGGTGGTCGCCCCGTCGTGCAGGGTGATCTTGCGCACCCCCATCCCGGTCTTGCGCGACGCCAGCCGCAGGGATTCGTGGGTGACGTAGTAGTCGTGGACGCTGGTCAGCGCCTCCTGGCCGTAGCGCAGGTTCAGGCCGGCATAGACCAGGCCGATGCCCGAGGTGGTGCTTTCACACAGACCCACCTGCTCCATCGGCACGCCGAAATAGGCGCCGGCCGCGGCGCGGGCGGTGTTCTGCAGCCGCTTGTTGTTGTGCTCCAGATAGGTGATCGGGTTGCGGTCCAGCGCCTGGCGGTGGCGGGTGATCGCCTCGCGCACCGGCTTGGGGTTGGAGGCGAACAGCATGGCCGAGAGGTCGACCTCGCTCCAGTCGAGGTCCCACAGCGCGCGCAGGCGGTTCCAATCGGGCGGCCTGGGGCCGGGGGGAGCGACGGGCTGGGGCGGCGGTGCTACGGGCGTCGCCGGGGCGGGCGCGTCGTCCATCTCCTGGGCCACGGCGATCGCCGGCGCGGCGGCCAGACCCAGGGCCAGCAGACGGCGCCGGTTTAGGTTCGGTGCGTCCAAGTCCTGGTTCGCCCGCATGAACAGCCCTCCAATTCCCGTCTAAGACAATGCGTAGCTTGTTGGTGGGTTTCCTCGGCCGGCCGAAAGGCTTTGCGACCAAGGCCCTATTCGTGGCGAGGAGACAGGTCGAACGCGACCACGCGGGGATCGGCGATGAGCCGTTCGGTGATCGCCTGGGCGTTCAATGTGGTGGTTCCCCGGAAGGTCGAACTCAGCTCGATTCCCTCGCCGCCGGGGAGCATCTTGTGGACCACGGCGTCCGGCGCCAGTCCGAAGCCTGCGAACAGGTCGAGGAACTCGGCCGCGGTTGGCGGCGTGGCGCGGGCGTAGCGGACGCAGACATCGACATGGCGCAGCCGCGGCAGCCGCCCGTCGAACAGGCGCAGGCCGGCCAGCACCGCCAAGGTCGCGATCGTGCCGACCAGGGCCAAGCCGGTCAGGCCGGCGCCATAGAGGATGCCCAGCGCCGAGGTGGTCCACAGCGAGGCCGCGGTGGTCAGGCCGCGGACCGAAAACCCCTCGCGGAAGATCACCCCGCCGCAGAGAAAGCCGACGCCGGTCAGCACGCCGTGCGCCATCCGCACCGGGTCGATGCGGATCACGTCGCGCGGCGTGCCGGCCATCCAATCGACCTGATAGACCGCCGCCAGCATCAGGATGGTCGAGGTCAGGCAGACCAGGATGTGCGTGCGGATACCCGCCGCCCGGCCCCGGTATTCCCGCTCGAAGCCGATGACGCCGCCCGCCAGGATCGCGGCCAGGATGGGGATGACATAGTTGTGGCTGAACAGGTCCATCAGTCCAGAACGCGCGAACTGCGGTTAAGCTTCGTGGGCGCGTGGTCGCGCGGGGGGCTGTGATTTGGCGTCCTCGTCAGGAGGCGGAGTTTTGTTTGCGTCCTGACGTGAAAGAGTACAGCCTGAGCAACGACCCGCCAGAAGGTCGTGAGGAATATCCAGGGAGGCGCACGTGAAAGTCTTCACGTTGTCGATGGTTTTCGGGCTGGCCGTAGCCAGCGTCGCCTTTGCGCAGGGAAGCACCCTGACGAGCGGCTACACCAAGGCCAATCAGCCCCTTGTCAGCGCCCCCGCGAAGGCCCCGACGGCTCAGGCCGCCAAGACGACTCCACGCTTCATCAAGGTGAGCGCGGAGGCCAAGGCCCCGACCTACATCTACAAGGCGCCGATGGCGACGCGGCCTTTGAAGACCTGGTAGGCCGCCCTCGCTTCGCTCGCCCTCACCCCGACCCTCTCCCGGAGGGAGAGGGAGTCGTTGCGGCAGGTTTCTTCTCCCGCTTGCGGGAGAGGATGTCCGAAGGACAGGTGAGGGCGAGCGTAGCGAGGCCGCCGGAGGCGGGCTGACCTAGCCGAACTTTTCCATGTCTTCGTCGGAGATGTCGTAGTCGCCGTAGACGCTCTGGACGTCGTCGTCGTCTTCCAGCGAGTCGACCAGTTTCATCAGGGTGGCGACGGGATCGCCGCTGATCGGGGTGAGGTTCTTGGCGCGCCAGACGATCTTGGTGGACTTGGCCTCGCCGAGCACGGCTTCCAGCGCCGCGGCGACTTCGGCGAAGTCCTCATAGGCGGTGTAGATGGTGTGGCTGTCCTCGTCGGATTCCACGTCCTGGGCGCCGGCCTCGATGGCCGCTTCCATGACCTTGTCCTCCGAACCGGCCTTGGCCGGATATCTAATTTCTCCCAAACGGTCGAACTGGAACGACACCGAGCCGCTGGCGCCGAGATTGCCGCCGTTCTTGGAGAAGATCGCGCGGATGTTGGCCGCCGCGCGGTTGCGGTTGTCGGTCAGGCCTTCGACGATGATCGCCACGCCGCCGGGACCAAAGCCCTCGTAGCGGACCTCGTCATAGCTTTCGCCGTCGCCGCCGGCGCCCTTCTTGATGGCGCGGTCGATGTTGTCCTTGGGCATGGACTCGGCCTTGGCGTTGGCGACGGCCAAGCGCAGGCGCGCGTTCATGGTGGGGTCGGGTAGGCCCGCCTTGGCGGCCACGGTGATTTCGCGTGATAGTTTGGAGAACAGCTTGGACCTGACCGCATCGGCGCGGCCTTTACGGTGCATGATGTTCTTGAACTTGGAATGTCCGGCCATGAGTCTCTCTGAACGTTCAGTGTTCGGTTTCTAACCTTGCCCGCGGCCGAGCGCCAGTCGGCCGGAACCTTGAGCGGTCGCATGGGTTAGGCCTGCGCAGAATGGAGCAAGGCCATGAGCGACGACTTCGAAGACATATTGGGCGAGGAGCCGGACGCTGCGGTGGTCCGCTGGATGGATCGCCCGCCGATGCACATTGGGCCAGGGACGTTGTCCAGCGCCGTCGCCGGGGCGTTCCTGCTGGGCGCGGTGGCGGCGTTCGGGCTGATGGCGCTGTCGGGCCGGTTTACGGCTGCGCCGACAGTTCGCAATCGAATTTCTCGACTGCTCCATTAGCCAGGCGGTAGATCGCGTCCTGCGGCACCGATTGAGCCCAGGTCTGCGCCCGGGGCAGGCCCAGATAGGCGCCGCGCACGACGCGGCCCGAGCCGCCGTGGCAGACCACGATCACCTTGCGCTCCGGCTCCGGCGGCAGGTCGGCCAGCCAGTCGGCGACGCGGCCCTCGACGCTCTCGTAGCTCTCGCCGCCTGGGGCCGCGAACTGCCAGCCGCCGAGGCCGAAGGTGGCGGGGAACTCGGCGGCCAGTTCGTCGCGCAGCCGCCCGTCCCATTGGCCGAACGACACCTCGATCACCCGGCGGTCGGTCTCGACCGGCAGGCCGAGCTGTTCGGCGATGATCTGGGCGGTGTGCTGGGCGCGGCCCAGCGGGCTGGCGACGATGCGCCAGCCGCTGTCGCCAGCCACCTGGCTTTTCAGCAACCGTCCGGCGGCGTGGGCCTGGGCTCGGCCGAGCGCCGTCAGCGGCGAGTCCAGGTGACCCTGCTGGCGACGCTCGGCGTTGAACTCGGTTTCGCCGTGCCGGACGAGATAGATCATGCGGTGACCTCAGCGCAGGAGAGCCGTTGGACGGCGCCCCCCGCCAATCGGAAGATCGCATCCTGGGGCATATCCTGGGCCAAGGTCTCCTCGCGCGAAAGCCCCAGATAGGCGCCGCGCAGCAGGCTGCCGGAGACGCCGTGGGCGACCGCGATCAGCTTGCGGGGCTCAGGGCTCTGGGCCGCCAGCCAGGGGCGGACGCGGCCGTCGACATCCTCGAACCGCTCGCCTTGCGGCGCGCGGAAGAACCAGTCGCGG
>JBEBYB010000231.1:0-4681 GCA_040391295.1 Phenylobacterium sp. | reverse complement strand
CGCGCCGGCGCCTCGGCGGCCCAGCGATCGAGCGCCTGGGTGACGATGGTGAAGTCGGTCGAGAACGCCGTCGGGTTGGTCAGCACCCGCTCACCGCCGGGCCTTTCCTCCACTTGCAACTGCCGGGGCGCGTAACGAGCGTCGCGGAACGGGGCGTTCGAAAGTCGGATCTTAGCGTCCATGCCCTAGCCTTAGCGGGCCAGCGCCAGCCCCGCCAGCCTGTGTTCGAGATGGAGACGCTGGGCGAGCGCGGGCCTTATCCGAGCCAGACGGTTCCGCTGAGCCGTTGCAGCATGAAGGCGCTGGTCCTGGCCTGGACGTAAGGACCAAGAACCCCCAGCGACACCAGCCGCAACAGTGCGTTGCCGACGTTCAACCCCGCCATGCCCCACCAGCAGATCGGCAGCGAAAAGCCGAGCCCCGCCGCCGTCGAACTCCAGCGCGCGGCCTGATAGGGCGCCCAGACGGCGGCCAGCGCCACCAGCAGCACCAGCGTCAGGGCGATGAGCGCGATCACTTCGACGGCGCTCGTCGAGACCAGATCCAGCGCCACCCCGGAAGCGAGGCCCAGCACGATCCCGCCGGCGAACATCAGCAACATCACCGTACCGAACCAGCCGATCGCAAAGGCGCTGTAGACATGCCGGCGTCGCGACGCCGCCATGTCGAAGCCCAATCTCTGCCCCATGAAGGTCAGGCCGCCCCAAAGGCTTTGGGCTTGCCGGCGATGGGCGACCGGCAGCCACCAGCCGAGCGTCGCCAAGGCCAGCGAGGCGTCCTTCATATGGGCGAGCGCGAAATCGAGCGGCGAGCCGTGCAGTTCGAAATGAACCCTGCGCCACTCCGTGCGGCTGGCGGCGTAGAGGAAGGCCCCAAACCGGCCGAGGCCCTGGACAAAGGCGATGATCAGCCAGGCGGCGACAGCCGCCACCGCGCCCTGAACCGGTCCCCAGGTCCGCGCCGCCAGAACGGCCGCCAACAGCGGTCCACCGATGCTCAGGACCTTCAGCAGGAAGCCCGCGAACAGCTCGCGACCACCACCGACATAGGTCAGCGGCTCGCCGTAGAGCCCCATGGAGCCCCAGATCCGGCGGCGCACCTGGCTCTGTCCCCAGAACCGATGCCCGGTCAGGGTGACGAGGTTGAGCAAGCCATGCTTCAGGCTCAGCCGAAGAAAGGCGCGCGGCTCGATGTTCTGGACGAAGGCCAGTCCGAGGCCGCTGAACTCGACACTGTCGCCCGTTCGCGACATCTGCTCCCCCGCTACCCGTGACCAAGCCTGTCACGTCCGGCGCGCTGACGCCAAGGTCTTCCCCAGGAGAGGGAAGCCTAGCCGCCGAGCGTTTCGGAGAAGCGAACCGGTTCGCCCAGGCTGGGCGCCACGATCTCGTCGTCGCGCATCACCACCCGGCCGCGGATGATGGTGGCCACCGGCCAGCCCTTGGCCTCGAAGCCGTCGAACGGGGTCCAGCCGACGCGGCTGGCCATGTCCTCATGGCTGATGGTGCGGCGAGCCTTGAGGTCGACGATGGTGATGTCGGCGTCGTTGCCGACCGCCAGCCGGCCCTTGTCGGCCATGCCGAACACCCGGTTCGCGCCATGGCTGGTCAGGTCCACGAAACGCTCAAGCGACAGGCGGCCCTCGGCCACGTGGGTCAACATCACCGGCACCAGGGTCTGCACGCCGGGCATGCCCGAGGGCGAGGCCGGATAAGGCCGCGCCTTTTCTTCCTTGGTGTGCGGGGCGTGGTCGGAGCCGAGCACGTCGGCGATGCCGGCCGCGATCCCGTGCCACAGGCCGGCCTGGTGATAGGCGTTGCGGATCGGCGGGTTCATCTGGGCGTAGCCCTTCAGCCGTTCATAGGCCTCGGGCGCGGTCAGGGTCAGGTGCTGGGGCGTCACCTCGACGGTGGCGACGTCCTTGTGGTGGGCCAGGAAGGTCATCTCCTCGGCCGTGGTCACGTGCAGGACGTGGATACGCTTGCCCAGCGCCTTGGCGATGCGGACCAGGCGATGGGTGGATTCCAGCGCCGAGGCGGCGTCGCGCACTTCCTCGTGGCTGGTCCAGTCGCCGGTGCGGGCCAGCGGCCGGCGCTCGGCCAGGCGGTACTCGTCCTCGGAGTGGAAGGCCGCGCGGCGGTTCACATGCCGCAGGACCTGCTCGATGCCCTCGTCGTCCTGGACCAGCAGGCTGCCGGTCGAGGCGCCCATGAACACCTTGATCCCGCAGCAACCGGGCAAACGCTCCAGTTCACCGAGGAACGGGGCGTTTTCATGCGTACCGCCGACATAGAAGGCGTGGTCGCAGTGCATGCGGTGATTGGCGCGGGCCAGCTTGTCGGTCAGGGACGCCGGGTCGGTGGTGGTCGGCTCGGTGTTCGGCATTTCGAACACGGCGACCACGCCGCCCAGGACCGCGGCGCGCGACCCGGTCTCCAGGTCTTCCTTCCACTCCAGGCCGGGCTCGCGGAAGTGGACCTGGGTGTCGATGACGCCCGGCAGGACCGTCAGGCCCTTGGCGTCGAAGACCTCGCCCGCCGAGGCCTGCGACAGGTCGCCGATTTCGACGATCTTTCCGTCGCGCACGCCCACATCGGCGAACCCGCGGCCGGCGTGGTTCACCACCTCGCCACCCCGAATGATGAGGTCGAAGGTCTCGGGCATGTGTCGTCCTGGGTCTTGAGCTAGGTCTGGGTTTTGGCGAGCAGGTCCTTGGCGGCGGCGGTCACCGTCTCCACCGGTAGGTCCATCATGTGACAGAGCGCCTGCGAAAGCCCCGGGTCAACCGCCCGGATCTGTTCGAAGCTGCGCGGGCCGCGCACAACGCGCGTGTCAGGCCCCCACGGCGCGTAGAGTTGATCGTCCGAGGGCCCGAACAGACCGATGGTCGGCGTGCCCGCCGCGGCGGCCAGATGCATCAAGCCGGAATCATTGCCGATGAACAGCCGCGCGTGCTTCAGGCAGGCATAGGCGGCCAGCAGTTCGACCTTGCCGGCCAGGTCGATGGTCCGCTCGCGCGGGATCACGCTCCGCAGGGCCGAAATCGCCTGCATGTCGTCCGGCCCGCCCAACAGCATCAGCCGCCCGCCGACGAGCGGGCCGTCCAGCAGTTGCGCGGCGACCTGGGCGAAACGCTCGACCGGCCAGGTCTTGCCGCCCCAGTTGGCGGCCGGCGCCAGGGCCAGGATCGGTCCCTTGCCGGCCGTCAGTTCGCGGGCATAGGCCTCGGTCGCCTCGGAGGTGAAAAGGTGGGGCGCGGGCGGGTCCCCCTCGATTTTCAGCAGCCGCGCGGCCTCGACCACCTTGTGGACCGGCGGGCCGGCGCTGCGCTTGAACACCGCCCGGCGTTCGCGCTTCAGGAACTGGGAGATCGCCGAACCGCGCAGATCGACCACCAGGCCCCACTTGCGCCGGCGCACCTGGCGCCAGAGTTTCAGCCAATGGCCGCCGTTCTTGGATTTCTCGAAAACGATGACCCGATCGAGGTTCGGCGTGTCGGCGAACAGCGGCGCTGCGGCCGGGCCGGCGACGATCGTGAACCGGGCATGGGGGATCTCTTCCAGCAACCGGCGGATCAGGCCGGAAGACAGCACCGCATCCCCGATCCGGGTCGCGGTAATGAACAGAATCGGGAAGGACCCGTGCGCCATCGTCCCTCTATAGGGCTCCTGCCGCTGGCGCTCCACCCGCCGAGCCCTTAACTGCTGATCCATGACGACAAATTCCTCCATCGCCGCTCTGACCAGCCGAGCACTCATCGCGGTTTCCGGTGAGGACTGGCGGAGCTTCCTACAGGGACTACTGACCCAGGACGTCGAAACCTTGGCGCCGGGAGAAGCCCGGTTCGGCGCCCTGCTGAACCCGCAAGGGCGGCTTTTGTTCGATCTGTTCGTAATCGGCCGCCAAGACGGGGCCTGGATCGACGCCGAGGCGGCACATCGCGAAGCGCTGATGGCGCGCCTGACCATGTATCGCCTGCGGGCCAAGGTGCAGATCGCCGCCGACGACACGCCGGTGCTGGCCGCGTTCGGGGCCGACCCCGGCGCGGGCTGGATCGCCGACCCCAGGCTGGCCGCCCTCGGCTGGCGCGGCTATGGCGTCGCCACCACGCCGAACGCCGATGAAGCCGCCTATGACGCCCACCGCCTTGCGCTTGGCGTGCCCGGCCCCGCCGACTGGGGGGTCGAGAAGACCTATCCGATCGAAGCCAATTTCGACCTCTTGAACGGGATCGACTTCAAGAAGGGCTGCTTCATCGGCCAGGAGACCACCTCGCGCATGAAGCGCCGGGGCCAGATCAAGAACCGCATGCTGCCGATCCGCTTCGAGGGTCCCGCGCCGGCTTCGGGATCGGAACTGTTGAACGGCGAGCGCCGCGCCGGCGAAGTGCTCTCGGGGACCCAGGGCCAAGCCATCGCCCTGGTGCGGCTGGACCGCGTGGTCGAAGGCGACCTCACGGCCGACGGCGTCAGCGTCCGTACCGAGCGCCCCGACTGGATCGGCGCGGCCGGCGATCCGCCCGCCTCCGCCTAGAGGAAGAACGCCCGCAAAGCGGCCAGGGTCTCGGCGGGCCGCTCCTCGGGAATGAAATGCCCGGCGTCGATGGCTTGGCCGGTGACGTCGTCCGCCCAGTCGCGCCAGATCGCCAGCGGGTCGTACCAGGCGCCGACCGCGCCCTTCG
>JBEBYB010000230.1:0-4687 GCA_040391295.1 Phenylobacterium sp. | reverse complement strand
AGGTGATCGTCGCCCCGAACTCGCCCAGCGCCTTGGCGAAGCCGAGGATCGCGCCGGCCGCCACCCCCGGCGCCGCCAGCGGCAGGGTGATGCGGAAGAAGCGCGTGAAGCCGCTGGCCCCCAGGGTTCGGGCCGCCTCGTCGACCTCGCGGTCGATGGCCTCGATGGCGATCCGCATCGGCCGCACCATCAGCGGAAAGGCCATGATGCCGGCGGCCAGCGCCGCCCCGGTCCAGTCGAACGCGAAGACGACGCCGACCTTTTCCAGCCAAGCGCCCACCACCCCGCGACGGCCGAACATCAGCAGCAGGAAATAGCCGGTCGCCACGGGCGGCAGCACCAGCGGCAGGGTGACCAGAGTATCCAGCACCACCCGGACGGCGAAGCGGCTGCGGGTCTGGGCTAAGGCGGTGGCCAAGGCCACGGGCATGCCGAATAGAATGGCGACCAGGGCCACCTGGAGAGACAGCAGGACGGCGGCGAGGTCTTCCGAGGTCAGCACGTTCACGAGGCCGGCGCCGCCAACAGGATCTCGACCGCCACGCCCGCCTCGCTCAAGGCCTGGAGATCGACCTGGGACACCGGGGCCGCGATCAGCCGGGCGATCCGCCGGCCGCTCCGGGCCAGACCGCTCAAGGTCGACAGGCTCGCCTCGCCCGCCGCCAGACGCTCGGCGTCGCGCCGCGCCATGGCGAGAATCGCAGGATTGATCCCGGCGTCCAGGACCAGCACGTCGGCGGCGGCCAGGGCGCGGCTGGCCCGCAGGCTGAGCAGATCCGCCATACCGGAAGCCTCGATGAACTGCACCGTGCCCAGGCCCGCCGATCCCTTGGCCAGCGCCTCGCGCAGCAGCTTGGCGGCGGACGCCATGTCGCCGCCCATCGCCGCGGCGGCGACCGGGCCGGACAGCGCCTCGCGCAGGAAGGCGCGGCGTTCATGCAGTTCCGGCAAGGCCTGGCGAATCTCGTCCTGCAATTGACGGAATAGGGCGGCGACCCGGCCCGTGCCTTCCGGCACCCGCTGCTCGATGTCGTTGCGCAGCATGGTCGCCAGCATCGGCGAGGCGCCGCCGGTGCCGATCGCGGCCACCACCTCGCCACGGTCGATCACCGCCGGGGTGGTGAAGTCGCAGAGCGCCAGCCGGTCGACGACATTGACCGGTACATGGGCGTCGCGGGCGGCCCGCGCGGCGGCCTGGGCGAAGAGATCGTCGCTGCTGGCGACAAAGGCGAGGATCGCGCCCCGGTAGGAGCCGGCGACGAAGGCCTCACGCCCCTCGAGCCGCACGATCTTGGCCGGCGAGCCTTCGAACAGGCGAGCCTTGGCGTCGGCCGCCTCGCCCGATCCGGCGATGACGACCGTCGCGCCGGCCAGGGGGAAGAAGGCGGGGAAGGCGTCCAACTTGCTCTAGCCGGCCTGGCGAGCGTCGGCGGCGAACGGACGTGGCGCGAAGGCGCGGGCCGACAGGGCCAACACCGACATCGTCGCTAAAATCCCCCGGATCATCCCGCTCTCCAGACGCCTGGCGGCGGTTCTAGCCTATCCCCGATTGGCGCACCACGCAGAGCCGCTTTACCGGGCGACTTGAGCACTGTTAAGATCACGGCGTTTTCTCGCATAGGGAGGGATAGACCCATGGCCATGACCCTGGACGTCAACGGCAAACCCCTGAGCGTGAAGGCGGCTCCCGATACGCCCCTGCTCTGGGTGTTGCGCGACGAGCTGCAGCTCACCGGCACGAAGTATGGCTGCGGCATCGCCCAGTGCGGCGCCTGCACGGTGCTGGTCGACGGCCAGCCCACCCGCTCCTGCGTCACCCCGATCGCGGGCTTGGCGGCCGCCAAGATCAGCACCATCGAAAGCCTGGGCGGCGCCCACCCGGTGCAGGCCGCCTGGGTCAAGCACGACGTGCCGCAATGCGGCTACTGCCAGTCGGGCCAGATTATGTCGGCCGTAGCCCTGCTGAACCAGACCCCGAAACCCAGCGACGCCGATATAGACGGCGCCATGGACGGCCACATCTGCCGCTGCGGGACCTATCAACGCATCCGCGCCGCCATCAAGGACGCCGCCGGCCTGGCGCCGACGACACCCCTCCTGCCCGTCGCTCCGGCCAAGGTCTGACGCCCATGAACGCTCCCGTGAAACCTTCGGACGTCGCCGGTGCCACCCGCCGCGAGGTCGTGGTCGCCGCCACCCTGGCCAGCGGCGCCCTGCTGGTCGGCTGTTCGCCCGGCGACCTGCTGAGCGTCGGCGCCAAGAGCGAGTTCGGCGCATTCGGCCCGTTCGTCCGCATCGACCCTGACGGCGTCGTGACCGTGGTCTCCAAGCACATCGAATTTGGCCAGGGCAACCATGCGGGCCTGGCGGCCATCGTCGCCGAGGAGCTCGAGGCCGATTGGTCCAAGGTCCGGGTCGAACAGGCCCCGGCCATCGCCAAGGTCTACGCCAATACCGGCATGGGCGTGCAGGGCACCGGCGGGTCTTCGGCGATCTCCAACAGCTGGGAACAACTGCGCAAGGCCGGCGCCTCGGCCAAGGCGATGTTCGTCGAGGCCGCCGCCAACAAATGGAACGCTCCGGCCGGCGAGATCACCGTCAAGGACAGCGTGGTCAGCCACGCCGGCTCGAGCAAGTCGGCGACCTTCGCCGAGCTGTTGCCGGACGCCGCCAAGGTGACGCCGCCGACCACTCCAACCTTGAAAGACCCCAAGACCTTCACCCTGATCGGCACAGACCGGGTCCGCCGCAAGGACAGCC
The DNA here is from genome assembly GCA_040391295.1 of Phenylobacterium sp. Classification (GTDB taxonomy): domain Bacteria; phylum Pseudomonadota; class Alphaproteobacteria; order Caulobacterales; family Caulobacteraceae; genus Phenylobacterium. Next base: position 1,927 of record JBEBYB010000230.1, on the reverse strand, counting down.
AGGCCAAGTCGGACGGCACCGCGCGCTTCACCCAGGACGTCCAGTTGCCGAACATGCTGGTCGCGATGGTCGCCCACGCGCCGCGCTTCGGCGCCAAGGTCGCGTCCTTCGACTCCACGGAGGCCAAGAAAATCCCCGGCGTCGTCGAGGTCTACGAGATCCCCAGCGGCGTCGCCGTGGTCGCCGACAGCACCTGGGCCGCCAAGAAGGGCCGCGACGCCCTGGCCGTGAAGTGGAACGAGGACGCCGCCGAGAAGCGATCGTCGGACGCGATCCTGGCTTCCTACAAGGACCTGGCCTCCGGCAAGACGCCGGCCACCGACAAGCTGAAGTGGCAGGCCTTCGAGTCCAAGGGCGACATCGCCAAGGCCACCGGGGAGGCCTTCGAGGCGACCTATGACTTCCCCTATCTGGCCCACGCCGCCATGGAGCCGATGAACTGCGTGGCCCAGGTCAGCCTGGGCAAGGCCAAGCTGACCTTCGGCTCGCAGATCCCGACCATGGACCAGCTCAACACCGCCAAGATCGTGGCCATGCTGCCCGGCGCGGTGGAGATCGAGACCCTGTTCGCCGGCGGCTCGTTCGGCCGGCGGGCCAACTTCCAGTCCGACTACGTCGCCGAATGCGTCGAGATCGCCAAGAAGGTCGGCAAGGATCGGCCGGTGAAGCTGATCTGGACCCGCGAGGACGACATGGCCGCCGGCTACTACCGGCCGATCGTCCATCACACCGTCAGGGTGACCTTGGACAAGGACGGCTATCCGGCCTCCTGGCGCCATCGCATCGTCACCCAGTCGATCATGAAGGGCTCGCCGATGGGCGTGCCTGAACTGGACGAGACCGCGGTCGAGGGCGCGAAGGGTTCACCCTATCTGAAGGCGACGCCGATCGTCGATGCTCAACTGATCCAGCCCGAGGTCGGCGTGCCGGTGCTCTGGTGGCGCTCGGTCGGCGCGACCCACACGGCGTTCGCGATGGAGCATACCATCGACCAGTTGGCCAAGAAGGCCGGCAAGGATCCCGTCGAGTACCGTCGCGCGCTCTACACCAAGGCCGGCGCCAACCGGCATCTGGCGGTGCTGAACCTGGCGGCCGAGAAGGCCGGCTGGCCCAATACCGCCGCCGACGGCTGGACCCGCGGCGTCGCGGTTCATGAGAGCTTCGGCTCGGTCGTGGCCCAGATCGCCGAGGTGAAGCTGGAGGGCGGGGTTCCGAAACTGGGCAAGGTGGTCACCGCCATCGACTGCGGCACCGCCATCTCGCCCGACCAGATCGCCGCCCAGATGGAGGGCGGCACCTGCTTTGGCCTGTCGGGCGCCATGTTCGGCCAGATCACCCTGAAGGACGGCGCGGTCGAGCAGGCCAACTTCGACACCTACCGCGTGCTGCGCAACACCGAGGCCCCGACGGTCGAGACCCACATCGTTCCATCCGGGGCCGCGCCCAGCGGGGTGGGCGAACCCGGCACCCCGGTCATCGCCCCGGCCGTCGCCAACGCCATCTTCGCCATGACCGGCAAGCCGACATCGAGCCTACCGTTCGTGAAGGCCTAGCGATGGAAGGCAGATCCTCCCCCGCTGGGGGAGGTGGCGCGCATAGCGCGACGGAGGGGATTTGCGGCAGGAGTCAAAGTCCCCCTCACCCGGCCAAGCAGCCGGGAGCTCCCCCAGTGGGGGAGCATCGCAACGGCCTATTTGGCGAGATCGCCGCGCTCGTCCACGTCGAACAGCACGCCGTCATCGGGCGCGGCGACGCGGGCGAGGCGGTCGCCCAGGTCCTTGAGGATGCTCCGCGCCCCGGCGTCGCCGGTCAGGGCGAGCAAGCCTGGCAGCAGTTCCGCGCCGATCAGGGCCGGGTGGCCCCGCTGGCCTTCGAACACCGGCGCGGCGGCCGGCGCTCCGGCCCGCACCGCCTGTGCGAGCGGCGC
>JBEBYB010000229.1:0-4698 GCA_040391295.1 Phenylobacterium sp. | reverse complement strand
CTTCAAGCGCCGGGACCGTCGTAGACGCCGCCGTGTGGGGCGCAAGGGATAGCGGCGAACCCGCGCCGGGTCCGTTAGGCCGACCGTTACTGGGTTGGCTGCGTTCCGCCTGGGCATGTTGTTCTAGAGCGTGATGCGGCTCCATCGACGCGCCCCAGCCTAGACATTCGGCAGAATTATCTCGCATCTGAGATGCGAAATAATTCTTGCTTGGTGGTGTCAGGGGTGGAATTAACGCGCATCTGAGATGCGAGATAATCCCATGGCTATCCATTTGGTCGGAGAGACGATTGACGCCAAACGCGCGCATCAGCGCGCCCAGGCCGGCGAACTCATCCAGCTCATTCGCGGGGTCTACGTCGACCATGACGCCGACGCCGAGGCGGCCATCCTGGGTCATGCCGTCCGTATCGCGCACTATCTCTATCCCAATGCCTATCTATCCTCCGCCAGCGCGGTTCTCCTTGCGCCAACCCCGGACGGGCGACTTTTCATTAGCGGACGTCGTAACCAGCGCACGCGGTTGCGCACCCTGGAGATCGTCCAGAACGAAGCGCCGGCGCACCCCTCGACGGCGATCGCGGTGATTGGCGACGATATGGGAGAGCTGCGGGTCGATGTATCCTCGCCGCGTCAGCGATTTCTTGAAGCTTTTCGACTGCGAAGCGAGCACGCCACCGCCGTCACCGCCGAAATGCGCGCCCAAATGGCGGCGCGTCTGATGGAAGAGCATGGCTCGCCCCAGGCTGCGGCCGATGCCGTCTGGGTCTTGGCGCGCGAAAATGAATGGTATCGTGAGGGGGAGGGCGTCGAACGCTTCCTGTTGGCTCAGCCGGGCGCCGTCAAGGCACTGGTCAACAAGGCGGCGCTCGATCTCTTGGTCGCATGGCATGGGGATCCCCAGGGGCGGTTGACCCATGACGGTTTCGAGTGGCGCTGGAAGCCGCAGCGGCGCACCGGTCCGGCCTTGGTTCGCGAGACGACGCCGGGCAAATTGCCGGCGTTCATCGAGTCGCTGCTACCGGAGGGCTGGCTTGCCCAGGTCCTTCACGAGCGTGATGAACGCGAGGCGTTGCGGCGTGGGCGACGTTACATGTCCAATATCGTTATCGTCGAAGGCCGAAACGAACTGGCGGCGTTGCCTGCCGATGTACTCACGACGACACTGGCGAGCTTCCTCGATGCGGGTCGATTTACAGGCGTGTACGCCGGACCGGCGCGAGGCGAAATCGAGGAGACCTTTGAACAGAATCTGGCGCGCATCTTCACGCGCGCCGAAACACCGCGCCTGTCGGGCGTCCAGATCAAGGCGCCGATGTGTCTGATGCCGGATGGCGCTCTCGTCCCGGCCATCGACCAGCCGTTCACCCATATTCTCAAGCCCGCCGGGACGGCGGGCTTCGAGATGCTGCCGATCGTCGAGTGGCTTTGCCTGGAACTTGGTCGCGCGGCCGGGTTCGAGGTGCCCGATGCGGCCCTGCTTGAGATGCCCGACGGCATGCCGCCAGCTCTGGTGGTCGAGCGCTTCGACATTCGGCGGGGTTTACGAGATGAGCGGTGTCTGGCGCTGGAGGACTTTTGCTCCATTTTGGGCCTACCGGCCGCCGCGAAATATGATGGCACGATCGAGCGCATGGCGCGGGGGCTGCGCCCGCTTTCGACCGATCCAGTCGCCGACCTCGACATCTTGTTCCGCCGCGCGGTCTTTGCTTGGCTGATCGCCGACGGCGATATGCATTTGAAGAATCTCGCGATGCTCAAGACGGCTGACCCAGGCGCTAAGGCCTTTACGACTGTGCGTTTCGCGCCGCTCTATGACGCCGTCACCACGCGTGTCTTTCCGGGGCTTAGCGGTGACCGGATGGCGTTGAAGTTAAACGGCAAGGATGATCGGCTGACGCGGCAGGATTTCCTCGCGCTGGCGCGGACGATCGGTCTGACGGTCGGTGATGCCGAGGCGGCTATGAGCGAACTTGCCGGGCGACTGTCCGAGCGCGCCAAGACGCTGCGCCTGCCCGCGTTCGCCGGTGAGGCCGAAGCGGCTAGGTTCGCGCATTATAAAGTGACCGCCATCACTGTTGAGCGATGTGCTGGCCTCAGCGGGGCGAACGCGTGAGGCGCCCTCAAGGCGCGGAGCCATCGCTGGGATGATCGTATCTTTCGCGCGATGCCTTGGCGCGCGCGAAGGCGCAGATGGAAGGGCGGCTCAGCTGAATCGCCCGAATGAAGGTGATCACTTCGCCAGTCTGGAGGCAGCCAATGCGGGGCTTATCGACGCGCGGCCCCGTTCGACTTGTGGCATCGCCAGATCCATCGCCGCGATCTTGGGGGTTTTGGCGCGCGATGGCGTCGCCCAGCCCCGCCCGGTCGTTGGTGAATATCTGCGCCGCCTCGCTGCGCGCCCGAGAGATGGCGACATAGTAGACGTCCTGGGCGGCGGTTCGGCTGGTGGTCACCGCCTCGATGAAAGTCCGCTTGGCGGTCACGGGATCAGTCGCCTGCCCGAGATCGCCGGCGACAAGCCCGCCAAGCAGCCCTTCAAGCAATATCCGATGGGCTATTTCCATATCGACATCGCCGAGGTCCGCACCGAGGAGGGCAAGCTCTACCTCTTCGTGGCTGTGGACCGGGCCTCGAAATACGCCTTCGCATCGGCTGATGCAGAAGGCGAACACCGCCACCGCCAGGGCATTCCTCGACGAGTTGGTCGAAGTCGTCCCTTACAAGATCCACACCGTGCTCACCGACAACGGCATCCAGTTCGCGCCAGGCTGCGACTGATAGCCGTAAAGCTTGGAGCCGGTGGCGAGGCCTTTCTCGGCGTTGGCGTGCATGCCGGGCTTTGTCTTGGCCGACAGGTTTTTGATGTAGTCCTGCGCCATAGCCCCCTTGAAGGCGACGTGCATGGTCTCGACCTTGCCGGACCCCGGGGTCCAGATCTCGACATCGGCGTCTTCGAGGCGGTTGGCGACGTGCGCCAGATGTTCAAGGTTCCGGGCGATCCGGTCCTCGTCCTCGACCAGCAGGATGTCGAAGTCGCGCCGCTCGGCCGCGGCGAGAACGTCGACCGCCCGCCCACCTTCTCATCGCCGCCGCCCAGGGTGCAGCCGCGTAATTTGCTACCAACGCGGCGAAATACGGCGCGCTATCGAACGACGCGGGTCACGTAGCGATCACCTGTATGCTTACGGAAGGTCGGCTCACCGTCACCTGGACCGAAACCGGCGGTCCCCCAGTTCCCGCCGAGGTGTCGGAGGGATTTGGATCGCGGCTCATCAAGGCCACGGCGGCGAACCAGCTCGACGGCGACAACATCAGGGACTGGCGCCGGGAAGGCTTGGTCATCCGCTTCACCGCGGCCTCATCGCGGTTAAGCGGTCAGGGCTAGAGCGTGCCGACCGCTCGGCCTGGCCGGTCAGCGCGGTTTTGCCGGAAGAAGCGGCATCACCTTATCGTCCCGTGTGGAGCTGAGGCCGTCTACGCACGGCATCTGCATATCCATCAAGACGAGATCGAAACGTTCCGCGGAAAATGCGGCGAGCGCCTGGGTTCCGTCACCCACAGTGACTAGATCGACCTCTTGGCTGGCGAGAATTAGCTGGACCACGCGTTGGTTCGTCGGATGGTCCTCGCCGAGCACTATGCGCTTGCCGGGCCGCACAGAGGGGCCGGGGCACGCTCATGTGTCGTGACGCGCTCGTCATAGGCGGCAATGCTCTCGGCCCGTAACAGCGGAAACACGACCTTGAAGCTGCTTCCGACTGAAGGCTCGGAGGTGGCCAAGACTTCACCACCCATCATCTGCGCCAGCGACTGACAAATCGCCAAGCCAAGACCTGTGCCGCCAAAACGCCGACTGATCGTCTCATCGGCCTGGTGGAACCGGCTGAAGAGGTAGGCCGACTGGGCCTCGTCGAAACCAACTCCTGTGTCTTCGATCATTACGGTCAGAGTCGCGGGGGCAGTCATCTCGTCCAGCTTGATGCGGAGTGTGACGCTGCCTGAATCGGTGAACTTGATCGCATTGGACAACAGGTTGCCGAGGATCTGGCTGATGCGCATGCCGTCGCCGACAAAGCGCCCCCCGACGTTCCCGTCTTGCTCAAAGTGAAACGCCAGTCCCTTGTCTGCGGCTTTCGAACGGAAGAGATTGATGCTTGGCGAAGCGCATGATCGAGATCGAAGGCTCGGCTCTCCAACTGCAATTCGCCCGCCTCAATCTTGGAGACGTCCAGAACGTCGGAGACGAGGCGCTCCAGCGTCGCACCGGCGTCGCGGACCAGGCCAATCATCTCGGCCTGTTCAACACTGAGCGGTGTGCGTGAAAGCGCATCGACAATGCCGATGACACCGTTCAGCGGCGTGCGGATCTCATGGCTCATATTCGCCAAGAATTCCGATTTGGCACGGTTGGCGGCCTCGGCGGCAGTCTTGGCCGCTACCAACTCCAACTCGGCCCCCACGCGATCGGTGACGTCGCGCGCGACGCCGTAAATTTGGTCGCCAAACTGCTGAGCCCGCCATTCCAAGGTTCGGTAGTGACCATCCTTATGCCGATAGCGGTTGATGAAACCCAGCACGGGATCTCCAGGCCGGCGGGTCTCCACCTCCACGACGTTGTCCAAGGTGCTCAGTAGGTCGTCCCGATGCAGGAGCCGCAGCAAGGGCTGGCCCTCCATTTCCTCCACGCGATGCCCA
>JBEBYB010000228.1:0-4727 GCA_040391295.1 Phenylobacterium sp. | reverse complement strand
TCCTTGGCCAGCATCTGGGTCGCGGCCCAAAGCGCGCTCTTGGAGAGCGAATAGCTGAAGAAGTGCGGCGAGGGCGCCAGCACCCGTTGGTCGAGAATATTGACGATCAGGCCGGTGCGGCCCGGCGGCAGGCGGCGCGCGAAGGCCTGGGCCAGGACCAGCGGGCTGCGCAGGTTGGTTTCCAGGTGCGCATCCCACGAGGCGCGGTTCATGCTGGCGAACGAGTCGTCCTCGAACACCGAGGCGCAGTTGACCAGCAGGGTGACGGGGCCGAGTTCGGCCTCGACCTCGGCGACCAGCGGCGCGGTGGCGCCTTCGTGGCGAAGATCGCAGGCGTGGAGCGAGGCCTTGCGGCCGCGGGCGCGAACATCGGCCGCGGCGGTCTCGGCGTCATCGTCGATGGCGCGGACATGGATGGCGACGTCAAAGCCCGCGTCGGCGGCGGCCAGGGTCAGGACCCGTCCGATCCTGCGCGAGCCCCCGGTGACGAGGGCCGCGCCGCGTGAGGAGGCCGCCAAGGCGCTCTTAGTCGAGACGGCCGAATTCGAAGTAGTTCAGCCCGCCGATGACGACGAGGAAGACGAGGATGGTCAGGATCGCGTCCATGAAAAACTCCGAGTTTGTTCGTCGGGCTTTAGAGGGCGCGGCGATGGTTCGCAAGGGGCGGGCGCCGGACGTCGGGCGGCGAGGGCGGTCTTGGTCTCGCCCCTCACGGCGGCGCGGTCCTCCGGCCAGCCGTGGCGCGTGAGCCTGTCGCGAACATTTGACGGCCGGGGCGATCAGGCGTTCTGCTGATCGCGGAACTTGAGCGCGCCTTCAGGCTTTGCCTTGTTACACGCAACAGTCAGTGGGCGTGGAGCCACAGGAGCAGCGTATGATCAAAGACCAGGCGTCTTTCGAGGCGGCCTTGCAGCGGGTGGCGGAGTTGCTGGAGCACCCGCCGGCGCATGGCACGCCCGCGGACGAAAAGTTCGTCGAGCTTCTCCACGACATCGAAAGCTATCAGCCGGAAATCGTGACGGCGCCGCCTGAGACCCCGATCGAGCGCATCGGGCATGAGGCCGACGATTTGGTCGCCAAGGCCGCCGACTTTCTCAGGCAACGCCGCGAGCGCAGCGAACGCGAGAGCCTCATGAACTTCCCGAAAGACGGCAAGGGGATCGGACCGACCACCGGCGTGTGACCCGAGCTTCTAATCGGCGAAGCTCGTCGTGATTTCGTGCGGTTCGTGGTGGAGCGCCCTTGTCGAACCCCGTTCGAGCGAGCCAAGCTGAAAAGAAACGCGCGAGGAAACCATGCCGCTTCAGCCCATCGCGCCCGGCGCCTTCACCAAGGTCGCTGTCGGCATCGACCGACCCGAGGACGTGGTCGTGGCGAAAGACGGCCGGGTCTTTGCTTCCGACCACCAATGCGCGGTCGCTGAAATCCTGCCCGATGGGTCATTCAGGCGCATGGGTCCCAAGGGCGGCGCGCCGAACGGCGTCAATATGGACCGCCAGGGCCGGGTGCTGATCGCCAACTTCGGCATCTATGATCGCGAGGAGGGGCCGCTGCAGCGGTTCGATCCGGCGACCGGCGCCCACGAAACCCTGCTGGCGGAAGTGGGCGGCAAGCGGCTGACCTCGGCCAACTATCCGGTCATGGACCGCGCCGGGAACATCTGGTGCGCCAACTCCACCCACGCCGAGACCTGGCCCCAGGCGCTCGATGGTCGTGACGACGGCTTCATCTTCGTGCTGCGGCCGGACGGCTCGTCGGAGATCGTCGCGCAGGGACTGAAATTTCCGAACGGCATGGCGCTGTCGGCCGACGAAGCGTTCCTGTTCTGCGCCCAGACCAGCGGCGCCGACGTGATGCGGTTCGCGGTTCTGCCTGGCGGCAAGCTGGGGCCGGGCGAGCGCTATGGTCCGATGCTCGGCAAGCTGCAGGAGGCGGGCGGCGCCCAGGTGGCGACGCACGATCTTGGCTACACCGACGGGGTCGGCATGGACGCCGAGGGCAATCTCTGGGTCTGCCTGCCGGCCGCCAACAAGGTGGTGGCGATCACGCCGGCCTTGGAGGTGGTCACGGTGATCGACGATCCGTCCGGCGCGGTGGTCAATCATCCGACCAACATCACCTGGGGCGGGGCCGACCTGAGAGACCTTTACATCGGCTCGATCCGCGCCGGATATGTGCTGAAAGGCCGTAGCCCGGTTGCGGGGCAGCCACATGTTCACCAATTGGCCTAGGCCAACCCGAAGGAAGCTCGGGAATGGGGCTTCCTTAGTGATCGTTGATCACTAAAATGCTTGTTTGAAGCCGTCGGGGGTCTCGACGGCGCGCCAAAAATCCAACGAACGCCTCTGGGAGGACGTCATGCGCGAATATCTTCAGTTCTATATCGATGGTCAGTGGGTCGATCCGGTCGCACCCAAGACGCTCGACGTCATCAACCCGGCCACCGAAAAGGTCGCCGGCAAGATCTCCCTCGGCGGCGCCGCCGACGTGGACAAGGCCGTCAAGGCCGCCAAGAAGGCTTTCGTCACCTGGTCGCAGACCAGCCGTGAAGAGCGCCTGGACGTGCTGAACCGCATCATGGCCGAGTACCAGAAGCGCTTTGGCGATCTGGCCACCGCCGTCACCGAGGAAATGGGCGCTCCGGCCTCGCTGGCGCAGCGCGCTCAGGTTCCGATCGGCATGGGCCACATCGGCACCGCCGCCGCCGTGCTGAAGGACTTCAAGTTCACCGAAGACCGCGGTCCGACGATGATCGTCAAGGAACCGATCGGCGTCTGCGGGTTCATCACCCCCTGGAACTGGCCGCTGAACCAGATCGTCTGCAAGGTGGCCCCGGCCATCGCGACGGGCTGCACCATGGTTCTGAAGCCTTCGGAAGTCGCGCCGTTCACCGGCCACATCTTCGCTGAGATCATGCATGCCGCCGGCGTGCCGGCCGGCGTGTTCAACATGGTCCAGGGCGACGGCCTCGGCGTCGGCGTGCCGCTGTCGAGCCACCCGGACGTGGACCTGATCTCGTTCACCGGTTCGACCCGCGCCGGCATCGAGGTGGCCAAGAACGCCGCCCCGACCGTCAAGCGCGTGGCCCAGGAACTGGGCGGCAAGAGCCCGAACATCGTCCTCGACGACGACGCCTTCGCCAAGGGCGTGGGCCGTGGCGTGGCCACCGTGATGACCAACTCCGGTCAGTCCTGCAACGCCCCGACCCGCATGCTGGTCCCGACCAAGCGCATGGATGAAGCCATCGCCGTCGCCAAGGAAGCGGCCGCCCAGGTCACCGTCGGCGATCCGAACGGCAACAGCCAGCTCGGCCCGGTGGTCTCCGAGGTCCAGTTCAACAAGATCCAGAAGCTGATCCAGGCCGGCATCGACGAGGGCGCGACCCTGGTCGCCGGCGGCGTCGGCCGTCCGGAAGGCCTGGAAGTCGGCTACTATGTGAAGCCGACCGTCTTCGCCAACGTGACCCCGGAAATGACCATCGCCAAGGAAGAGATCTTTGGTCCGGTGCTGTCGATCCTCGGCTACGAAAGCGTCGATCAGGCCATCCAGATCGGCAACGACACCGAGTACGGTCTGGCCGCCTATGTTCAAGCCGCCGACCTCGCCAAGGCTCGCGAAGTGGCTTCGCGGCTGCGCGCCGGTCAGGTGTCGATCAATGGCGGCGGCGGGGACCTGATGGCTCCCTTCGGCGGCTACAAGATGAGCGGCAACGGGCGCGAGTGGGGCGATTTCGGCTTCAACGAGTTCCTGGAAGTCAAGGCGGTCCTCGGCTACGCGCCGAAGGAAGCTGCTGAATAACAACGACAAGATCCGCCCCTCGTAGGGCGGACTGATCGACAAGTGAGAGGGCGAGGGGGCGTAAGGCTTCTCTCGCCCGATCCTTGAAAGGGCCTCCGCAATCGCGGTCGCCAGGGATGAGCGAACAGGAAAGGAGTCCGCATGGACCCCCATATCAAGGCGATGATCGACCAGGCTGAAGCCGCAGCGGCCGGCCAACCCGCCCCGCCGCTCGACGCCATTCCGCCTGAGATGATCCGCGCCGGCTACCGCATGCAGCGCGCCGCCCAGAACCTGAACGCGCCCAAGGACGTCGAGGCCCGCGACTTGCAGGTGGCCGGCGCCGACGGCCCCATTGGCGCTCGCCTCTACACGCCCGCCGGCGCCCCGGCCGTGACGCCGGGCCTCGTCTATTTCCACGGCGGCGGCTTCGCCATCGGCGACCTTGAAAGCCACGACGGCCATTGCCGGCGCCTGGCCAGCTTCGCGGGGATCCGCGTCCTGGCCGTCGACTACCGGCTCGCCCCCGAGCATCCGTTCCCGGCTGGCCACGACGACGCCCTGGCCTCGGTGAAGTGGGTCTTCGACCATGCCGCCGAGATCGGTTTCGACCCGGCCCGCGTCGCGGTCGGCGGCTGCTCGGCCGGCGGCAATCTGGCGGCCTCGGTCTCCATCGACCTGAAGAACGATCCGAAACGCAAGCTCGCCTTCCAACTGTTGCTCTATCCGGGCATCTGGCCCGACGAGGAGACTCAGTCGCGCAAGGACCTCGACGGCCCGATCCTGACCAAGGCGGCGATCGCCTGGTTCGACAAGTGCCTGGCGGTCGGCGATCACCCGCAGGCCGCCCGCGCCAATATCGGCGCGAAGGCTGACGTGACCGGGACCCCGCCGGCCCTGGTGGTCACCGCCGGCTATGACCCGCTGAAGGACGAGGGCCGCGACTACGC
>JBEBYB010000227.1:0-4757 GCA_040391295.1 Phenylobacterium sp. | reverse complement strand
GGCGAAATCTCGTCGTCGTCCTCGGCGTTCCGGGAGCGCTGGAAACGCTCATAGTCCTCCCAGGCGCTGACCATGTCGTTGCGGGCGAGGCTGCCGCCGATCAGGGCCTCGTGGACGCGGGCGGCCCGGGGATAAAAGTCCAGCGACCGCAGGTGGACCCGCCTGGCCTGGTCGCTCGCGCCCTGGCGCTCATAGAGTTCGCCGAGGCCAAGCGCGGTCTCCAGCAGTTTGCCGCGCACCCGTTCGGCGGCGCTCGCCGACCAGGGATTCTCCCGCTCGTGGGCGAGTAGCGGTCCGGGAAAGGCCAGAAATAGTGTCTCGAGCGCCGTGACATCGGCGGCGGCCTCTTGCAGCCCCTGTTCCCAATCGTCGAGATCAACCCAGACCTGGTCCATCGCGAGCCTCAGCTTGCCTTCCCGCTGAACGACAAGATCGGCGCGGCCCAACAGTTTACGCAGGCGGTGCAGGGCCTGCTCGCAGGCCGCCTTGGCCATGTCGCCGTCGGCGTCGGGCCAGAACCCGTCATGCAGCGCCGAAAGCGCGCAGGTGTGGTCTTTGATCACCGCGAGCACGCGCAGCAGGTCCAGCGACCGGGCGGCCGGCTTGGCGCCGAAGTCCAGGACCCTGGCCTCCCGTTCCAACCGGAACTCCCCCAGGACGTGGATCTTCAACGCCCAGGGCCAGGACTGCGGTCGCCGCTGCGGCGGCGACAGGTGGCGCTGGCCGATCAGGCGGCGGCAGAACTCCGCCTCGATGCCCCGGTCCAGGGCGTCGGCCAGGAGTTCGGCCAGCAGGTCCGGCAGGTTCGCCAAGATTGCGCCCCAGTCGGCCGCCGATAGCGCTTTGATCGCGATTTCGAGCCGCTCGGGATAATCGCCGGTTCCCGTCCATTTGGCGTCCAGAGCTTCGGCGGCCTTGATGCAGGCCAGGGTTCGTTCACCCACGGCCCCGTCGAACAGCGGGGCGAGAGCGGTCAGATAGGCTGCGGCCTCCGCGGCCGTTCGCGCCGCCAGCATGGCCTGGAACTGGGTGATGAAATGCGGCCAGCGTTCGATGGGCGGTTCGTCGGCCGCCTCGATGGCGGCCATGATGCGCGTGCAGGCGGCCAGGGCTGGGGCGGCCTCGCCGCGCAGAGTGTGCAGCGCCGCCTGGCAGTCGGCGAGCACCGCGACCTGGGTGGTGTGGCGGCTGTCGGCCACCTCTCCCAGCCGGTTGATCAGGGTCGCCAGTTCGCCCCGATTGTTGGTGAGCTTCATCTGATACTGCAGGTGATAGAGCGCGCCGAACTCCACGGCCGGCAGGGCCTGCGCCTCGCCGATGGCGATGGCCGCCCGCAACGCGGCCTCAGCGTCCGCATAGGGAAAGCCTCGCCGCGCATAGGGGAAGTAGCGCCCGCTGACCGAGCCGAACGCCACCAGCCACAGGCCGAGCACCCACGGTGAGATCGCCGCGCCGCGCAGATCGCGGGCGACGGCGTCGACGGCCTGTTCGAAGAGATCGGCCTGGCCCATGGAGCCGGCGTGATCAAGGATCGTGGCGCTGGCGAGCAGGCGCAGATTGATCTGGTCCTGCGGCGCCGGGTCGTTCAGGCGGGTGAGGAGGCGGCGGGCCAGGGCTGAGGCCTTGGGTGCGGCGTCGCGATAATCGTCGGCGAAATCAAGGGCGCGCAGCAGGCCCATCAACACCAGCAGTTCGTCGTTCGGGGGCAGGGCGGGCGTCGGCTGAGTGAGCAAGGTGAGCGCCCGGTGCGTCCATAATGATAGGCCGGTGTGGGTGCGCCAACTGTCGGTCTTCACCAATACCGCGCGGGCCACGGCCAGATGCTGGCCCTCCAGGTCTCCGGCGCTCTCGAACAGCGACCAGGCCCGGGCGAGCCAGGTCTCGGCCTCAAGATCGTCGGGCACATGGGCGACGCCGCGCCAGTAGCACAGCCAGGCGTCCTGCTCGGCGGCGGGGAACCTGGCGCACCAGTCGATGAGGGTGGCGCGGCGGCCCTGGGCCAGCAGGTCCTCGGCGCGGCGCAGGATCAGGCGGCGGGCGAGCGGCCAGGCGCCGCCGAGCAGCGCCAGGTCGACGGCCTCGTCCGGAGCGCCCGACTGTTCCAGCGCCAGGGCGGCGGTCTCGCGAAGCTTGGCCTGGTCTTCGGCCGGCATCAGGCTGACTAGCCGGCGATTGAGGAAGTCGCGCAGCAGGTCGTGCAGGCGGAAGGCCCCGCGCTCCGAACGCTCGCCGCGCGAGACCAGGAGCTGGCGGCGATAGAGGCGCTCGAGCACCGGGGCGGCGTCCTGCGAGCCGACCATGGCCGTGGCGAGCTTGGGGGTGATCTCCGAGAACAGGCTGAGCTTGAGCAGCATGTCCTGCTCGCTGCGGGGCAGGCCCTCGAACATCTGGCGGCCGAGCATGTCGAACAGCGCGCCATCGCCGTCCACTTCCTGGTCGTCGAAGGCCAGGGTTGCGGCGATGCCGGGTTCGGCCAGCAGCATCAGGCCGGCCGCCCAGCCCCGCGCCCGTTCGATCGGCAGGGCGGCGCCTTGGCCGGGCTGGCGGTCCTCGATCAGGGCGCGCGCCTCCGGCTCGGAGAACTGCAGCACCTCCTGGCCAAGGACCCGCAGGCGGCCGGCCAGCAGGAAGGCCTGGAGTTCGGCCGGCGGCAGGGTGCGCGACAGGCAGATGCAGCCGATCTGGCTTGGCAGCTCCTGGAACAGGACGGTCAGTATGGCGCGGAAGCTCGGACCGTCGGCGTCCTGCAGGTCGTCCAGGACGATGACCGAGCCGGCGGGCAGGGCGGCGAACCAACTTCGGAAGAAACGGCGGGCGAAGGCCTGGGGCTGCTCGGCGTACTCGGGTCCGAACAGCGGCAGGGGCGCGGCCGGGTCGGCGAGCGCCAGGCTCAGATAGTGGAAGAAGCTGGCGACGTCCTGGTCGCCCTCGTCGATCCGGTACCAGACGACGCGGCCGCTCCGGCCGTTCAGATAGTCCACGACCGCCGTGGTCTTGCCGTAGCCGGCGGGCGCTGAAAGCCAGCAACTGGACGCGGCCAGGTTCTGCGCGATCCGTTCGGCGACCCGCGGCCGGGAAACCACCCGGTTAAGACTGGGAGGCAGCAGCTTGGGGATGGATGGCGCGCTCATCTTCGACGGCTCCGCCGTTTCGGGCGATCTGAGGTTGGGCCTAGTCCGCCCCGCCGTCAAAGGCGAACGCGCCGTTCGCGGATAAGCGATCCGTAGGCGCCGGGCGTTCAGTCTCCCCGCGTCGCCATGGCGACCCTTGGCCCGGTCGGGGCGAGGTCACGCGGGCCGGCGCTGGGCGCCGCATCCGCCGTCGAGAGGCAAGGATCATGGGTGGCGTTCACATTGACGTCCGGGACCTGCGGCGCGAGCGTTACACGCCCTTCACCCCCGATCTGGTGATCGAGCGGAAGTACGCGCAGTTGGGCGGCGCGGCGGTCTTCGGCGCGGTGACCAGCAAGGAGACCGGCAAGGTCTGGTACACCGCCGGCGGCGGCTGCATCTGCTACAATCGCGACATGCACGCCGCGTTCGAGATCCACGGCGCGATCTTCGAGAAGTGGCGCAGTCTGGGCGGGCTGGCGTTCGGCACGCCTTGCACGGACGAGACGGCGGCCCCCGACGGCGTGGGCCGTTACAACCACTTTAACGGCAATACGGCCTCGATCTACTGGTCGCCCGATACGGGGGCGGCGGCGATCTATGGGGCGATCCGGCAGAAGTGGGCGCAGCTGGGCTGGGAGCGCTCGCCGCTAGGTTATCCGTGTACGGACGAAACCGGCGCGCCGGACGGGCTCGGCCGCTATAACCACTTCGGGAGCGGGGGCTCCATCTATTGGACCCCGGCGACCGGCGCCCAGGCGGTCTGGGGCGCGATCCGCCAGCGTTGGGAGCAACTGGGCTGGGAGCAGGGCTACCTCGGCTACCCGACCAGCGACGAGACCGACTTCCCCGAAGGCGGCCGCGCCAACACCTTCCAGAACGGCGGCGTCTACTGGTGGCCCGACACCGGCCCGATCGACCTGCGCGACGTGGTGGTCCGCTACACCGGCCTCCACTGCTTTGGCGAAACCGACTGGGACCAGAGCTCCAGCGCCGACGAGCCCTATGCGATCATCGCGGTCGCCACGCCGCAGGTCGCCAGCACCGTCCGTACCCAGATCTATGAGGACGTCGACGCCGGCGAGGCGCGGCCCGACCTGATCGAGATCTATCGCGGCAAGCCCTACGGCATGACCATCGGCACGGTGCTGATGGAGCACGATTTCGGCGATCCCGTTCGCTACGAGGCCGATGTGAAGGCGGTGGTGATGGGGGTGCATACGGCCGGCGTCCTGGCGCTGGGCCTGATCCCGGTGGCCGGCCCGATCATCGCCGCCGTCGCCGGACCGACGCTGGGCGCCCTGATGCCGAGCCTGGGCGGGGCGATCAACAACCTGCTGAACCTCGGCGACGACCGGATCTCGTCCGGGAACCTGACGCTGTCGGCGCGGGAGATGGTGCTGCTGGCCGCCCGCACCGACAACGCGACGTTCAAGGGGATCGGGTTCAAGGCCCAGTCGCCGCTGCTGTCGGGGGACGGGGCCTCCTACAAGGCCTATTTCGGGCTGGTCCCGGCCTAGGGGCGGGGCGCAGGGGGATTGCGGCGGACTCGGGCCGTAGTCCCCCTCAGCCGGCCTTGATGCGCCGCTAGGCGACGCCCCCTCACCTAGCCTCTCCCGAGGGAGAGGGATTTCTTCTCCTCTCCCC
>JBEBYB010000226.1:0-4789 GCA_040391295.1 Phenylobacterium sp. | reverse complement strand
ACGACCAGCCCTCGCCCGAACCGTCCTCCAGCGGCACGCGCTTGAGCGAGCGGCGAGCGATGAAATCGGCCACGAACAGGTTACCGGCCACCTGGGGCGGCATGAACCGGAAGCGGTCGAGCGCCGCGCCGATGGTCGGATAGACCCGCTGGGCGCGGTCGGCGGTGGGAATATTGGCGACGCGCTGGCGCTGCTCCTCCAGCATGCGCTTGCCCTCGGGCGAGTCCGCCGGCGGCCCGCCGAAGCCGACGTCCACCAGGATCGCCGCATGCATCCGCTCCGGATGCTTCACCGCGGCGTAGAACACCTGCGAGCCGCCGAACGAGTGGCCGATATAGACCGGCTTGCGGCCGCCCTCGTAGAGGCCGGCAGCCTGGGCGCAGGCCTCGGCGTCCTCGGCGAAGTCCTGGAAGGCGTAGGTCTCGCGCCAGTCGGACGCGCCCATGCCGGCCAGCGACATCGAGGCGACCCGATATTCGCTCGCCAGGAACGGGGCGATGAAGCTCCACCAGTCGGCATGGGCCGAGTTGCCGTGGACCAGCAGCAGGCCGGGCTTGCCCACCTCGCCCCAGGTCAGCAGTTCGATCTTCGAGCCCTTCGAGGTGACGAAGGTCCGCTCGGGCTCCTGAGCGACGGCGTCCTGGAACCACTTCGGCGCATCGGGCTCGCGCCCCTTGAACGGCGCCAACGGGGCCTGGACTTCGGGCGGCAGCGCGCCCGGCTCGGAGTGAACGGGCTGGTCCTCGTACCCGACGAGCGCGCCTTCTTTAATCGCCGGATCCAAAGCCATTACGCCACCCCTCGTGTTTCCCGTTCGCCCGCTTTGCGGACGATCGAGCGGATACCTTTGAAAACGCCCGTGCCGGTGATCAGGGTGCGATCCCCGCACCAGATTCGGCCTCGGACGGTGAAAACGTCGTCCTGTTCGGCGATGATCTCGCTGGTGCCCTCGACCCAGTCGCCCATGTGGGCGCCCGAGAGGAAGTCGGTCGTGAGCCTGACGGTCACCCAGCCGATCTCGCGCTTGTTGGAAATGACCCGTCCCCAGGCCATGTCGGCGAAGCTCATCAGCATGCCGCCGTGACAATTGTTCATGCCGTTGGCGTGGTGTTCCTCCACGCGAAAGGCCATGGTTTCGTCCTTCGTGGCCTCGTCACGCCGCGAATAGAACGGACCGACAGTGCGGCCAAAACCGCGCTGCCACAGATTGATGACATAGCCATCGGGGACGACAGCGGTCTGGACTTCGGTCAAATCATCGGACATCGCCAAGGCTGATGAACGTGTGTTTGAAAAATGGCAAGCGCCGAAACACCTGACCGGCGCCCACCTGGCCCCTGCCGTGGCCTCAAATCTAAAGGGAGAAGACGATGCGGATTGCAGCAAGCATGGTGATGGTGGCGCTATTGGCGAGCGCCTGTTCCAAGAAGGAAGAGGCGGCCACCGCGCCCGGCACGACGGCGGCCATGGCGCCCAGCGCCACAGCGACCGCTCCGGCGATCGCCGGGATGGAAGGTCCCAAGCCGGGCAAATGGAAGATGACCACCGTCATGGCGGCCATGCCCCAGCCGATCACCGTAGAAGTCTGCATCCCCAAGACCAGCTTCAAGGAAATGCAGACCGCCAACCAGCAGGACGGCGTGACCTGCACCGAACAGACCCTGACCCGCCAGGGCGGCGACTATGTCGGCCATTCGGCCTGCACCCATTCGGGCGGCAAGATCACCATCGACAGCCGCTTCTCCGGCGATTTCTCCAGCAAGTACACGATGGAGACCAGGACGGTGATGGATCCGCCGCCGACCCCGACGATGAAGGAAATGACCATGAAGATCACCGCCGAGCGTTTGGGCGACTGCTGACCCCAGCCGCGCAAACTCACCGACCAACGAGGCGGGCCTGGGGAAATTATCCGGGCCCGCTTTCCCGCAAAGGTTAGTTCGTCCTATCGTTCCAATAGATCGACGGGGATGGGTGGTCAGGAATGAGAGTGTTCGGGACGGTGGCGGCCCTGGTCGTGGCCACAGCCTTCGGCGGATGCGCCACCACGGCGCCGGCCAGCAAGCCGGCGGGCCAGGCGCGGACGCTGCCGAAGGGTTTGGACTCCGCCAACAACGGCGATCCCTTCGCCTCCACCTATCGCCCCCTGCCCAGCCGTCCGACCGCCTTGTTCGGCGCCACGGTGTTCACCGGGACCGGCGAGGAGATCGTCGGCGGGACCGTGTTGATCCGCGACGGCAAGATCGAGGCGATCGGCGCGGGCCTCGCGCCCCCGGCCGCCTACGACGTCGTGGACGCCTCGGGCAAGTACGTCACCCCTGGCCTGATCGACGCCCACTCGCACCTGGGCGTCTATCCCTCGCCCTCGGTTCCGGCCCACTCGGACGGCAACGAACTGACCGATCCGAACACCGCCGGCGTCTGGGCCGAGCACTCGGTCTGGCCGCAGGACCCCGGCTTCAATCTGGCCCGCGCCGGCGGCGTCACCAGCATCATGGTCCTGCCCGGTTCCGGCAACCTGATCGGCGGGCGCTCGGTCACGCTGCGCAACATCCCGGCCCGCACCGTCCAGGAGATGAAGTATCCGGGCGCGCCCTACGGCCTGAAAATGGCCTGCGGCGAGAACCCCAAGCGGGTCTACGGATCGCGCACCCGCGCCCCGTCCACGCGGATGGGCAATGTCGCAGGCTATCGCAACGCCTGGATCAGCGCGGCCGACTATGGCCGCAAGTGGGACGACTACCGCGCCAAGGAAAGCCGCGGCGACAAGGCCGACCCGCCCAAGCGCGACCTGCAGCTCGAAACCCTGGTGGGAGTGCTGAAGGGCGACATCCTGGTCGAGAACCACTGCTACCGGGCCGACGAGATGGTCCAGATGATCGGGATTGCGAACGAGTTCGGCTACAAGATCACCGCCTTCCACCACGCCTCGGAGGCCTACAAGATCGCCGACATCCTGGCGCAGAACGACATCTGCACCGCCACCTGGGCCAACTGGTGGGGCAACAAGCTGGAGGCCTGGGACGGGATCGAGGCCAACGCCGCTCTGATCCACGCGGCCGGCGGCTGCGCGATCATCAAGTCGGACGACCCCGACGTCATCCAGCGCCTGAACCAGGAGGCGGCCGCGGCGCTCGCCGCCGGCCGGGCCGCGGGCCTGAACATCACCGAGGGCCAGGCCATGACCTGGATCACCGCCAACCCGGCCAAGGCGCTGGGCCTGAAGGACACCGGCTCCTTGACGCCCGGCAAGCGGGCCGACGTGGTCATCTGGGACAAGAACCCCTTCTCGATCTACGCCCGCGCCGAGCGCGTCTATCTGGACGGCGCCGTCGCCTATGACCGCCATGACCCGCGCTTCCAGGCCAGGTCGGACTTCGAACTCGGCCAGGGGGCCAACCGCTGATGTCCAAGCTGGCCTTGCACCTTTCGATCAGCCTGGCGGCCCTGGCCGCCGCCATCGCCACCCCGGTCCTGGCGCAGACGCTGGCCATCACCAACGCCCGCATCCTGACCGCCGGTCCGGCCGGCGAGATCGCCCAGGGGACCATCGTCCTGCGCGACGGCAAGATCGCCTCGGTCGGTCCTGGCGCCGCCGCTCCGGCCGGCGCACGGATCATCGACGCCAAGGGCGGGACGGTGACGCCGGGCTTCGTGGCGGCCAACACCCTGCTGGGCGCCGTCGAGGTCCGCTCGCTGGGCGACGACCTGACCGTCAACAACCCCGATATCGGCGCGGCCTTCGACGTCCAGTACGGCCTTGATCCGCAGTCGACCCTGATCCCGGTCGCACGGCTGGGCGGCATCACCCGGGCCATCGTCATGCCGCTCTCGGCCGGCGGCGGCGGGACCGACTTCCACGCCGACGACGGCGAGGAGCTCTACACGGCCGGCGGCGGGGGCGGTTCGAAGTCGACCGCGCTGTTCGCCGGCCAGGCCGCGGTCATCCACCTGGGCGAAGGCGCCAGCATCCTGGTCAAGCCGAAGGTCGGCATGGTGGTGCCGTTCGGCGACGGCGGGGCCAAGGTCGCCGGCGGCGCGCGCGGCGCCGAGATCGTGGCCCTGAAGGCCGCCTTCCGCGACGTGCGCGACTACATGCGTAACAAGGCCGCCTATGATCGCGCCGGGGTCCGCGACATGGGCCTCTCCAAGGCCGATCTGGAGGCGCTGATCCCGGTGGTCGAGGGCCGCATGCCGATCATCGCCTCGGTCCACAAGGCCTCCGACATCCGCAGCGTCCTGCAGTTCGCCCGCGAAGAGCGCGTGAAGGTGATCCTGAACGGGGCCGAGGAAGGCTGGATGGCGGCGGGCGAGATCGCCGCGGCCGGCGTGCCGGTGATCGTCAATCCGCTGAGCGACCGCCCCGAGAGGTTCCAGGTGCTGGGCGCGACCATGGAGAACGCCGCGCGGCTGCAGGCGGCGGGCGTGACCCTGGCCATCGAGGGCCAGGGCGGCGCGCACCGGGTTCGCGAGCTGCGCTACAACGTCGGCAACGCCATCGCCAACGGCATGCCCTATCAAGCCGGGCTGGCGGCGGTGACCATCAACCCGGCCCGCATCTTCGGCGTCGCCGACCAGGTCGGCTCGCTGGAGCCCGGCAAGGACGCCGACCTGGTGATCTGGACCGGCGATCCCTTCGAGCCGCTATCCCAGCCCACCGCGGTCTTCATCCGCGGCGAGAGCCAGCCGATGACCTCCCGGCAACTGGAGCTTCGCGACCGCTACAAGACCCTCGGCGCGGGTTATCCGGCCGGGTATTCGCGGTAGCTCCCAGCACAGTCGTCATCCT
>JBEBYB010000225.1:0-4798 GCA_040391295.1 Phenylobacterium sp. | reverse complement strand
TCCTTGTCGCGGATGGCGGCGAAGCAGTCGCCGCCGTGGTCGCGGATGCGTTCGGGGAAGCGGGCCTCGAACGGCTTGAATTTCAGGTCGGGCCGGTTTGCGGGGATGAGTTGCGACAACTCATCGAGGCCGAGCAGGCCGTCGATGAGGATGATGTCCTCCTGCTTGGCGTGCAGGTTCTCGACGATGAAGGTTCGCAGTTCGGCCGACATGGCGGCCTCGATCTCGACGCGGACGACGGACCCGAGGCGGCGCTGCTTCAACCGCTCCTCGAATTCACGCACCAGGTCTTCGGCCTCTTCGGCGATTTCCACGTCGCTGTCGCGGATCAGGCGGAAGACGCCCTTGGCCTCGATCTCGCTGTCGGGGAACAGGTGGTCGAGGAACAGGGACGTCAGGCTTTCCAGGCTGATGAACCGCCGATCGGGAAACTTGCGACGGCTGGGCGCGGCGGGCAGTTCCCAGAACCGGGCCACCTGGGCCGGGATCGGCACCAGGGCGTAGAGGAGGCGGCCGTCCGACACGCGCTTCAGCTTCAGCACGATGCAGAAGGCGAGGTTCGGAATAAACGGGAACGGGTGGGCCGGGTCGATGGCGAGCGGGGTCAGGACCGGGAAGATCCGGGTGACGAAGATGGCTTCCAGCGCCTGTTTCTCGGCCGCGGTGACCTGCTCCTCGCCGATCACGATGAGACCTTGGTCGGCGATCTCGTCGCGTAGCCGGCGCCACTGGCCTTGCTGGTCGGCCATCAGGTTCGCCGCCTCGGCGTTGACCCGCACCAACTGCTCCATGGGGGTGAGGCCGTCCTGGGAGACGACCCGGAGGTCTTCGCGCGCCTGGGCCTTCAGACCCGCAACACGAACCATATAGAATTCGTCGAGGTTGTTGGCCGAGATCGAGAGGAACCGCAGGCGCTCCAACAATGGATGGCGCGGGTTCTTGCTCTCGTCCAGCACGCGTTCATTGAAGGCGAGCCAGGAAATTTCCCGGTTGAAGAAGCGCTCGGGCGAACCGACCAACTCGGAGTTCAGCGCCAGGGGCGCGTCGTGGGCGGGCCGCGGACCAGGGGCGGCGTAGGTCATGGATTCAGCGTCCGTAGGCATGGTTGAGTTCTGACCCAACCCGAAATGTGTCGCAAGTCATCCATCGAAAAGGTCAAGATTCTCGCTATCATCTTCAAGAATCTGTCGTGCAAGTATGCGCGAAATAGGGCGTTGTTCATCGTCGGCGGCTTCATCCAACCGCTTCACGATTTCGCGCGCATAGGGGATCGACCTCTCCATGCGACGCAGCAGGTAGGGATAGACCTCCTTCGGCGCGCGAATGCTCCGCTCCCGGAAGAATTTCTTGAGCACGCCCTCCAGAACTTCGTCGTCGGGTTCCTCGATCTCGGCCAGCAACAGGGCGTTGAGGCGCGAGCGTAGATCAGGCAACTCGGCGCGCCAGGCGGCCGGCGCCTCGCGGGCGGTGAGCAGCAGCCCGCCGCCTTCGCGCGTGGCCATGTTGATCAGGTGGAACAGGGCCTCGTTGTCGACGCCCTGGTCGACGTCCTCGACCAGGACCGGGTGTCCGGCCGCTGCGGCGATATCGGGCGATCGTCGGTCCAGGGTGACGGCGCCGGCGCGCGACGCCCATTCCCGCGCAAGGTGGGTCTTGCCGCTGCCGACCGGTCCGAACAGGGCCAGGGCGCCGCCCGGCCAACCCGGCCATAAATCCAGCGCGGCGATCGCCTGGGCGTTGGACGGACCCTTGACGAAATCCCGGCGGGCGAATGAGGCCGGACGCCTGAGTTCCAGGCGCAGTTGCCGTGTCATGCGTCTGGTCCAACCAACTGAAACACGAGGCAGTTTACCAAGTTGGCGAGACCCGGTCGATGTATTGCGCCGTGGGGCTTGGGGATGAGTCGCCGAAACAGAGGACAACTTCGCACCGGCCTCATGGCCGTCCGCGCGCGTCCCGGGTCAGGCCTCGACGGGGTGGACCCGGTCGCGGGCCGACATCAGCGACCAGCCTTCGGGCCGCAGCAATTCGATCGGCGAGAAGCGGACCTTGTAGTCCATCTTCTCCGAGCCTCGGACCCAGTACCCCAGATAGACGTAAGGGATCTCGGTCAGGCACGCCTGGGCGACGTGATCCAGGATCACGAACGAGCCCAGGCTGCGCTTGGTCATCGTCGGGTCGTAGAACGAATAGACCAGGCTGAGCCCGTCGCTCATCAGGTCGACCAGAGCGCAGGCGATCAGGTCGCCGGGGCCGCCGTCCGCAGAACGCTCGCGGTATTCGATGACGTGGGTGCGGACCGCGGTGTCCTCGACCATGGCGACGTAGTCGGGCCAGGTCATCTCGGCCATGCCGCCGTCCGCGTGGCGGGTCAGCAGGTAGCGGCGAAGCAGATCGAACTGCTCCATCGTGGCCTCGGCCTCGACCAGATGACGTTCCAGGTCGTCATTGCGCGCCAGCACGCGGCGCTCGGAGCGTGAAAAGACGTAGTCGCGCGCCGGAATGCGGGCCGAGACGCAGGCCGAGCAGCTCTCACAGGCGGGGCGATAGGCGATGTTCTGCGAACGCCGGAAACCGACCTGCGTGAGGCTGTCGTTCACGTTGGCGCCGTCCGACAACGGCAGGTGCGCGAAGACCTTCCGCTCGTGCCGGTCCGGCAGGTATGGGCACGGGCTCGGCGCGGTCAGGAAGAACCGGAGTTGTCGTGTCGGAAAGTGCTGCGTCACGGACTTGCGATCATTCTCGAACCACTGCGCCTGGAGAGATTAGGCGTCATGGAAAGCTCAGGCGCAAGGTCCCAAACGTCGGCAGGCGAGTTCCGTCACTGCAGGCCATGGTTCGGGGGTAGGACCGGCGCCTCGCGCAGCAGCACGATGGCGATGCGGCGGTTGCCGGCCAGGGTTGGATCGTCGGGATAGAGCGGCTCGGAATTGGCCTTGCCGGACACCTGGTAGACACGGTCGGGATCGACGCCGGCGGACTGCAGCACCCGGCGCGCGGCGTCGGCGCGTCCGGCCGACAGCGGCCAGTCGCCATCGGGCTTGGCGCCGTTGGACGAGACATTGGTGTGGCCCGCGATGCTGACGCGGTTCGGAAGCTGGTTCACGATTTTGGCCACGGCGCGCAGCAGCAGCTTGGCGCGGTCGTTTGGCTCGGTCCGGCCGGTGGCGAACATCGAGCGGCCTTCCTGGTCGACGAGTTGGATCCGCAGGCCTTCGGGTGTCTGGTCGATCAGGATGCTCTTCGAGAGCTCGGCGAGCTCAGGCATGTCCTGCAGCGCCTGACGCAGGGACTGGGCGGCCGAGGCGAAGGCCGCCTGTTCGCGTTGCAGAAGGGCCTCGCGCAGGGCCTCGGTCGAGGCTTCGGGGGCCAGCGCCTTGGCGGCGTCTTGCTGGGCGCCGTCGTTCGGGTTAGGCGCCTCAGGAGCCAGTTGCTCGATGATCGCCTGGGCGCCGGCGCCTTGCGCGCCGTCTTCACCAAGGGCGGTGCCGCCGAGGATGCCGCCGGAGCCGGAGGTGGCCTCGGAGATGCTGGCCGGGGCGAAATAGTCGGCGATTCCCCGCTTCTGCTCGGGGCTGGTGGTGTTGATCAGCCACATCAGCAGGAAGAAGGCCATCATGGCGGTGACGAAGTCGGCATAGGCCACCTTCCAGGCGCCGCCGTGGTGGGCGTGCGGTGCGGCCTTCTTGACCTTCTTGATCAGGATAGGCGCTTCGCCGATCGCCATGTTCAATCCCCGTCCGCCCAATTCCGGCGCAGATTGGCGCGGCGCCCGTTAAGATGGCGTTGAATTGAGAGAAGGACATACGGATGAGAGTCGCTTTCGTGGGCCTGGGCGTGATGGGCTTCCCCATGGCGGGCCACCTGGCCAAGGCCGGACATGAGGTGGCGGTGTTCAACCGTAGCCCCGAAAAGGCTCAGCGCTGGAGCGCGGCGCATGGCGGGCGGGCGGAGGCCACGGCGGCGGAGGCCGCGCAAGGCGCGGAGATCGTCTTCCTGTGCGTCGGCAACGATGACGATGTGCGCGGCGTGGTGGCCGACATCCTGCCGGTGATGGCGCCTGGCGGGATCATCGTCGACCACACCACCACCTCGGCCAAGGTCGCGCGCGAGATGGCGGCGCTGGCGGGGGAGGGCGGACGCTGGTTCGTGGACGCTCCGGTGTCGGGCGGCCAGGCAGGTGCGGAGAGCGGCCAACTCACCGTCATGTGCGGCGGCGATGCGACCGCCTATGCCCGCGCCGAGCCGGTGATCGGCGCCTTCGCCAAGGCCTCGCGCCTGATGGGCGGGCCGGGCGCGGGCCAGTTGACCAAGATGGTCAACCAGATCTGCATCGCCGGGATCGTCCAGGGCCTGGCCGAGGGCATGCACTTCGCCAAGCGCGCCGGGCTCGATCCGTTGGAGGTGGCCGCGGCGATCTCGAAGGGCGCGGCGCAGTCCTGGCAGATGGACAATCGTTGGGGGACGATGGCGGAAAGCAAGTTCGACTTCGGCTTCGCCGTCGACTGGATGCGCAAGGATCTGGGGCTGGTGCTCGACGAGGCGCAGGCCAATGGCGCCAGGCTAGACATGACCGCGCTGGTCGACGGCTACTATGCGCAGGTCCAGGCGATGGGCGGGAACCGCTGGGACACTTCGAGCCTGGTGGCGCGGCTGGAGAAGTAGGCCCTCAACATCATCGTCATCCGCCGGGCTCGCGAAGCGAGATCCGGGGGACCCAAGCTGAGTTGCAAACCTAGAACCGCCGCTTGGGTCCCTGTGTGTTGTGTCTGTGCCAAAGTAGGTGCGGGCGGGAGAC
>JBEBYB010000224.1:0-4807 GCA_040391295.1 Phenylobacterium sp. | reverse complement strand
CAGATGGTTAGAGCGGTGGATTCATAACCCACAGGTCGGCGGTTCGATCCCGCCCCCAGCCACCAATCTTTTCAATGGCTTAGGTGCCGGCGAATCGTAAGCTTGCTTTGCGGGGGCACGCTGGGGGCACAAGCGAAAGCGTTTCAACACGTCTCAACTGCGTTCAGGTGACAGTCTTATTCGCGATCCGTCCTACTGATTCCCTCCGCTCGGGGCTAATTCGGCCGCGCCGGGGGCTGGATTTTATATAGATCGCGCCGCAGTTCGATCGTGCAGCCGAAATTTGTTCAGCCGACACAGTGGGCGGCGCGGGCCCCCCATAAGGGAGCTGACAATCGGAACCGGATTGCGGTTGGACTGACCTCAACGCCCACAGATAATCTGACCACACAGCGGTTAGAGCAGAGAACACATCTGTTGAGACCTAAAAAGGGAAGGTCCTAGATTTTTCGACAGCTATAGGACCCCGATCCCGCCATTTTTTTTCGGGTCCCTTTACACTTAGGCGTCGAAAAGAAGCCTGATGTTTCCTAACGAAAATCGCCGGGGAAACTAAGTAGCGGTCTTATACTTCGGCTCCGCGCCTCCAGAACCCTTGCCGCACCAGGGTTTCGCGTTCGATGCGGAATGCTGGCGACCGTGGCCTCCTTAACAGCGCCTAGCGGCTGGCATTCATCCACGAGTCGGTGGGGTCACGAGGCGATTACCCGTTCACCCCCAACGGATCTTGCTGGACGGCGGACCGCTTCAGCCAGCAGCCCTATAAGGGCTCGCTTTCCTCGAACGATGTTGACCGGCTGAACGTCTCCGGCTCAGCCATTGACCACGCCGCCGCAGAAAGCTGAGCCTGAAGACTCAGGGCTGCTTGCGCGACCAATCAGCAAGGGACGTAGCAGTGGGGAGCGCAGAGCCCGCCTACGAGCTTCCCTGAGTCCAGAAGGCGCACTTCGATTTCGAGCTAGGGTCGCGGAAGCAACCACCAGCGGTCGTGTCGCTGCGCAGGACGCACGGCTTCAAGCTTCACCATTACGTAACCCCGCGCGGTCAGGTCCTTTGATCTACTTATTGTAGAAGCGGGGGGCATTATGACTACGGGAACGGGAGCGAAGGTGTTCGCTCTAAAACTGGAACGCACATATCTGGCAGCACTGAGAGTGCTCATCTTGGTGTTTGCGACGATCTGCCTGCTGGGAGCGGGAGCGTTCGTAATCGACGGAATTCGCCGAGCACTCCTACCAACTGAGGTGAAAGCCGCGCCGGTCGCGGTCAGCGCTCAAGAGGCCGTTGCGCCGATTGTGAGGTCGCCAACGGACGACAAGGCCTCAACGTCGGAAGCGGGCTATGGCGTCTCCGCTGAGGCGAAGGCGGCGCACGCCGCGTTCATGAAGGGGCCGTTCGAGAGCTATTACCAAGCCTATCGGAAGCTCGCTCAGACCTACAACAAGCCGGAAGATCAGGTGCACGACAAGCGTGCGCTGGCTGAGCGGCTTGGCTATACGCCCGACGCATTGGACGCAGCGCCCAACGGGGCCGCGCCCCAAGAGTCCGGGACCGACGCGGCAAGCATAGCGGCGGCGGCGGCAGCGGATGCCGCAGCAGCGGCGGCGAATGCTGCTGGCATCTCGAGCGCATATGAGGAGTCCATGCTTCGGACCAGCGCCCAGTTCCAGCGGGACGCCGACTATGCCAAGGCTCAAACTGACGTCGTGGCGAAGGCGCTTGCCGACCCTCGTTTGATCGAGAGGGCCAACAAATACAAGGCCGCGCAAAAGACCGCACAGGCGTGCTCCACCGTCCACCGGATGCGGACGGTCTGGGACCCCAACAGCACGGGTTGCGAGGATTGGTTCTATCGCCCGTATGGCTGCTCCGTCCGGCGCGCAGTACCCGTTGAAGAGTGTGTCCCTGCATACCCCGAGGGTATCGAGAGCCCGATTGAGACCTTCGCGCGGCTGGACGAGTCCTACCGGATGCAATGGTTCGGCAAGATGGCCGCTTCGCAAGGCAAGGCTGCATCTGAAGAGGCGTTGAAGAAGGCCATCAAGGCCGAAGCTCCAATGTCACTGTGGAACGGCCTCCGCGTGTTCGGGGCCTTCCTCGTCGTCATGTTCATGTTCCTGCTGATCGCCATTGAGCGGCATCTGCGGCCTGCGGAACAGTCGGCGACCGAGTAGGAAATGGCACTATCCCCAGGCGCGTGCGATAGCGCGCCTGGGGTACTTGGTGAGTAGCCTCACAAGGCCCCCTCCAATCCGCGCTGGCAGCGTTGATCTGAACCCCGCCATCTCCGTAAGATGAACTGCACGTCGGAGAAGTGCTTTTGGACCCCCGCGTCATTGTCCCAATCGCCCTCGTACTGGCGATCCTGATCTGGAGCTTCCTCGACGGTCGTCTCGAAAAGCGACGCGACGGCATAGCACTCCGGACCCCCGTCATCTTCGACGTCGCGATGGCGATATGCACCCTCGTGGTCGGCGTCGGCTCTCTGATCGCGCTTGCCTATCATCCATCCGCGCCGATGCTGGTAGGTTGATGGTGGTGCGCACTCATCGCACCGCTAGGCGTTCTCGTCGCGAGCTTTTTCCTGCGCTCTCTCCGGGGGTGAGAGCTGCACGACTCTGAGAGCGCCCAGGGGGGCGGCAACGCCCGCCTGGTAGGTGGATAGCGCGAGCTCGCATAATACGCGCCGGTGCGACTCCCAGAGTCGGAAAATAGCTATCCGTTGCGAGCCTGCGGTCTTGGCGGTCGCGGTCGCGGAGTCATCAACGCAGCGTCCGTGTCGAAGCCCGAATGGAAACGATCCAGCACGACCGCGAATAGCTCAGCGGGATTGCGCCCCATCGCACGAGCCAGTACGTAGAACTCGACGACATCGAAGCGTCGAACGCCCCTCTCCAGGTACGACACCGACTGCTGAGGCCAGCCAAACCTCGCGGCCAGTTGCGCCTGTGTCAGGTTCGCATCCCTCCGAGCACTCAGGCAAATTGCTTATGATGGGCCGCGACTTGATCCCCGCGCGTAAGAAGTAGGGGGCCGGTTCATCGACCGCCCACGCGCCAGATTCGGTTGTCGACATCTTCTGCGACGAGCAGCGCGCCGGCCAAGGTGAATCCTTAGGCTTTGGCGGCCTCTATTTGGGTGTCGAAACGGTAGCGCTTTCCCAATTGCCCCTCGATGGGATCAGGTCTTTCACGGTCGAACGCTCACGCGGAGGGAGCCGTAGTCGGGATGGCGGACGCGGCTGATGACAGCGCGGCGCTGTGGTCGAGACCCAGGCCTTGAAATGCTGAACTTCGCGCCCGTTCTCGGCGGAAGCCGGATGGGTCGAGCCGCTTCGCCGCCGCGTTCCAGCATGGCGGGAAGCTGGAACCATCTCCGTGCAGACGCGTTTGGTCCGCGAACCCACTACGGTCATGCTCTAAGGGCTTGGATAGTTGAGTAATCCGGGCGGTCGCTCTCGACTGTCTGGCTTGGCGGCTCGTGTTCGGCGAGCTGCCCGTTCCGCCGACGGTGGGATGCGAGGCGCCTCCGGTCTCTATCTGACCGGAGGCGTTTTCTCAGCTGTGGCTGACGCCTCAGAACTGTCGGGCCGACGGCACGGACTCGGACCTCCAGCTAAGCCTGGACGAGCGAAGCCGCAAAAAGGATGCATGCCATGGGCTGGATCCTGTCTGCCCCGATCCGGTTCCACGCTACGAAAGCCCGGCCGCGGGCCAAAGGTGATGACGCAAGCCAAGCTGTAGCGCGCCCAGCGCCGCCCTTATTCTTGAAAGCTAGGCGTCATGACAGTTCGCATCCTCGCCGCGCTCAGGCTTGTCCCCTGTCTGCGTGCACTGTCGCCTGCCGACGCTTCATCTACAGGAACCGCTGGACTGGCGACGCATTCAGTGAAGCTGCAGCTGGGAGAGCAGCGTCGTGAATCGCATCATCTATCTTGTCGGCCTAATCGTGGTCATTCTCGCGGTGTTGTGGTTTTTTGGATTCCGATAACGCGGGTTCGGCCGACGGGTTGTACGCATGCGGTGAGCACCGCGGCCGGCCCAAAAAAGGCTGAGATCAGGCGGTCGGCGCCGGCGCTTTGAGCGGCCGCCAGTTCCAAGGCAGCAACTCGTCTATGCGCTGTGCGGGATGCTCGGCGATCCGGGCCAGCACGTCCGCGAGCCAAGCCTGAGGATCGACATCGTTCATCTTGGTGGTGACGATCAGGCTGTACATGACGGCGGCGCGCTGGCCGCCGCGATCCTAACCGCAGAACAGCCAGGACTTCCTTCCAAGAGCCACGCCGCGCAGCGCGCGCTCGGTCGCGTTGCCGCTCATGCAAATGCGACCGTCGCTCAAGAACCGGGTGAACGAGGGCCAGCGATTGAGCATGTATCTGATCGCTTTGGCGAGGTCGTGGCCGCGGGTCAGCGCCTGGGCGGTGTCGCGCAGCCAGATCTCGAGCTGCTCGACGTGGGGTTTGCTGTCGACCTGACGAACCGCCAGACGCTCCGACGGCGAGCGGCCCAGCAGCTCGCGCTCGATGGCGAACAGCGCGTCGATGCGCAACACCGCCTGCAAGGCCAGGGGATAGACCGGCTTAGGCTTCTCGCCGCGGGCCTTCTTGAGCGCGGCTCCCTCGATGTCGGCAAGTTCGAAGAACTTGCGCCTGGCGTGGGCCCAGCAACTGGCCTCGAGCACCGGCCCGGGCGCTCACGGCCAGGTTTTAGAGCCCGGCGTATCCGCCGTAGGCGTCGGCCTGCAGCACCCCGCCCCGCCGGCGCGGCCCCGGAAGACAAACAGATCGCCGCCGTGCGGATCGCGCTTG
>JBEBYB010000223.1:0-4901 GCA_040391295.1 Phenylobacterium sp. | reverse complement strand
GGCCTGATCTTCGGCTCGGCTGAGCCCGGTCCCATGGCCGGCCTGGCCGCATGCCATCTCGATATTTCCGGCTTCCGCTATTGGGACGACGCCAAGTTCAGAGCCGCCTTCGGTCATTGCGATCCGCAAGTGGCGTTGCGTGTTCGCGTGAGCTCCCTGACCAAGGTGAGGGCCGCGCTCGACGTCGCCGGCATCGCCTTCCTGGAAACCTCGGAAGGGCTGCACATCACGCCGCCTCGCCCGCTAGCCTGCGGGTTCCAGTTCTTCCAAGATTTGCCGCGCTGACCCCCGCAGCAAGCCTCACCGTCTCGATCTGATACGTGCGGGCGCTGGCGCCGATCTTGTTACGCATCCCCCGCGGCCACGCCCGGCCGCATCAGGAGGTGTCGAAATGGTTCATTCGAACACTCAGGGAATGATCGACTACTGGCGCAGCCAAGGCGGTTTCAGCCGCCTGCCGGTGCGCGCGGCGATCAACCCGGCCGACTTCCCGACCCTGATGACCCAAACCTTCATGCTCGGACGCGTCTCGTCCGGCGTCTACCCTGTTCGCCTGGCCGGCGGCCTAGTCGCCGACCTGCACAAGCGCGACCTGCGCGGCCAGAACATGCTCGACCTTGTCGACGAACGTGACCGTTTCAACCTGCACACCGCCCTGGAAACCGCCCGCCGTCGGCCCGAACCGATGGTCGTGGAAATGGAGGGTCGCACCGATGGCGCTTCCCTGATGCTGGAAGTGCTGTTCGCCCCAATCGCTGGCGCGCCGGGTTCGCCAGAGCGCTTCCTTGGGCTCTATCAACCGTTATCGCTGGTCGCGAAGCTACGAGACATGCCGATCCGCCATCTCGCCGTACGCTCCATCCAGGGCGTAGGCCCGGCGAACGAGGAAACCCACCGCCTGAAACTGGCGACCCTCG
The DNA here is from genome assembly GCA_040391295.1 of Phenylobacterium sp. Taxonomy (GTDB): domain Bacteria; phylum Pseudomonadota; class Alphaproteobacteria; order Caulobacterales; family Caulobacteraceae; genus Phenylobacterium. Next base: position 3,984 of record JBEBYB010000223.1, on the reverse strand, counting down.
ACGGTCGCCGCGTAGCCTAAAGCGCCTCCTCGGCGTCGTCGAGGATCCGCGCCACCGCCTCTTCGGCGCGCGCCCGGGCGTTCGCCGTCCGGAACAGCTTCACGTGCTGTTGGTAGGCGAGGCTCACCCCCACCAGTTCGAACACCATCTGGCGGCAATAGTCCGGCGGCGCCTTGCCGGCTCTCGGCAGGTCGCCCGCCACCCGCGCCAGGGTGTCATGCCAATCGTTCTGCGAGGCGACCAGGCGATCACGCAGCGCGCCCGGCCGGTCGTCATATTCCTGGCTGGAGACCGCGAACAGACAACCGCCGGCCTCGGTCTCGCCATCCATCCAGTCGAACCAGTGGGCGACCAGAGCCTCCATGCGCGGCCGGCCGCGCGGCAGGGCCAGGCTCGGCTCGACCACCCGAGCCTGGAACCGGGCGATAGCCTCGTTCAGGACCGCCAGTTGCAGCGCTTCCTTTGACTTGAAGTGCGCGAAAAGGCCGCTCTTCGAAAGCTCAAGGCTCTCCGCCAACGGCCCTAGCGACAGCCCTTCCAGCCCGACCGCGACAGCCTGATCAAGGGCTCGATTAACAATGGCCTCACGCGTGGCGGCGCCTTTTCTCATGCCGGAGATATAGCACGATCGGTCGTTTTTTCAACCTAGGGCGCAGACGCCTTGTCCAGCAACGCCAGGTCCTCGGCGCTGAGCTTCATGCGTGCCGAGCCCATCAGTTCGTCGAGTTGTTCCAAACTGGTGGCCGAGGCGATCGGGCCGGTCAGGCCGGGCTGGGCCATGACCCAGGCCAGGGCGACCTGGGCCTGGCTCGCGCTCTTGGCGGCCGACACCTGGTCGAGCGCCGCCAGGATCCGCATCCCCCGCTCGTCCATCATCCGCTTCACGCCGCGTCCCCGCGGGCTTTTCGAGAGATCGGCCTCGGTGCGGTACTTGCCGGTCAGGAACCCGGACGCGAGACTGGAGAACGGGATCACCCCCACCTCGTTGTCGATGCAGGTCTGCTGCAGCGCGCCTTCGAAACCCTCGCGGGCGTAGAGATTATAGAGCGGCTGCTCGCTGTTGTAGCGGGTGTAGCCGCCGGCCTGGCTGACATCGAGCGCCTCTTTCAGCCGTTCGGCGCTGAAGTTCGACGAGCCGATAACGCGCACCTTGCCCGCCTTGACCAGCCGGTCGAACGCCTCGGCGGTCTCTTCCAGCGGAGTGTCCGGGTCGTCGCGGTGCGACTGATAGAGATCGATCCGGTCGGTCTGCAGGCGCTTGAGCGAAGCCTCGACCGCCTCGACCATGTAGGCGGCCGACAGACCCTTCTTGCCCTCGCCCATCTCCATGCCGAGCTTGGTGGCCAGCACCACCTTGTCGCGCTTGCCCGACTGCTGGAACCACGCGCCGAGCACAGTCTCGGACGCGCCCGCTCCAGCCGGCGTCCAGGCCGCATAGACGTCGGCGGTGTCGATGGCGTTGAACCCGCCATCGACGAAGGCGTCGAGGATGGCGAACGAGGTCTTCTCGTCCGCCGTCCATCCGAACACGTTTCCGCCCAGCACCAGGGGCGCGATCTTCAGCTCCGACTTGCCAAGCCTGCGCAGTTCCATCGCTCTCTCCTGGTTTTCGTGACGCCCTAGGCGGCCTTTTGGCCATCTTCAAATACAGGCACGTCCTCGGCCGGCAAGGCCGCACGGCCCCGCAGCATGTCGGCGGCCTTCTCGGCGATCATGATCGTCGGCGCATTGGTGTTGCCGCCGACCAGGGTCGGCATGACCGAGGCGTCGATGACCCGCAGTCCCTCGATGCCGCGCACCTTCAGCTCGCCGTCGACTACCGCCATCTCGTCGGACGCCGCGCCCATCTTGCAGGTGCCGACCGGGTGATAGATCGTCTCGGCGTGCTTGCGGATCCAGGCGTCGATCTGTTCGTCGGTCTCGACGTCCTTGCCCGGGAACAGTTCCTGGCTGCGATAGGGATCGAGCGCGGCCTGCGAGGCGACGTGGCGCATCATCCGAACGCCCTCGCGCATCGCGCGGCGGTCCTCGTCCGTGGCCAGATAGTTGGCGAAGATCGCCGGATCGGCGAACGGATCGGCCGAGTTCAGGCCCACGCGGCCACGGCTCTCGGGCCGAAGCTGGCAGACGTGGAAGGTGAAACCGTCCTTCGGCACCGTGACCTTGCCATGCTCCTGCATGATCGCCAACACGCAGTGGACCTGCAGGTCGGGGCGGTCGAGGTCCGGACGGGATTTCAGGAACGCGCCCGACTCCAGGAACTGCTGACGGCCCATGCCCTTGCCGAAGAAGGCGTAGTTCATGCCGATCATCAGGGTCTTCACGATCCCCTTGCGCAGCGAGAAGGCGGTGATCGGCTGCGGGCATTCCCAGGACATGGTGACGTCCAGGTGGTCCTGCAGGTTGGCGCCGACGCCCTTCAGCGCCTTGACCACCGGAATGCCGAACTTCGCCAGCTCCTCGGGATCGCCGATACCGGACAGTTGCAGGATGTGCGGCGATTGCACGGCGCCCGCCGACAGCAGCACTTCCTTGTCGGCGTTGACGACGTGCTTGGCCTTGGTCTTGTCGTCGACGTATTCGACCCCGGTCGCCCGGCCGTTCTCGACGATGATGCGGGTGGTCCGCGCCCCGGTCAGGCAGGTCAGGTTCGGACGGCCCATGGCCGGATGCAGATAGGCGCGCGCCGCGCTCCAGCGCTGACCGTCGCGGATGGTCAGCTGGTATGGGCCCCAGCCCTCTTGCTGGAAGCCGTTGAAGTCGTTGGTGACGGCGTGGCCGGCCTGACGGCCCGCCTCGATGGTCGCCTTGTAGATCGGGTTGGGCGTCGCAGCCTTGGAGACATAGAGCGGGCCCTCGCCGCCGTGCCAGTCGTCGCCGCCGCCTTCCAGGGTTTCCGAGCGCTTGAAGTAGGGCAGCACGTCCCGGTAGGACCAGCCCTGCAGGCCCATCTGGCGCCACTGGTCGTAATCGCGCGCATGGCCGCGGATGTAGATCATGCCGTTGATCGACGACGATCCGCCCCAGCCCTTGCCGCGCGGCCACCACAGCTTGCGGTTCTCCAGGTTGGGTTCTTCTTCGGTCCAGAAGCCCCAGTTGTAGGCGCCCTGCTTGGCGATCAGCGTGCCGACCCCGGCCGGCATCTTGACCATCAGCGAACTGTCCTTGCCGCCGGCTTCCAGCAGCAGAACCTTGACCTGCGGGTCCTCGGTCAACCGGTTCGCAAGTACGCACCCGGCGGAGCCTGCGCCAATGATGACGTAGTCATAGCGATCCATGTGTTTCCGTCCCTAAACACTGTTAAGTTTGCGGCACCCTGACCCAAGCTCCCCCCCGAGACAAGGCGGGCGCGCCGGCTTTTTTGAGCGCCGTTACGTCAACTGTGGCGAGAAAGCCCAGTCACGCGCTCAGGTCATCAGCCAGGGCTGCCGTTTTCCGGTAGGCGATGTGACACTAGTCGTGACAGGCTCCGCCGTCTGACCTTCTGAGGACCTTGCGAGACTCTATGAGCGCCCAGCAGACGGCCTCGGCGGTGGGGGAGCCCGGCGACCGCCAGAGCCTGAACGCAGAGATCTTCGCCATACTTGTCGTGGGCGGCGTGGTGCTCGCCTCAGCGGTCCTGGGCATTCTGCTTCGGCCGGTCGGAAACCTCAGCGCCTTCTGGCCGGCCAACGCCGTGCTGCTGGGCCTGTTGGTCAGGTTCCCCCGCCTCGCTCGGCCCAGCGCCTGGATCGCCGCGGCGCTCGCCTTCGTGGCGGCCGATGCGGCGACGGGCAGCAGTTGGACCAAGGCGCTGCTGCTCACCCTCTGCAACATGGTCGGAATAGCCACCGCCTATGTCCTGATGGCGCGGCTGGCGCCCAAGGACCGGCTGCTGGAGCGCCCCTCGTCGCTCGTCGCCGTAATGATGATCGTCCTGGCGGCGTCGACAGCCACCAGCTTCTTCGGCGGCATGGCCAATGTGGTGCTGTTTCATGGCGGCGT
>JBEBYB010000222.1:0-4907 GCA_040391295.1 Phenylobacterium sp. | reverse complement strand
TCATAGCGCCATGCCGACGCTGCGTGCTCTTCCGGGCCGGCAATGAAGGCGATGTTCTCGTGCCCGAGCGCAAATAAGGCCTGCGTCATCTGGCGCGCAGCCTCGACATCGTCCATCGAGACTGATGAGGACCGCCGCGGCTGGACGCCCGGAGCCAGACGGACATAGGGCGTTCCCGAACGGTCGAGCACGTCCAGCGCCGCCAGATCATCGGTGGTCGGCGGTAGCAGCAGGAACCCGTCCGGCCGCAGCGTAGCGATCGTGCTCGCCACCGCATCGGCGGCGATGTCGGAACCGCGGTCAAAGGGCTGGACCACCAGATGGTAGCCCCGCGCCCGGCAATACTGGATCGCCCCCTGCTGGAACTCGGCCACGTAGGACGGGATCTGCTCCGGGATCAGCAGGCAAATCAGGAAGGACCGCGATCCGGGCAAGCCTCGCGCGAAGACGTTGCGCCGATAGCCCAGCGCCTCAATGGCGGCCTGGACCTTCTCGCGGGCCTCGGCGCTGACATGGCGCTCGCCGTTCAGCACCCGCGAGACGGTCATCACCGACAAGCCGGCACGGGCGGCCACGTCCTTGATTGTCGTCACGCGCTGACGTCCTCCGCCCGCCGGCCAGACGGCGACGGTTCCCTTGTGCAGGTATAGCGCGAAATCCTGAAAGGAAACGGCCTCGTCCACGGGAGACGAGGCCGCAAGTCGCACCTAGGGTTTGGAAGCGTCGGCCGCCTGTTCGGCTAGGTCCAGCCGCGCCTTCCAGGGGTCAGCCATGGCCGAGGTTCCGTCATCGGCGAAGTCGAGGATCTTGTCGCCCTTCGGCTCGTAGAGCGGCCAGGCCGGCCGGCCGTCGCCATTGGGATTCCCAGTTTTGGCGAAGGCGGCCCAATAGGCGTTGGCCAGTTGCGCGGTCTTGGCGTCGGCCGGCGTCAGGGCCGCCCCGTACTTTTCTTTCACGGTGTCGAACACATAGGGAATGTCGGTGGCGTGCGGCGCGCCGGGCCACTCCTTGCGCATCGATTCGGCCACATAGGAGAAGCGATAGGCATAGACCGGACGGCCCTGAGCCGACCAGGCCTTGGCCGCGAACCGAGCCGGCTCGACCATCATCTTGTCGCTGGCCACCAAGGTTCCGACCGCCCGCACGTCGCCCGTACCCTTGGGGTCATAGGCCGCTTGCACGGCGGCCCGGCGCTCCGGCCCGAACGGCGCGTAGACCTCGTCGATGGTGCGCGCCATCGAGAAGCCGATGTCCATGCTGTTGGCCCCGACGATCAGCGGTACGTTGGCGCCGCCGCCCGCGCGGTAGATCTGCTCGGGCTCACCCACCACGATCTGACCGTCGATCATCGGCCCGGCATAGGTCGGGTTGAACATGGTCATCATGTTCATATTGGCGATCACCGCCTCGGCCGGCAGCTTGCGCAAGGCCGCGAGCGCCGCGGCATCCTGCCCCTCGATCCCCACGCTCTTGGCGAAGGCCAGGCCCACGCTCTCGCCCGAGGGCGGGCCGCCCGGCGTCTGCCCGCTGACCGTGCGGCCAGGCGTCATGTTGCCCCGGCCACCACCCGATTGCACGATCGCCTTGTGGAACAGCCCCTTGGCCTTTGGCGTGGTCATCAGGGTGTGAACCGAAAAGCCGCCCGCCGACTCCCCAAAGATCGTCACGTTGTCCGGATCACCGCCAAAGGCGGCGATGTTCCGCTGCACCCATTCGAGCGCCGCGATCTGGTCCATGAAGCCGTAGTTGCCCAGCGGCCCCTTCGGGTTCTCCTGGCTCAGCGCCGGGTGCGCGAAATACCCGAAACGGCCGAGCCGATAGTTGAAGCTGACCAGCACCACGTCCTGCTTGGCGAACTGATCGCCCGCATAGACCGCCGGCGAGGAGCCGCCGTTGACGAAGCCGCCGCCATAGATCCAGACCATCACCGGCAGCTTGGCTTTGGAGGCCTGCGCCGGACGCCAGACATTGAGCACCAGGCAATCTTCGGACGGCGCGGTTCCGAGCGGCGCGGCGTCGCTGGGAAACGGCTTCTGGGCGCAGTCGTGGCCGTATTCAGCCGCCGAACGCACGCCGGTCCAGGGCGCAGCGGGCTGCGGCGGCTTCCAGCGCAGGTCGCCGACCGGCGGAGCTGCGAACGGCACGCCCTTGAACGCCACCACCCCGTCGCGGACCACGCCCTGCAGCTTGCCGCTCTCGATCTTGACCAGGTCGACCGGCGGGGCGGCCTGCGCCGCGCCGCCTGCAAGCCCGACGGCCAAGGCCACGCTCATGAAGCCCATCTTGCGGTTCATCGTTCTTCCCCCAGCGGCCTGCCGCCGCGCTTGATTGCTGTGTCTCAAGGTTTCACCAGAGCCGCGTCGACGCGCGAGGCCCCCTTCAGCCGCAGGTCGGCCGAGCTTGCGCCCACCGCCACGGCGTAGTCGCCGGCCGCCACGCGCCAGCCCGGGGCCTTGACGTCGTACCCAGCCAATAGTCGTGGGTCGGCCACCACCTCGACCCGGCGCGTCTCGCCCGGTTTCAGCGCGACCTTCCGCCAGCCGATCAGGCGACGTTGCGCCCCGGCGACCGGCGGGGTCGCATAGACCTGAGCGATCTCCATGCCCTCGCGCTTCCCGGAATTGGTCAGGTCGAAGGCCACCTTCAGGGTCTCGCCGCCGGCCACCTGCAGGTCGCCATAGGTGAAGCGGCTGTAGGAAAGCCCGTGGCCGAACGGGAACAGCGGTGTCTGGCCGCGCGCCGCAAAGCCGCGATAGCCGACCTCCGAGCCTTCAGGATAGGGCACGCTGAACAGCGTATCGTTGCCGCCCATCGGGTTGAAGGTCAGCTCCGAGCCCGGAATCTTCGGCCGCGGCAGCTGCGCCTCGCTCTGCGGGAACGAGATCGGCAGCTTGCCGGACGGATTGACCTTGCCGAACAGGATGTTGGCGATCGCCTCCCCGCCCCGCTGGCCGGGATACCAGGCCTCCAGCACCGCCCCGACCTTGGGCAGCCAGGGCATGGTCACCGGATTGCCGGTCTCCAGCACCACGACGGTGCGCGGATTGGCGGCCGCGACGGCGGCGATCAGGGCGTCCTGGTTGTTCGGCAGCGACAGGTTCTTGGCGTCTTCAATTTCGGTCTGCCACTGGTCGGCGAAGACAATCGCAATATCGGCCTCGCGCGCCGCGGCGACCGCGGCGGCGACGTCCTGCCCGCCGGCGAAGCTGACCTGGGCGCCCGGCGCGGCGGCGGCGATCGCCTTCAGCGGCGAGGAGCCGTGATAGACGATCTTTCCGAACGGCCCCATCGCCCCGGTCGACGGCAGCTCCAGTCCCGAGCCGCCATACGAGATCACCTGCGAGGAACCGCCGCCCGACGGCACGCCGACATCGGCGTGGCCCCCAATCACCGCGATCTTCTTGGCGCCCGCCGCCAGCGGCAGCAGACCGCCCTCGTTCTTCAGCAACACCATGCCTTCCTCGGCCGTGCGCTGGGCGATGGCGGCGTGAGCGTCAATGTCGATCGGCCGTTTCATCGGCGGATGCTTGTCCACCCCGACCGCATACATGCTGTGCAAGATCCGGCCGGCCATGTTGTCCAGCCGCGCCATCGGGACCTGCCCGTCCTGCGCCGCCTTCTTCAGCGACGCGCCGAAATAGTCCTGGCGGTCGAAGGTATGGGCCGACTGCTGGTCCAGGCCGCCCATCGCGGCCTTCACCGTCGAATGCACCCCGCCCCAATCGGACATCACCCAGCCGGGATAGGCCCAGTCGCCCTTCAGCACCTTGTTCAGCAGGAAGTCGTGCTCGCAGGCATAGTCGCCGTTGATCCGGTTGTAGGCGCACATCACCGCGCCGGGCTGGCCGCGCTCGATGGCGATCTGGAAGGCCAGCAGGTCGGTCTCGCGCATCGCCTTCTCGTCGATGTCGGCGCTCAGGGTCATCCGGCCGGTTTCCTGGTCGTTGACCGCGAAGTGCTTCACCGTCGAGATCACATTGCGGCTCTGGATGCCGGCGATCGACTCCCCCGCCATCACCCCGGCCAGCAGGGCGTCCTCGCCAAGATACTCAAAGTTGCGACCATTGCGCGGGTCGCGCGCCAGGTTGACGCCGCCGGCCAACAGGACGTTGAAGCCCTTGGCGTGCGCCTCGGTCCCGATCATCTCGCCGCCCTCGCGGGCCAGCTGCGGATTCCAGGTCGAGGCGATAGCCAAGCCCGACGGCAAGGCTGTGGCCTGGTCTCCCGGCCGCATGTTCGCGCCATTGGCGACGCCCAGACTGGCGTCGCTTTCCTGCAACGCCGGCACCCCCAGTCGCGGCACGCCGGCCACATAGCCGGCCGACCCAATGGCTTCCTTCGGCGGGACTGCGTTCAGCGGCGGCGGCGCGCCCTTCAGGTTCGCGCCGAAATAGCCGTGGACTAGGGTAAGCTTCTCATCAAGGGTCATCTGGCCGACCGTCTCGGCAGCCCGCTGCTGCGGGGGCCGGGGGGCGTCCTGCGCCGAGGCGGTTGCAGCCCAGGCCATGGCCGAAGCGGCCACGATCTTTGCGCCTTGCCGACGCATACGACGGCTGACCATCGCGTCCTCCCCCTCTCGAACCGCTGAGCGGCTTCCACGTCGCATGCCCGAACGCCGCGCGGCGTCTTGGCGACGACGAATGCTGCGCCTCGACTGATAACGTTGTCAAACGTCATTCGTCATCGGTGGGGCGGATCGCAGGCCGATCTCTCGCCGAACCCGTTGCGCGGCTGGATCGCCAAATAGGTCGCCGCCAGCCGCCCACCCCGCTAGGTGTCTGCTCGCGACCAACCCGTCGTATCGACCGCACGCGGCTGGTCCCCGATGCGAAAGCGAGCGACCGCTTGCCCTAGCTTCCTGGCTTCACCGGACATGGCGTAGCTGGCCGCCGTCGATTGCTCGACCA
>JBEBYB010000221.1:0-4907 GCA_040391295.1 Phenylobacterium sp. | reverse complement strand
ACCAGAGAATCACGATCACCGAATTTCGCAACAGGCCCCCAGAGGGGGAGGATCTAAGCGGCGCCCGCGAAGAACGCCGCTAGAGCGGCCTGGGCTTCCGGCTCTTCCAGGGTCGGGGCGTGGCCCATCTTCGGAATTTCGACGCGCGTCATGTGCGGGGCCGCGGCGCTCATCCTGCCGGCGATGTCGGCGTCGAGGATGTCGGAGGTCTCGCCGCGCACCAGCAGCAGCGGGCGGTCGGCGGCCAGGACGTTGAACAGCGGCCACAGGTCGGGGACGCCGGCCGCGGGCGCGCCGTCGCTGGCCGGGGCGGCGGTCTTGAAGCCCTGGGAAATGGCTGGATCGTAGTCGAGCGAGAAGACCCCGTGATCGTCGTGGAACACCCGGCGGGCGAAGCGTTCCCAATCGACGTCGGTCAGGTGGGGCAGGGCCTCGCCGTTGATCGCTTTCGTATAGGCGGTGGCCTGCGCCCAGCTCGAGACCGCCGGCGCGCCGCCCACATAGCTGGCGATGCGCGCGATGCCGGCCGCGCCGACCTCCGGCCCGATGTCGTTCAGCACCGCGCCGCCGATCAGGTCGGGACGCATGGCGCAGAGCGTCATGGTGATCAGCCCGCCCATCGAGGTGCCGACGAAGTGGGCGCGGCCGATGCCCGACTGGGTCATCAGGGCGATGACGTCGGTGGCGTAGATCGCTGGGTTGTAGTTGGCGGGGTTGGGATCGCGGTCGGAATTGCCGCGCCCGCGAACGTCGACGCTCAAGACGCGGCGGCCCTGGGCGGCGATCAGCGGGGCCACGACTTCGAAGTCGCGGGAGTTGCGCGTCAGGCCATGGATGCAGATCACCGGCAGCCTCGCCGGGCCGGAGGCCGGGGCATGGTCGCGGGCGAACAGGGCCAAGCCGTCGGCGCTGGTCCAGGTGCGGTCAGTGATCATGTGGTTCCACTTCTTTTAGTTCGTCATGGCCGGGCTTTGTCCCGGCCATCCATAGACTCCGCGGTTCGAGATTGTCCTGAGAGCCCGGCGTTTATGGATCCCCGGCATTCCGCTTCGCTCCAGCCGAGGATGACGAAGCAGAGCGCCTATCCCAAGCCATACGGCCGGTAAGGCCCGGCGATGAGCTGTTCGAACACCCCCATGCCGGTTTGCGGCGCCTCGCCGGGCGTGGAGAGCGTCACCCGTGACAGGGCCTGGATGTGGGCGTTCTCGGGGCTGGCCATGTCGGTGGCGGCCAGGTCGATGTCCTCGCGTTCGACGACCAGCTCGCCCTTGTAGCCTCCGTGCCGCCACTGCGGCGCGCCGTAGCCGATGCCGCGCATCAGGAAGGTCAGGAGCGGCTCGAAGGTGACGCTCGCGCTTCCCTGCGCCAACGGCACGTTGAGCTTTCCGCCGCGTGCGTGGCGGGTGCCGGTGATCAGGCTGACCTCCTCCATGACGGCCGTCTCGGTTTCGTAATGGCCCTCGGGACCCGCGCCGTCCGGCGAGATCACCGCGCGGGTGTTCCAGGGGCGGCCTTCGGGGTCGGCGTTGACGTGGAAGAAGACGCTGCGGTCGTCGAAGTTCAGCGGCGTCCATTGCCAGAAGAACCCGCTGATCGTCATCGGAACCGGCGGTTGGGGATCGGGCGCGCCGACCGGGCGGATGCCCCAGGAGCGGTCGCGGCTGCCGACCGTGCCGGTTTGCAGTTCGCGGCGCACCCCGTCGATCTCGATCCAGCCGGTGATGCGGACGTTCTGGGTCAGGCGGGTGTAGTCCATGAAGGCGCGCGGGCCGATCCGGCGCATGAAGCGCGGCTCTTCGATCGGGAAGGCGCGGCCCTCGAAGACCAGTTCGGCGGCGAATCCGTTGGACGGCTCGACGGTGACCTTCAGCTTTTGCAGCGGCTCCAGAACCTCGATGCGGATCGGGCCGCAGGTCAGGTCCATGCGCTCCATATTCAGGATGCGGCTGGCGTGCAGGCAGTGCTGCACCCCGTCGCGGACCACCGAGAAGTGGGCGTCGGCGATGTTGAGCTGGGGATAGACTCCAAAGGCGACGGCGAAGAACTCGCTGCCGTCCGGCGCATAGCCGTTGAAGAAATAGCGGTCGTAGAAATTCCGGTCCGTGCCCGAATAGGCGATCGGTTCGGGGGTCTGGTGAATCGGAAAATCGTCGGCCTTGGTCAGCATTGAGGCGTCCTCCCAGACGGTCTGAAATCGGCGCCGATCTTATCTCGATCCGTCGACGGTATTGCGACGTCGCCTGTTCACGCAGTATCAAGTGCACCAAGAAAACAAAACAAGGGAGGATGCTTTTTGCTGACGCCACGTAAGGTTACGGGGCGTAAAGCGAAGAGCTCGGCGCATCATGAGCAGCATCGGCGTTCGCATACCCGACGACCACGCGCGCAACCTGATTGACCCTACCGCCTATGCGGACGGGCGAATTCACGAAACCTACGGCTGGCTACGCGCCAACAACCCTTTCGGTCTGGCCGAGGTCGAGGGCTTTGACCCGTTCTGGGTCGCGACCAAGCATGCCGACATTCTGGAGATCAGCCGCCAGAACGCGTTGTTCCACAACGGCGACCGCTCCACCGTCATCACCAACAAGGCCGCCGACACGGCGATCCGGGCGATGATGGGCGGCAGCCCGCATCTGGTTCGCAGCCTGGTCCAGATGGACGCCCCAGATCATCCGAAGTACCGCGCCCTGACCCAGGCCTGGTTCATGCCGCCCAACATCAAGGGGCTGGAGGACCGCATCCGGGGTATCGCCCGCAAGGCCGTGGACAAGATGGCGGCGACCGGCGGCGAGTGCGACTTCATCAGCGCCGTGGCGCTGCATTACCCGCTGCACGTGATCATGGAGATCCTGGGCGTGCCGGAGGCCGATGAGCCGCGGATGCTCACCCTGACTCAGGAACTGTTCGGCGCCACCGACCCCGAGCTCGGCCGCAAGAGCGACCGCGAGGCCGACCTGACCAAACTGCTGTCGGAGGGCGTGGTCGCCGACTTCTACGCCTATTTCGCCAAGCTCTCGGCCGATCGCCGCGCCAATCCGACCGACGATCTGGCGACGGTGATCGCCACTTCCGAAATCGATGGTCAGCCGATCTCCGAGTTGGAGGCGATGAGCTACTACATGATCGTCGCCACCGCCGGCCACGACACCACCTCCTCGTCCACGGCGGGCGCCATCTGGGGCCTGGCCGAAAATCCCGAGCAGTTGGCGAAGGTGAAGGCCGATCCCTCGCTGATCCCGGGCCTGGTGGACGAATCGATCCGCTGGATCACCCCGGTGAAGACCTTCATGCGGACCGCGACCGAGGCGACGGAGTTCGCCGGGCGCAGCCTCGCCAAGGACGACTGGATGATGCTCTGCTACGCCTCTGGCAATCGCGACGAGGCGGTGTTCGACGATCCCGCCGCCTTCCAGATCGAGCGCAAACCCAACAAGCATCTGGCTTTCGGCTATGGCGCGCACCTCTGCCTTGGGCAGCACCTGGCGAAGATGGAGATGCGGATCCTCTGGGAGGAGATGCTGCCGCGGATCAAGTCGCTGGAGCTGAACGGTCAGCCGAAGAACAGCCAGGCCACCTTCGTCAGCGGACCCAAGACCCTGCCCATCCGCTTTGAGATGCACTGACCAGTATGACGTTGGAACCTAGACTGGCGGCTTACATCGCCACCCGAATGCCCCGTGCGTCCGACATCACGGTGGAGGACCTGTCCCGGATCTCCGGCGGCGCCTCGCGGGAAACCTATCGTTTCCGGCTGGGCTGGACCCAGGACGGCGCGCGGCAAGAGCGTAAGTTGATCCTGCGCCGCGATCCGCCGGCCTCGCTGATCGACACCGAGCGGCGGATCGAGTTCGAGGCCTATCGCGCCTTCCGCGGGAGCGCCGTGCCCGTGCCGGAAATGCTGTGGCTGGAGGAGGAGAGCGCGGCGCTCGACCACCCGTTCTTCATCGCCGAGGAAATCGCCGGCTTCCAGGCCTCGCCGCAACTGCTGTTCGGTCCGCCCTACGTCGAGACCCTGGCGAAGTTGGGCGAGCGCAAGTGGACGATCCTGGCCGAGATCGCCAAGGCCGACCCCGCCGCGATCGGCCTGACGCAGGTGATGCCGGGCGTGGCCGCCGACGCCTGCTGGGACCGGGAGCTCTCCTACTGGGAGGGCGTGTTGGACGAGGACGAGTCGCAACCCCTGCCGATCATCCGCGCCGCCATCCGTTGGTTGCGGGCCAATCCCCCGCCGCCGGCCCAGAAGGTGGGCGTCGTGCATGGCGACTACCGGACCGGCAACTTCCTCTATGACGAGGTTGGCGGGATCCACGGCATCCTCGACTGGGAGATGGCCCATCTGGGCGATCCGCTGGAGGACCTGGGCTGGAGCCTCAACCCGGTCTGGTCGTTCGGCGCGGGCATGGCCGGCGGTCTGCTGCCGCGCGCGGAGGCCGTCGCCATCTGGGAGCGGGCCAGCGGCCTGAAGGCCGATCCCGCCGCCCTGCATTGGTGGGAACTGTTCAACTGCGTGAAGGGCCAGGCGATTTGGGTGTCCTCGGCCAGAGCCTGGATCGACGGCGGCAACCGCGAGCCGATCATGGTTTATCCGCCCTGGGCGCTGCAGAACGCCCAAGACCGCGCCGTGCTTAAAGTGATGGGACGCCTATGACCCCCGCCGTACCCGCCGTCCTGGCCGAAATCGCCGGCCTGGCGCTTCGCAACGCCATGCCCGACGTTCATCCCGCCGACCGCGCCAGCTCGCTGGGCTTGTCGGCCTTGCTGCTCGGCATGGCCGCCGAGGTCTGGGACGGGACCGCCGCGCGGCTGGTGGAGGAGAACCGCGCCGTGCGCGCCCTGCTGGCCAGGGGCGGGGAGGTCGGAGCGGACTTCACGGAGCTGGCGGCCGGGGACGACGCCGACCTGCG
>JBEBYB010000220.1:0-4932 GCA_040391295.1 Phenylobacterium sp. | reverse complement strand
GAAGACATCATCTTCGACCCCAACATCTTCGCCGTCGCCACCGGCATCGAGGAGCACGACAACTACGCCGTCGACTTCATCGAGGCCGTCAAGGTCATCAAGCAGAGCCTGCCCTATGCGCGGGTCTCGGGCGGGGTGTCCAACGTCTCGTTCAGCTTCCGCGGCAACGAGCCGGTGCGCCGGGCGATCCACTCGGTGTTCCTCTACCACGCGATCAACGCCGGCATGGACATGGGCATCGTCAACGCCGGCGACCTGCCGGTCTATGACGACATCCCCGCCGAACTGAAGGAAGCCGTCGAGGACGTGATCCTCAACCGCCCGCAGCGCGACCTGGTGCTCTCCAACACCGAGCGGCTGGTCGAACTGGCCCCGAAGTACAAGGGCGGCAAGACCGAGAACAAGGGTCCGGACCTGACTTGGCGCGAGGGCGCGATCGGCGCGCGGATCACCCACGCCCTGGTCCACGGCGTCACCGAGTTCATCGAGGCCGACACCGAAGAGGCGCGCCAGCAAGCCGAGCGCCCGCTGCACGTCATCGAAGGCCCGCTGATGGACGGCATGAACGTGGTCGGCGACCTGTTCGGCGCGGGCAAGATGTTCCTGCCCCAGGTCGTGAAGTCGGCCCGGGTGATGAAGCAGGCCGTGGCCTATCTGATGCCGTTCATGGAGGCCGAGAAGGAAGGCCAGGTCCGCCAGGCGGCCGGCAAAATCCTGATGGCCACCGTCAAGGGCGACGTCCACGACATCGGCAAGAACATCGTCGGCGTGGTCCTGCAGTGCAACAACTACGAGGTCGTCGACCTGGGGGTCATGGTCTCGGCCGACCGTATCCTGGACGAGGCCAAGGCCCAGAACGTCGACATCGTGGGCCTGTCGGGCCTGATCACCCCCAGCCTGGATGAAATGGTCTATGTGGCCGGCGAGATGGAGCGGCGCGGCTTTACCATCCCGCTGCTGATCGGCGGCGCCACCACGTCCAAGACCCACACGGCGGTCAAGATCGAGCCGGCCTACAAGGGGGGCTCCACCACCTATGTGCTGGACGCCAGCCGCGCGGTGGGCGTGGTCTCCAACCTGCTCTCGCCGACCGAGAAGGACCGGGTTCAGGCGCAGACCCGCGCCGACTACGTCAAGGTCCGCGAGCAGTTCAGCCGCGGCCAGAACAACCGCGCCCGCGTCAGCCTGACCGAGGCCCGCAAGAACGCCTATCAGCCCGACTTCAGCGCCTATGAGCCGCCGGCCCCGAGCTTCCTGGGGACCCGCAGCTTCGTCGCCTACGACCTGGCGGACCTGGCCGCGCACATCGACTGGTCGCCGTTCTTCGCCAGTTGGGAGCTGATCGGCCGTTATCCGCAGATCCTGGAAGACGACGTGGTGGGCGAGGCGGCCCGCGACCTCTTCAAGGACGCCCAGGTGATGCTGAAGCAGATCATCGAGGAGAAATGGTTCGAGGCGCGCGGCGTGATCGGCTTCTGGCCGGCCAACGCCGACGGCGACGACGTGGTGCTCTATACCGACGAGACCCGCAGCCAGGAACTGACCCGGCTGCACACCCTTCGCCAGCAGATGGCCAAGGACAAGAGCCGCAAGGACGGCGGCCGCGCCAATGTGGCGCTCTCCGATTTCGTGGCACCGGTCGGCGTCAAGCCCGACTGGGTGGGCGGCTTCGCCGTCACCGCCGGTCACGGCGAACTGGAGATCGCCGCGAAGTTCAAGGCGGCCGGCGACGACTATTCGGCGATCCTGGCCGCGGCCCTGGCCGACCGCCTGGCCGAGGCCTTCGCCGAAGCCTTGCACCGGCGCGTGCGCACCGAACTGTGGGGCTACGCTCCTGACGAGCCGTTCGATATCGACGCCCTGATCGGCGAGACCTATCGCGGCATCCGTCCGGCCCCCGGCTATCCCGCCCAGCCCGATCACACCGAGAAGGCGACGCTGTTCAAGATTTTGGACGCCGAGGCGGCCACTGGGATGGAGCTGACCGAAAGCTTCGCCATGAACCCGCCGGCCTCGGTCTCGGGGCTCTATTTCGCCCATCCCGAGGCGCACTATTTCGGGGTCGGGCGGATCGAGAAGGACCAGGTCGAGGACTATGCCCGCCGCAAGGGGTGGGAATTGAAGGTCGCCGAACGCTGGTTGGCGCCGATCTTGAATTACCAACCCTCGTAGAGACGGGGTTGTCCCGTCTTGATCCGCCGCGCCGTCGCAAAATGCGCCTGGCGCGGGGGTATTGGAGGGGTAGCTCTATGAAGACCTCGCTCAAGACGGCCGCTCTCGCAGCCCTGGCGGCGTGCGCGCTCGCCGGTTCGGCGAACGCCGCCGTCACCGTTTCCTACACGTCCGACAACCTGAACCTGCCCGCCGGCCAGGTCATGGTCTGGGACTTCGACGGCCTGGAAGCCGACGGCTACGGGATCACCCCGTCGAATCCGGGCCTGGTGAGCATCTACAACGGCGCGGACGGCCTGATCAGCGGCGTTTCGGCGCCGCCGCCCGGCGACCTGACCAACTACGTCGCGGTGCTCGGCGGCGGCTCGCTCACCCTGACCACCCCGGCGATCAAGCTGCTCAGCGTCTTCATGGGCTCGCCGGACGACTACAACTCGATCCAGTTCAACTTCTCGGACAACACCTCGCAACTGCTGCTCGGCGAGGAGCTGGCCGGTGGCGCCTTCAACGGCGACCAGTCGATCGGCCGCCGGATGACCTACACCTTCGGCGACAAGACCGTGACCTCGGTGGTGTTCTCCTCGAGCAAGAACTCGTTCGAGTTCGACAACATCGCCACCATCTCGGCGGTGCCGGAACCGGCCACCTGGGCGATGATGATCATGGGCTTCGGCCTCGCCGGCTCGGCCGTGCGCAACAGCCGTCGCAAGACGACCGCGGCCTTCGCCTAAGCCGACCTAGTACAGCATAGAGTACCCGCGCCGCCGGTCCGAAAGGGCCGGCGGCGTTTTTCGTCTGGGAGCGGCGGCGGGGCGTGAGACGGGCGGATGTGCGCAGGCATGCTCACGGTTCGCAGAGGTCATTCGCGGTTAACGAGGCGTTAAAATCGTATGGCTGTGCCCGGGTCGATGAAATTGATAATGACTATCACTATTTTGAATTCTCTTGAATCGTAAGTACGGTCAGAAATACTCCTTACAGGAGAGTCCGCTTCACTTGCCCGCAGTCAGGGTCTACTGGACTCACGTGTCGCGGTGTGAAACATACCGATGTTCGGAGAGCCTCGGCTCCGTCAATCTTTGAACCACGGGATTTCGATGAAACTTAAGGCTCTACCTGTTGCGCTGCTCGGCGCTGTCCTGATGAGCGCAAGTCTCGCAAGCGCGGCGAACGCGGCTGTGACCCTCAACTACCTTCCGTCGTTCGGCAGCACGGAGAACACCGGCGCCTCTGCGACCGCGAACTTCGTGTTCAGCGATGTGGGCGCCAATGTGCGAGTCGATCTTACCCTGAGCAACATCACCAATGGTTTGCTCGGCCTAGGCGCGACCAACGCGACGTTGGTCGGCATCGCCTTCGACGCTCCGACCGCCACCTTCGTCAGCTACACGGGCGCCGGCGGCTTTACCAAGGCATGGACGAACCCGAGCTTGCCGCCCTATGGGAACTTTGATTTCGGCGTGAGTCCCGAGCGGAACAGCTTCGTCGGCGGCAATCCGCAGTCAGGCCTGACGGCTGGAGGGACGCCGTTCACCGTCTCGTTCGTGCTCGACACCTCGTTCGATGCGGCGGCTTTCGAGAGCGCGTTCCTGGCGGGCTATACCGACGGCACCTTCAACACCGCCGCGCGCTTCCAGCAGGTCAACGCCGGCGGCGGGTCTGACAAGGTTCTTGGCGGCATCACCTCCGCCGTACCGGAGCCGGCCACCTGGGCGATGATGATCACGGGCTTCGGCCTAGCCGGCGCGGCCCTGCGCCAGCGTCGTCGCCAGGCGGTCTTCGCCTAAGCCGACCTGATACGACAAAGAGTATCCGCGCCGCCGGCCTGAAAAGGTCGGCGGCGTTTTGCGTGAGGAACTGCTTTACGCCGACTGCTCGCCGTCCCACCGCTTCTCAGTCGAGTTCCTGCACCCCGCCGCCAGACACCGTCAGCACCTGGCCGCTGATCCACGCCGCAGCGGGGGAGCACAGGAAGAGGGCGGCGTTGGCGATGTCTTGGGGAGCGCCGAGCCGGCCGAGCGGCGTGTGTTTCAGCATGGCCGCCTCGATTTCGGGGGTCAGGACCTTGGCCAGGGCGCCGGTCTTGATGGCGCCGGGGGCGATGGCGTTGACCCGGATGCCGGCGGCGCCGAGGTCGAAGGCGACGTTGCGGGTGAGGTGGTTGACCGCCGCTTTCGACGAGCCGTAGGCGGCCATTCTGGTGTTCTTGTTTTCGCCGGCCGTCGACGAGATGTTGAGGATCGCGCCGCGGCCGGCTTGCCGCATGTGCGGCGCGGCCAGTTGCATGAAGCCGAACGCGGCGAAGACGTTGAGCTGGTAGGCCCATTCGAAGTCGCTCATCGGCATGTCGAACGGCTTGGGCCCGCCGCCGCCGGCGTTGTTCACCAGGATCGACAGCTTGCCGAAGGCGCGCACCGCCGCCTCGACCGCCGCCGCGCGGTGGGCCTCGTCGGTGACGTTGCATTCCAGGCCGATGGCCCGGCCGCCGGCCTGGCTGATCGCGGCGGCCACCTCTTCGGCGGGACCTAGTTTGAGGTCGGTCACCACCACGGCGGCCCCCGCCTGGGCGAAGGTTTCGGCGATCGCCCGGCCGATACCGGCGGCCGCGCCGGTCACCAGGGCGACGTCGCCGTCCAGTCGAAACCTGCTGTCCATGGCCTGGACCCCTCTGCTTCCGGGCCGAGCCTACGCCGGATATAGCGGGTTGGGCAGGTCTTGGTTGGCGCAATATGTTCTTGTTTTGTTCTTGACGTTTCAGGG
>JBEBYB010000219.1:0-4956 GCA_040391295.1 Phenylobacterium sp. | reverse complement strand
GCCCAGTCGCGCCAGATCGCCAGCGGGTCGTACCAGGCGCCGACCGCGCCCTTCGAGCCCCACAGCACCTGCAACGGCGCGGTGATCCTGCGCACCCCGCGATCGGCCTCGTCGGCGGCAACGTCGTAGCGGGCGCCGGCCCGGTAGTCCTCGCACATGGCGTGGATGACCGCGGGATCGCCCAGCGCCTTCACATAGTCCGCATAGGCCTCGGTTTCGAAGATCGACGCCCCGGAGGCGATACGGAACGCGAAATGCACGGGGTCCGTAGCAATGAAATGCTCCGGGAACGGATGGGCCTGGGCCAGGAACGACCAGTGCCAGTAGCCCAGCGCGAACCGCCGGTCGGCCAGCCGCCAGACATCAGCGGTCGGGATGATGTCCAGCACCGAGACCTTGCGGACCACCTCGGGCCGGTCCAGCGCCAGCCGATAGGCGACCCGCCCGCCCCGGTCGTGGCCGGCGACATTGAAGCTGTCGAACCCCAGACCCGCCATCAACGCCACCACATCACGGGCCATGGCGCGCTTCGAATAGGGTTCGTGATCCTGGGTCGTCGCCGGTTTGGAGCTTTCGCCGTAGCCGCGCAGGTCCGGCGCCACCACCGTGAAGTCGCGCGCCAGATCGTCGGCGATCTTGCCCCACATCATGTGGGTCTCGGGATAGCCGTGCAGTAAAAGCAGGGGCGGCCCAGCCCCGCCATGGCGGACCCGCAGCGTCGCCTCGCCCGTATCGATGCGCGACAGTTGGAAGCTCTCGAACGCCATGCAGCAGGCTCCGCTTGATAGGGGCCGGCCCGAGCGCCAAAACTCGGCGCCATGACCGGCGACCTGATTCGTTGCGGGTGGCGCGGCATGGCCGGCGACCCGCTTTATGAGGCCTATCACGACACCGAATGGGGCGTGCCGGAATACGATTCCCGCGCGCTTTGGGAAAAGCTGGTGCTGGACGGGTTCCAGGCGGGGCTCTCCTGGATCACCATTCTACGCAAGCGTGACGCCTTCCGCGCCGCCTTCGCCGACTTCGATCCCGACATCGTCGCCCGGTTCGGGGACGAGGACCGCGCCCGGCTGATGGCCGACGCCGGCATCGTCCGCTCCAACGCCAAGATCGACGCGGCCATCAACGGCGCGCGGATATATCTCGACATGCGCGAGGCGGGCGAAGACCTCTCCCAATTCCTCTGGAGCTTCACCAACGGCCGGGTGATCCAGAACAACTGGGAGCGCATCGACCAGGTGCCGGCCCAGACCCGCGTCGCCGAGGAGATGTCCAAGGCGCTGAAGGCCAAGGGCTACAAGTTCGTCGGCCCGGTCATTGTCTACGCCTTCATGCAGGCCACCGGCTTCGTGAACGACCACCTGACCTGCTGCCACCGGCACGCCCAGGTGAAGCGGATGGGTCGCTGATGCCCGACATGCTGCTCGAAATGGCCTGCCCTGGACCCGTCTGCGGGGTGGACGAGGCCGGCCGCGGTCCCTGGGCCGGCCCGGTGTCGGCTGGCGCGGTCATTCTCGATCCGAACCGGCTGCCCGAAGGCCTGGACGACTCCAAGAAGCTGACCGCCAAGGCCCGTGCGGCGCTGGAACTGGAGATCAAGGACAAGGCCCTGGCCTGGGGCGTCGGCCTGGCCTCCGTCGAGGAGATCGAAGAGCTCAACATCCTGCAGGCCACGGGCCTCGCCATGCGGCGCGCCGTCGAGGCACTGGCCGTCACCCCGGCCTTCGCCCTGGTGGACGGCAACTACCGCTTCAAGCTGCCCTGCGAGATCAAGACCGTGGTCAAGGGCGACTCCATCTCGTCCTCGATCGCCGCGGCCTCGATCCTGGCCAAGGTCGCCCGTGACCGGCTGATGACCGAGATGGACGCCGTCTATCCCGGCTACGGCTTCGCCGCCCACAAGGGCTATCACGCCCAGGTCCATGTCGAGGCGCTACGGACGCTCGGTCCCTGCGCGATTCACCGGCGCGGCTGGGAACCGGTGCGGCTGCTGCTGATCGAGCGCGGCGAACTGATCGTCGATTGACCGTTTGAATCAAGATTGACGCTCCCCGCCCCACGCACGTTCGTTAGGGCATGAGCAACGATCTCTCCAAAGCCCTACGCTTCCAGTCCAAGGCCTGCGCCTTTCTGGGCTCGGCCTTCCACGCCGCTCTGCTGAACTACGTCGCCGATGATCTTGAGGCCGGCGGCGTAGCGACCACGCTGCTGGCGCCATGGATGGGGTGCGACTTTAAGGCGATCATGGCCGCCGCCGTGCCGCTGCGGCTGCTGGGCGCCTTGCACGACCTGGTGCTGAGCGGCGAGGCCGCGGCGCTGGCGGCCACCTATCCCAAGCCCGGCAAGACCGCCAACGTCGAGGCCGCCTGGCAAGAGGCCGCCCGCGCCATCACCGATCGCCAGGCCCAGTTGGCCGCCTTCATGCAGCACGAGCCGCAGACCAACGAGGTCCGCCGCTCGGTCTGTCTGCTCGGCGGCTTCCTGACCATCGCCCAGGAAACCGGCCTGCCGCTGCGCTGTTTCGAAATCGCCGCCAGCGCCGGGCTCAACCTCTCCTGGGACCGCTATCGCTACAGCCTGGGTGATGCCGCCTGGGGTCCCGACAGCCCGGTGCGC
This sequence comes from Phenylobacterium sp., assembly GCA_040391295.1. GTDB lineage: Bacteria > Pseudomonadota > Alphaproteobacteria > Caulobacterales > Caulobacteraceae > Phenylobacterium. Next base: position 2,340 of record JBEBYB010000219.1, on the reverse strand, counting down.
CTGCCGACCGAGTGGTCGGGCCCCTTGCCGCCGATGGAGGCCAAGGTCGCGGTGATCGAGCGCGCGGCCTGCGACCGCCGGCCGGTCGATCTCACCGACCCCATCCAGCGCCGCCGACTACTGGCCTATGTCTGGCCCGATCAGTTCGAGCGGCTGGTGCGCCTGCGCGCCGCCATCGACCTCGCCCTGGCGCTTGGAACCCACGTCGAGACCGCCGACGCCGTGGAGTGGACCGCGCGAACGGCTGGTCCGGTTCCCGGGGCGGCGACCGTCATCTATCACTCGGTGTTCTGGCAATACATGCCGCCCGAGAGCCAGACCGCCCTGCGCGAAACCATCGAACATCTCGGTGCCCAAGCCACCGCCCAGGCGCCGCTGGCCTGGCTGCGCATGGAGCCGCCGCCGGAAAACATGGCCGGGATGGAGGTGCGCCTCACCCTCTGGCCGGGCGGCGAGGAACGGGTGCTGGCCGACGTCCATCCGCACGGCGCCTCGGTGCGGTGGCGAGGGCCTGCCTAACGCCCGATCAGCAGCTCGTCAGGATGGGTGAGGACCGCGCCGAAGTGGTGCCGCCACAGCCTCGCGCCAAGTTCGCCGGAGCGGTCCAGCGACGAGCCGATGCTGAGCCACGGGATCAAGGTCGGGTGAAGCCCCGCGTCGAACAGGGCGAACCCGGCCGCCAGCACGCAGGTGTCGGCCTGGATGCCGCAGACCAGCACCCGCTCGGGCTCAAGACCGCGCAGATAGTCGATCGCCTCGGGCGGCGGCAGATAGCCGTGCTTCACGAACACCCGGTCAGCGTGAACCAGGCTCTCGTCGGCGAGCCCCGGCGTCCACCCCAACTGGCGTTCGAACGGCGTGACCGCCTCGTTGTGTCGTTCAACGGTGGCGACGCTCGGCATGCTGGCCGCCAGCCGCGAGATATCGCGCACCAGGTCAGGCGGCGGAGAAAAGCTCGGTTGGACGTCGACGACGAGGAGCGCCTGCTTCATCCTACACGCCAACCCCATTGCGATTCGCTTGGCAAGATCGGCCAGGTCGCCAACAGGGGTTTTGGGCGAACCAGACGGGCGCCGCGCCGCTTTTATGCGGTTCGCGCACGATTTACCTTTCGCTAACCACGTTTTTCAACTCCCCCTTCACCACGATGACTCAGGATTCTGACTCCGGACATCGAGGTTAGTGACATGGGCGTTTCGACCGACACCATCATCCACGGGGACTGCATCGAGGCGCTGAAGAAGCTGCCCGAGAAGTCGGTCGACCTCGTTTTCGCCGATCCTCCCTACAACCTCCAGCTCGGCGGCGATCTGCTGCGGCCGGACAATTCCAAGGTCGACGCGGTCGACGACCACTGGGACCAGTTCGAGAGCTTCGCGGCCTACGACAAGTTCACCCGCGAGTGGCTGTCCGAGTGCCGCCGGGTGCTGAAGGACGATGGGGCGCTGTGGGTGATCGGCAGCTACCACAACATCTTCCGGGTCGGCTCGGCCCTGCAGGACCTGGGCTTCTGGCTGCTGAACGACATCGTCTGGCGCAAGGCCAACCCGATGCCGAACTTCAAGGGCACCCGTTTCACCAACGCCCACGAGACCCTGATCTGGGCCGCCAAGGCGCGCGGCTCGCGCCGCTACACCTTCAACTACGACGCCATGAAGATGGCCAATGACGACGTGCAGATGCGCTCGGACTGGACGTTCCCGCTGTGCACCGGCGAGGAGCGGCTGAAGGACGAGAACGGCGTCAAGGCTCACCCGACCCAGAAGCCCGAAGCGCTGCTGCACCGCCTGATCCTGGCCTCGACCAAGCCGGGCGACGTCATCCTCGACCCGTTCTTCGGCACCGGCACCACCGGCGCGGCCGCCAAGCGCCTGGGCCGGCGCTACATCGGCCTGGAGCAGGACGAAAAGTACGTGAAGCTCGCCCGCGAGCGGATTTCCAAGGTCATTCCGATGGCTCCGGGCGATCTGGAAGTGACCGGGTCCAAGAAGTCGGAACCCCGCGTGCCGTTCGGCCAGGTGCTGGAAGCTGGCCTGCTCAGCCCCGGCGACACGCTCTATTGCTCCAAGGGCGCCCACGCCGCCCGCGTCCGCGCCGACGGCAGCCTGGTGGTCGGCGACCTGTCCGGTTCGATCCATAAGGTCGGCGCCATGGTGCAATCGGCCCCGGCCTGCAACGGCTGGACCTACTGGCACTTCAAGTCCGACAAGGGCCTGGCCCCCATCGACGTGCTGCGCTCGAAAATCCGCTCGGCGATGCCGGCGGCGTAATCACCATTCGTCATCCTCCGGGCTCGCGAAGCGAGATCCGGGGGACCCAAGCTGAGCCAGCCACATCTTG
>JBEBYB010000218.1:0-4961 GCA_040391295.1 Phenylobacterium sp. | reverse complement strand
CTCCGGGCTCGCGCAGCGAGACCCGGGGGACCCAAACGGGCTTGCCGGTTCTGCACCTGAGCTTGGGTCCCCCGGATCAGCCCTTGGCTGACCGGAGGATGACGAGCGAGGGCGGGCGTGGGCCTAGCCCGCGTCCTTGAGCGGCGAGCTGGGCCGCCAGTCGAAGAGTTCCTGCAACACTTGCAGGGCCTTGCCGCGCTCGGAGGTGAGGCCTGGGTCGCGATCGACGATCATGCGGGCGTCGTCGCCGGCCGTGGCGATCAGGTCGCGATGGGCGATGGGGTCGGCGAAGACATAGGCGGGGAAGCCCGATTGGCGCAGACCCAGCGCGTCGCCGCCGCCGCGCAGCTCCAGGTCGACCTCGGCGATCTGGAAGCCGTCGTCGGTCCGCCGCAGGATGTCGAGCCGCTTCTGGGCGGTCTCCGAGAGCGGCGGATCGTAGAGCAGGACGCAGGCGCTTTCGCGCGAACCTCGGCCGACCCGGCCGCGAAGTTGGTGGAGTTGGGCCAGGCCGAAGCGTTCGGCCTGCTCGATCACCATGATCGTGGCGTTGGGCACATTGACCCCGACCTCGACAACCGTGGTGGCGACCAGCAGGCTGATCTTGCCGTCGGCGAAGTCGGCCATGACGGCGTCCTTCTCCGGGCCGCTCATCTTGCCGTGTACGAGGCCGACGCCCGGGCCGATCTTCTGGCGCAGTTCGGCGGCGCGTTTCTCGGCGGCTTTCAAGTCGATCAGTTCGGACTCGGAGACCAGCGGGCAGATCCAGAAGGCCTGGGCGCCCTGGGCGATCACGTCGCGCAGGCGGGCCTCGACCTCTTCGACGCGGCTCATGGGCACGGCGCGGGTGGCGACCGGGGTGCGGCCCGGCGGCTTTTCGTCGATGCGCGACACATCGAGATCGCCGTAGACCGTCAGTTCCAGCGTGCGGGGGATGGGGGTGGCCGACATGGCGATCAGGTGGACGGCGTCGCCCTTGGCCTGGAGCCGCTGGCGTTCAGCGACCCCAAAGCGGTGTTGCTCATCGACGACGGCCAGTTGCAGACGTTGGAAGTTCACGTCGTCCTGGAAGAGTGCGTGGGTGCCGACCGCCACCTGCACGGCGCCGGAGGCCAGGGCGCGCAGCTTCTCGGCCCGGGCCAGCCCCTTGTCGCGGCCGGTGAGCAGGACGGCGCTGATGCCGTGGTCGGACAACGGCCCCGACAAGGTTTCGAAATGCTGGCGGGCGAGGATCTCGGTCGGCGCCATCAGCGCGCTCTGGCCCCCGCCGCCCGCGACGTCGGCCATGGCCAGCATGGCGACGACGGTCTTGCCCGAGCCGACGTCGCCCTGGATCAGCCGGCTCATCCGCTCGCCGGCAGCGAAGTCATGGCGGATGTCGGCGAGCGCGCGCTCCTGGGCGCCGGTCAGGGCGAAGGGCAGGTCGGCGCGGACCTTGGCGGATATGTCGGCGGGCACGATCTTGGCGGCCGGTTCCCGGCGTCGGTCGGCCTTGCGCTGGGCCATGGCCAGTTGGTGGGCCAGGAGTTCGTCATAGGCCAGACGGCGGACATGGGCCGTCTGCGGCGCCAGGTCGATTTCGCCAGCGGGTGAATGGAGCTGGACCAGCGCCTCGCGCCAGCTCGGAAGCTGCTCGCGGGCCAGCCAGGCGGCGTCTTGCCACTCGGGAAGCTCGGGCGCTCGTTCAAGAGCTTCAAGCGCGAACTTGCGGACCGTGCGGGCCGGCAAGCCGGCGGTAGCAGGATAGACCGCCTCGAAGAGCGGAATCTCATCTACCCGCTCCGGTGGCAAAATGTAGTCGGGATGGGCGATCTGCAGGTTCAGGCCGAAGCGCTCGACCTTGCCGCTGACGACTCGTTTGGAGCCCAGGGGGTGTTTCTGTCCAAGCTGGCCGCCGAAACTCCCGAAGAACACCAGCGTGAGAACGCCGGTCCCGTCATAGGTTTCCACGCGCCACGGCTGCTGGGGGCTGCGCGGCCGTTTGAATGCGTCGATCTGAACTTCGAAGATCTGGGTCGCCCCCTCGACGGCGGTGTTCACGCTGGCGCGCGTGCGCTGGACTACCGAGTGCGGCGCCAGGAACAGGACGTCGCGCACGACCGGACCGGCCAGCTTTTCCAGCAGAGGAGCCACGCGGACGCCGACCCCCTTGAGCGAGGTGATGGGCGCGTAAAGCGGGAATAGAATCTCAGGCCGCATGGCGGGAACATAGCGCGACCATGGACAGGGTGCGGCGCCCGTGATGATCTTCTTTCAAACAGGGGGGATTCAAATGCGTAGCGTGCTCATTACGACCGTCGCCGTCGTTCTTCTGGCCGGTTGCGGCCAGTCTTCGGACATCGCCGAGACCGCGGAGGTCGCCGCTCCGGTCGCCCCGCCGGCGGTGCCGGTCGACTCCAGTTTCACCGGTTTCACCAAGCCCAAGGGCGACGATCAGTTCGGTTATTATCTGCCGGCCGCCGAAGTGAAGGTCGGCAACTACCGGCTCGACAACCTGCATATCGCCGGACAGTTGGGCTTCGGCGATTGGGAGCGGGGCGAGCGGACCAAGACCTACGGCCCGGTTATGCTTGAGTTCGTCGATATCACCAGCCCGGCCCGTAAGAACGCGCTGGGCAATGTGACCTATTCGGTGAAGCTGAAGGTCCTGCCCGACGCCTATGCCGTCACCGACGACCGGGTTCGGCTGGTGGGCAAGCATCCCAAGCTCGGCGACGTCCGGATGGACGTGAAGATCGATCCGGCGGCGCTGAAGAAATCTCGGGCGACCAAGGGCAAGGACGGTGCGACCGTGGCCACCGGGGCGCTGCAGGTCGGGGACACGCCCTTTAAGGACGTAGCTTTCACTTGGCAGGGTGGCGATTGGGGCTGATCGCCCCTGGCGTGGACAGGCGGGGGGCCCTATATCGGCCTCCCTCATGAACACCCACGAAACACGACTGAAAAAGGTGAAGTTCCGGGCTTGGCACCGGGGCTTTCGAGAAGCGGACCTCATTCTGGGGCCGTTCGCGGATCGCTACGCCGCGAGCCTGAGCGTCAGCCAGCTCGACGCCTTCGAGGCGTTGATGGAAGAGGCTGACCAGGATCTCTATGAGTGGATCGTCGAGCGGACGCCGACCCCGCCCGAGTTCGACGGCGAAATCATGAATATGATCAAGACCTTCCGTTTCGAGGCCTATGAGGCTCGTGGAGAGGACCATGGCGGCTGACGGCGCGCGCGCGCCGACGGCGGCAGATCATCGGCGGATAGCTCAGGATCCTGGACGCCTCGACCTCGTCGGCGCGCCGGAGGGTTTCGACGCCCTGGTGATGGCCGACATCGTCAAGGCGCGGGGCGGGCTCTCGATGTTCGTCGCCCGCGACGGATCGCGGCTCTCGGCCTTCATCGACGCTTTCACGTTTTTCTCGCCGCAGGTGCAGATCCTGCGGTTCCCGTCGTGGGACTGTCTGCCTTACGACCGCATCGGGCCGTCGCCCGGTTCGGCCGCTGAGCGGATGACCACCTTGGCGCGGCTGGCCAAGGGGCTCGACCCCAAGAAGCCGTCGCTGCTGGTGACGACCGTGCCGGCGCTGCTGCAGCGCGTACCGCCCAAGTCCACGGTCGAGGGCGCGGCCTATTCGGCCAAGGTCGGCAATGTGGTCGAGATCGCCGATCTCGAACGCTATTTCGCGATCAACGGCTATCAGCGGGCCTCGACGGTGTCGGAGCGCGGCGAGTTCGCGATTCGCGGCGGAGTGATCGACGTGTTCCCGCCGAGCGCCGACGAACCGGTGCGGCTCGACCTGTTCGGCGACACGCTGGAATCGATCCGGGGCTTTGATCCCGAGACTCAGCGCTCGACCCGCCAACTCAAGGACATCTCGCTGCTGCCGGTGAGCGAGTGCTTGTTGGATAAGGACGCGATCTCGCGGTTCCGGCGTGGCTATGTCGAGACCTTCGGCGCGCCCGGCGGCGACCCGCTCTATGAAACGGTCAGCGAAGGCGGTCGCCGCGCGGGCATGGAGCACTGGTTGCCGCTGTTCTATCCGGACATGGCGACCCTGCTGGATTACCTGCCCAGCAACACGCTGATCGCCACCGACCATCTCGCCGAATCGGCCCGCGAAGAGCGGATGTCGATGATCGCCGACGCCTACGACAGCCGGGCTCAGGCTGACCGTAAGGTTCACTATCATCCGCTGTCGCCGGACCGCCTCTATATGGACGCCGCCGAATGGCGCGAGCGGCTGGCGGCGCGGCCGACCCGGCGGTTCTCGTCCTTCCAGGAAGTCGAAGGCGACACGGTCGTCGACATGGGCGCGCGGCTCGGCCGCACCTTTGTGGCCGAACGCCAGCAGGACTCGGTCAATCTGTTCGAGGCCACCGCCGATCACGCTCGCAAGAAGGCGGCGGAGGGCAAGCGCGTGCTGTTCGCCTCCTGGTCCGACGGTTCGTCGGATCGCCTGGGCGCCATGCTGGCCGATCACGGCCTGAAGAACATCTCGCTCGCGCCCTATTGGGACGCGGCCAAGGCGGCTGATCCGAAGACGCCGCAGCGCGTGGTGCTGCCGCTGGAGTCCGGGTTCGAGACCGAGAACCTGGCGGTCATTTCCGAGACCGACATCCTGGGCGACCGGCTGGCGCGTCCGCGTCGCAAGCGCCGGGCGGCGAACTTCCTGGCCGAGGCCTCGTCCCTGACGCCGGGCGATCTGGTGGTTCACATCGACCACGGGATCGGGCGCTATGACGGGCTGAAAACACTCGACGTCCAGGGCGCGCCGCACGACTGCCTGGAACTGCAGTACGGCGGGGAAGCCAAGCTCTATCTGCCGGTCGAGAACATCGACCTGCTGACCCGCTACGGCTCGGACGGCGAGAACGTCCAACTCGACCGCCTCGGCGGCGCGGCCTGGCAGGCGCGCAAGGCGCGGGCCAAGGAACGCCTGCGCGAGATGGCCATGGGCCTGATCGGCATCGCCGC
>JBEBYB010000217.1:0-4985 GCA_040391295.1 Phenylobacterium sp. | reverse complement strand
AGGATGACGAGCGGTTGGGGCGGACTAGAACGTCTTCCGCACCCCCAGCGACATCACATAGCCCTGGCCTTGCACCTCGCCGCGCAGGCGGGTGGTGGTGGCGGCCGGGGTGCCTTCGTAGAAGGTGGTGTCGTGCAGGACGTCGCTGTCGGCGAAGCTGATGTAGGTGAGCGCGGCGTCGAGCTTGAGGCTGTCGGTCAGCCTGGCCGTGGCCCCGGCGCTGTAGAGCCAGCGGTCGCCGTCGGGGACCCGCGCGGTGCGGGCCTCGTCCGGCGTCGGGGTTGGATCGTACTGCACGCCGGTCCGCAGGGTCAGCCGGTCATTGACTGCATAGTCGAGGCCCACCCCGCCGGACGTGGTGTCCTTGTAGCCCTGGAACAGGGTCTCGCCGCCGCCGCCTTCGAACGACACGTCGATGGACTTGAACTCGCCCCAGCCGATCCGCTGGACCTGGGCGTTGAGGGCGAGCTTGTCCGTGGCCTGCCAGCGCGCGCCCAGGGTGGCGATCCACGGCGTGGTGAAGGCGGCCGAGCCCTTCAGGTCGCGATTGGCCGGGGCCAGCGGCCCGAGCAGCCCGCCGACGAACACCCGGCCATCGAGGTCGTGCTCCATCTTGGAGCGATAGCTGGCGCCTAATGTCACCGCGCCCAGATGGGCCTGGGCGCCCGCCGACCAGCCGAAGTCCCAGCCGTCGCCGCTGAGTTGCGAAACCCCGTCTGGAAGCAACGGCGAGAGGTTCGGATAGGCGGTCTGCAGCTTGGCCTCGGTGTACTGGGCGCTGAGGCCCAGCCCGACGTCCAGCCAGTCGGTAACCTGCATGGCGCCGGTCGCCTGGATGTCGGCGGTGGTCAGGCGCGAGGTCAGGGCGTCGTACCGGGCCCAGGCGTTACGGCGGTATTCGGTGGTGAAATTGAACGGCGCGGCCACCGACAGGCCCAGGGCGAAGCGTTCGCCGATCGGGGTGGCGATGGCGAAGTTCGGGGCCACGCCGTCCTGGATCGGGTTGAAGGCGCGTGGTTCGCCCTGCACCGGAATGGTCAGTCCGCCGGGATAGGTGATGGTCGAGCCTTGGTTCTCGACCGTGGCGTCGACGAACACGGCGTGAGCCCCGCCGTAGACCTCGCGCGGCGAGCGGGCGATGGCGGCGGGGTTCCACCACAGCGACGCCACGCCCTGGTCGGCGACCTCGCCGGAATAGGCCCGGCCCGCCCCGCGCACCGACTGCTCTTGCAAGTAGTAGCCGGCCGCCTGGGCGTGGGAGGCCATCAGGCCGGCGAGCGCGGTCGTCGTCGCAAGGGTTTTCAATCGGGTCATGACGCGGGTCTTTCCGGGAGGATGGGCTGTTCCGGCCGCCGGACGGCTAGAGCGCAGAACACCGGACGCATCGATTTTGTTGCACGGCGCCGGTCTGTAGCTTGCCAACCCACCGGCGCTGGGTCAGAAAGAAATAAATTGGCATGGAGCGTGTCATGACTAATTCGAACCCCACCGCGAAGATCGGCCGGACCCTGGCGGACTCGGTTCCCTACTGGCCTGAGCGGGTGAAGCCGCCAGCCGGCTCGCCTAACGTCCTGGTGGTGTTGTTCGACGACGTCGGGTTCTCGGACTTCGGCTGCTACGGCTCGCCGATCAAGACGCCGACCATCGACGCCCTGGCCGGAGAGGGGCTACGCTACACTGGGTTCCACACCACGGCGATGTGCTCGACCACGCGGGCGGCTCTGCTGACCGGGCGCAACCACCATTCGGTCGGCATGGGCTGCCTGGCCAATTTCGATTCAGGCTTCCCCGGCTATCGCGGCAAGATCGCCCGCGAGGCCGGCGTCCTGCCCGAGATGCTGCGCGCCCAGGGCTATGGGACCTATATGGTCGGCAAGTGGCACGCGACGCCGCTCAGCCAGGTCGGCGCCAGCGGGCCGTTCGACGGCTGGCCGCTGGGCCGCGGCTTCAATCGCTACTACGGCTTCATGGACGCCGAGACCGACCATTATTCGCCGGAATTGGTGCGGGACAACACGCCCATCGACGCACCCGGACACTTCCCGGACGGCTATCATCTGACCACCGACCTGGTGGATGAGAGCATCCGTTTCGTCGCCGACCACATCGCCGATGCGCCCGACCAGCCCTGGCTGCTGTGGCTGGCGCTGGGGGCGTGCCATGCCCCCCACCAGGCGCCCAAAGAGATCATCGAGAGCTACGACGAGGTCTTCGCCGAGGGCTGGGACGTCGAGCGCGAGCGCCGGCTGGAGCGCCAGAAGGCGTTGGGGATCGTGCCGCCGGAGACCCAGATGCCGCCCCGCAACGACGGGGTGAAGGCCTGGGCCGACCACAGCCCCGACGAGCAGCGGGTCTTCACCCGTCTGCAGAGCGCCTTCGCCGGCATGCTCGACCACGCCGACCGCCAGCTGGCGAGATTGGTGAGCTTCCTGGAGGAAGCCGGCGTCAAGGACGACACCCTGATCCTGGTGCTTTCGGACAATGGCGCGAGCCAGGAGGGCGGCCCCCTAGGCTTCGTCAACGCCATGGGCCCCTACAATATGAAGTTCGAGCCGATGGCCGAGAAGCTCGCCAATATCGAGAACATCGGCGGGCCCGACAGCCATTCGAACTTCCCGCTCGGCTGGGCCATGGCCTCCAACACGCCGCTGCGGCGTTATAAGCAGAACACCCACGGCGGCGGCATCCGCGATCCGCTGGTGATCTCCTGGAAGAACGGCGTCGCTGCGCGGGGCGAGACGCGGGGCCAGTTCGCCCACGCCAGCGACTTCACGCCGACCCTGCTCGACATGCTGGGCCTGACCTCCCCGGACGTCATCGCCGGGGTGCCGCAGATGCCGATCGAGGGGGTCAGCTTCGCCGCCTCGATCACCGATCCCGCCGCGTCTTCGAAGGCGAGCCCGCAGTATTTCGAGATGTTCGGCCATCGCGGCCTCTGGAAGGACGGCTGGAAAGCCGTCGCCTTCCACCCGCCCGGCGCGTCCTTCGACGCAGACCGCTGGGAACTCTACCACCTCGACGCCGACTTCTCGGAAACCCAGGACCTGGCCGAGCAGGAGCCGGAGCGCCTGAAGGCCCTGGTCGATGAATGGTGGACCCAGGCCGAGCGTTGCAACGTCCTGCCGCTGGATGATCGCTTCGGCCCGCGTTTCGCCGAGAACGCCCTGCGTCACCAGGGGCACCGCAAGACCTTCGTCTTCCACAAGGGCATGGGCCACCTGCCCGGAGACTGCGCGCCCGACGTGCGCTCGCGGTCCTACTTCATCGAGGCTGACGTCAATCTGGGCGCGGGCGACGAGGGGGTGCTGATCGCCCATGGCGACGCCACCAGCGGTTACAGCCTGTTCGTTCGTGGCGGCCGGCTGCACCACACCCTGAACATCGGCGGTCTGCGGACCACGGTCAGTTCGGACCAGCAGATCGCGCCGGGTCGCCGCAAGCTCGGGGTGCGGGTCATCCAGGACGACGGCCGTCATTTCACCCTGACCATCGACGGCCAGCCGGCCGGCGAGCTCTCGACCCATCTGGGTTTCATGACGCTGATTTCCTGGTCGGGGCTCGATATCGGCCGCGACCGGGGCAGCGCGGTCGGCGACTACGCCCACCCGTTCACCTTCACCGGCGCCCTGCGGACCGTGACCGTCACCATGGACGCCGACCAGGACCTGGACGGCGACGCGGTCGGCGAGGCCGAGATGGCGCGGCAGTAGGTCGTCCCGCACCGTGGAGATGCTCCTCCGGGAGAAGGGCTAAAACCCCAGAGGTGTCATCCCGGCTGGAGCGTAGCGGAAGGCCGGGACCCATTCGCTCCGACTACGGAGTTGGGGCGCTGCATGTGCCACATTTGGGCCCATCTGGAGTTGATGGGTCCCGGTCTTCGGCCTGCGGCCGAAACCGGGATGACACTCTTGGGCGATATGCAGCCGCCCCCGCTTCAGCGGGTGAAGGGGCCCCCTCCGTCTCGCCTTCGGCGATCCACCTCCCCCGGCGGGGAGGATCTCGGCAACCCGCCGAATTAGATCGACCGAGGGTTTTCGTGGGGAACCCTCCGGCCTTGGCCGGATTGTCTTGTGTGGCGGCAAAGCAACACTACATCCCTGGATAAGGGTGTCGTGCTTGCATGAGGCGACGCCCCAAGTCCGCCTATCCAGGGGAAACCATGAATATTGATCTCTATTCCGACCGCGCCAAGCAGGCGATCCAGTCGGCCCAGAGCCTTGCGCTCGCCCGCAGCCATCAGCAGCTCGCGCCTGAGCATCTGCTGAAGGTGCTGCTTGAAGAAAAGGACGGCCTGTCCCGCGCCCTGATCCAGAGCGCCGGCGGACGGCCCGATGAAGCCGACAAGGCCGCCGACGCCCTGCTGACCAAACGACCCAAGGTCGAGGGCGGCTCTGGCCAGCTCTATATGGCGCCCGAGACCGCGCGCATCTTCGCCGAGGCCGAGGCCGGGGCGAAGGCCGCCGGCGACGCCTTTGTCACCACCGAGCGGCTGTTGATCGCCATCGCCAAGGAGGGCGGTGACGCGGCCAGGGTCTTGAAGGACGCCGGCGCCAACGCCGCGGCCCTCGAAGAGGCCGCCAAGGCCATGCGCAAGGGCAAGACCGCCGACAGCGCCTCGGCCGAGGAAGGCTATGATGCGCTCAAGCGCTACGCCCGCGACCTGACCCAGGTCGCGCGGGACGGCAAGCTCGACCCGGTGATCGGCCGCGACGAGGAAATTCGCCGCACCATCCAGGTGCTGTCGCGCCGCACCAAGAACAACCCGGTCCTGATCGGCGAGCCGGGCGTCGGCAAGACCGCCATCGTCGAGGGCCTGGCCCTGCGCATCGTCAATGGCGACGTGCCCGAAAGCCTGAAGGACAAGCAACTCCACGCGCTCGACATGGGCGCGCTGATCGCCGGCGCGAAATATCGCGGCGAGTTCGAGGAGCGCCTGAAGGCGGTGCTGAACGAGGTCACCCAGGCCGAAGGCTCGATCATCCTGT
>JBEBYB010000216.1:0-5008 GCA_040391295.1 Phenylobacterium sp. | reverse complement strand
ATGCCGTCCGGCGAGCGGACGAAGGCCATGTGGCCGTCGCGCGGCGGGCGGTTGATCGTCACCCCGCCATCGGCCAGTCGCTGGCAGACCGCATAGATGTCGTCGACGGCGTAGGCCAGATGCCCGAAATTGCGGCCGCCGGCATAGTCCTCAGGATCCCAATTATAAGTCAGTTCGACCATCGGCGCCTTGTTTCGCCGGGCGTCGTCCTCATCGCCGGGCGCGCAGAGGAAGACGAGGGTAAATCGCCCCCCGGAGCTCTCGCTGCGGGACACTTCGACCAGCCCGAGCTTACGGCAATAGAAGTCCAACGAAGCGTCGAGGTCGGCGACCCGGACCATGGTGTGCAGATATCTCAAGGCGAGGTGCTTTCTCTAAGGCCATCAGTTCTTGACGGTGTCTCGGGGTTAAAGACCAGGCAAGGCTGTGCCGCAATCCTGCGGCGCCGAGGGCACATTAATCCACTGACGTGCAACCTGTCCGCGATTTCATTTGCAGTCGCAGAACGCTGGCATCACAAGGCGCTACAACCCAATTGGCGGGCCGGGGCGTACGATCGCGATTTCAATGCGATCGCGACCCCATTGCTGCGCGAGGAAACGGCAGGATGCGGCTCAAATCACAGTACCTTTTCGTCATCATCCTGGTCGGCGTGCTGGCGCTCGCCTTTACGATCGGCACGGTCATCAATCGTGGCAAGTCGGGTTCGGCCGAGGCCAAGACCACCCCGTCGGCCAAGGCTGAGCTGCCGACCGTTCAGGCGGTGCTCACGCCCGAAGTGGCCCGGGAATATGACATCATGATCCGCGGCCGCACCGAAGCGGCCCGCAGCGTGGTGGCCCGCGCCGAGTCCGCCGGCGTGGTGGCCGCGACCCCGGCCGTCGAGGGCTCGCTGGTGCGCAAGGGGGCCGTTCTCTGCCGCCTCAACCTCGACGCCCGCCAGGCGCTGCTCGACCAGGCCCGCGCCAATCTTCGCTCCAAGGAACTCCAGCACAAGGCCTCGGCTGACCTCGCCGCCAAAGGCTTTCGCTCACCGACCCAGCTCCTGACGGACCAGGCCAACCTCGACTCCGCTTCGGCCCTTGTCCGCCAGGCCGAGGTCGGCGTGGAGCAGATGAACATCCGCGCGCCGTTCGACGGCGTGTTCGACAATCGCGAAGCCGAGGTCGGGACCTATCTCGCGCCTGGCCAAGCCTGCGGCACGATGATCGAGCTCAATCCGCTGCTGATCGTCGGCGATCTGCCGGAAACCGAGGCTTCGAAGGTCAGGGTCGGCGCAACGGCCAGCGCCAAGCTGGTATCAGGCGAGACCCTGAGCGGCAAGGTCCGCTACGCCGCCCGCGAAGCCGATCCGCAAACCCGCACCTATCGGGTCGAAATCACCGCCGCCAATCCGCAGATGACCAGGTCAGGGCTCTCGGCCACGATCCAGATCGCCTCGGGCGTCGGCCCCGCCCACCTAGTGCCGCTGTCCTCGCTGGTGCTTGACGCGAGCGGCCTTCAGGGCGTGCGGTATGTGCTGGCCGACGACAAGGTCGCCTTCGCCAAGGTCAATGTGATCCAGGAAACGCCGCAGGGCATCTGGGTGACCGGCCTGAAGGGTCCTGCCCGCGTGATCACCGTCGGCCAATCGTATGTGGCCGAGGGTCAAAAGGTTCGAGTGGCCGCGGCGCGTTAGGCGCGCCCGCCGCTCTTCAGGAGACAAGCCTATGATCGGACCTCTGATCGACGGCGCGATCAAACGACGAAAGGTGGTGCTGGCCGTCACCTTGATCGCCGGCCTGTTCGGACTGTTCGCCTATCTGGCGATGCCACGGGAATCCGACCCGAACATCGACTTCCCGTTCATCGCCGTGGTGGTCCCCTACCCTGGCGTCAGTCCCGAGGACGCCGAGCGCCTGCTCGTGCGCCCGCTCGAGACCGAACTTCAAACCATCGAAGGCATCAAGGAGATGAACGCCGTCGCCCGCCAGGGCATGGCGATCGTGAACCTCGAATTCGAAGCCGACTTCGACAAGGACAAGGCCCTGGCCGAGGTGCGCGCCAAGGTCGACCTGGCGCGCGGCGAGTTCCCACCGGACGCCGAGGAACCGATCATCGAGGAAGCCAACGCCTCGGGCGAGCCGATCATCGGCATCGTGCTGTCGGGCGCCGCGCCCGAACGCACCCTGTTCCAGGTCGCCCGCAGCCTGCAGGACCGCCTAGAAGGCGCGCCCGGCGTGCTGGAGGTCTATCTGAACGGCGGCCGCGAGGAAGTTCTCGAGGTCACCATCGATCCGGTGCGCATGGAGGCGGCCAACGTCAGCCCTGGCGAGCTGGCCCTGGTGATCGGGCGCAACAACCAGCTGGTCCCGGCCGGCAATCTGGAATCGGGGACCGGCAAGTTCGCGGTGAAGGTCCCCGGCGTCGTCAACTCGCCCGCCGACATCCTGGCCCTGCCGATCAAGAAGAACGGCGACCGGCTGATCACCGTCGGCGACATCGGCGACGTGCGCCGGACCTTCAAGGAAGCGACCTACATCACCCGCTTCAACGGCCAACCCGCCTTCTCGGTGGATGTCGCCAAGCGTTCGGGGGCCAACATCCTCGATACCGTGAAGGAGGTCCGCAAGGTCGTCGCCGAGGAGCAGAAGCGTTGGCCTGAGACCATCAAGGTCTCCTACATCTTCGACCAGAGCGACTTCATCGGCCGCACCCTGGTGGTGCTGGAAAGCGGCCTGCTGATCGCCACCATCCTGGTCATGCTGATCATCGTCGCCACCCTGGGCATCCGCCAGGGACTGATGGTCGGCGCGGCCATTCCGGCCTGCTTCATGCTGGCCTTCCTGATGTTGAACGCCATGGGCGTGACGCTGAACCAGATGGTGATGTTCGGCCTGGTGCTGGCCGTCGGCATCCTGGTCGACGGCGGCATCGTCGTCGTCGAGTACGCCGACCGCAAGATGGCCGAGGGCATGCCCAAGGAGGAGGCCTTCGCGGCCGCCGGCAAGCGCATGTTCTGGCCGGTGCTGAACGGCACCCTGACCACGCTCTGCGCCTTCCTGCCCTTCCTGTTCTGGAACTCGATCCCGGGCAAGTTCATGAGCTTCCTGCCCATGACCCTGTTCTACGTGCTGGGCGCCTCGATCTTCATCGCCCTGATCTTCACCCCGGCGTTGGGCTCGATCTTCGGGCGCAAGACCGCGGTGGACGCCGAGCACCTGGCGCAGATCGAGAAGTCGGAACGCGGCGATCCGCGCGAGATGACCGGCTTCATGGGCTGGTACGCGCGCACCATCGACATCCTGGGCCGCCACCCGGGCCGCACCATGCTGGCCACCCTGGCCGTCATCGTCCTCGTGGTGATCGCGTTCAAGATGGAGAACAAGCCGACCGAGTTCTTCCTCCAGCAGGACCCGGAGTATGTGAACGTCTACGTGAAGGCCCGCGGCAACCTCTCGCCCGAGGGCCAGGACATCCTGGTCCGGCAGGTCGAGGATCGCCTGAAGGGCGTCAAGGGCGTCAACTCGATCTATACCCGCACCGGAACCACCAACCCCGGCGGCGGGCCCAACCAGGCGCCGAATGATACGGTCGGCCGCCTGAGCCTGGACTTCGTCGACTACGAGCAACGCCAGGAACTGGGGATCATCGGCAAGGACATCGCCAACGACGTCCGCAAACGGGTGACCAATATACCGGGCATCGAGGTCGAGGTGCGCGAGCCGCAAGGCGGCCCCCCGACCGGCAAGGACGTCCAGGTCGAGCTTCGCAGCCAGGACCCGGTCGCCCTCAACAAGGCCGCCGATATCGTCAAGGCCAAGTTCGCCAGCGACCCACAGCTCTATGAGATGGAGGACAACCGCACCTCGCCCGGCATCGAATGGAACCTCACCGTCGACCGCGAGGCGGCCGGCCGCTACGGCGTCGACGTGCTGAGCGTCGGCCAGGCGATCCAGTTCGTCACTGGCGGCGTCCTGGTCGGCCGCTTCCGGCCAGACGACGCCGACGACGAGCTCGATATCCGGGTCCGCTTCCCGCCGGAACACCGCAACGTCGCGGCCTTCGACAGCCTCAAGATCCCGACCCAACTCGGCCCTGTGCCCGCCAGCTACTTCATCAAGCAGGTGCCGGCCCAGCAGGTGACGTCGATCCAACGGCGCGACGGCCAGCGGCTGGTGGTCATCCAGGCCAACACCGTCGAAGGCGTCGCCGCCAACCAGAAGATCGCCGAACTGCGCCCCTGGCTGGAAAAGGCCGACATCGACCCCGCCGTGCGCTGGAAGTTCACCGGCGCCGACGAGGAGGGCCGCGAGGCCGCAGCCTTCTTCCTGACCGCCATGGCCGTGTCGCTGTTCCTGATGGCGGTGATCCTGCTCTGGCAGTTCAACTCCTACTACGGGGTGCTGGTCACGCTGTCGGCGGTGGCGCTGTCCACGGTCGGGGTGCTGCTGGGCGTGGTGGTGAACCTGGCCCACACCTTCGACTACATCTCGGTGATCATGCTGGGCACCGGGGTCGTGGCCCTGGCCGGGGTCGTGGTCGGCCACAACATCGTGCTGGTCGACACCTTCTACCAGTTGCGCCGCGCCGGCTTCCCCGCCGACGAAGCGGCGGTGCGTGCAGCCACCCAACGGTTCCGGCCGGTGATGCTGACCACCCTGGTGACGGTGGTGGGCCTGCTGCCGCTGATGTTCCAGGTCCACCCGAACTTCCACGGCTTCCATGTGGAGTACAAGGCGCCAGGCTCGGAGTGGTGGGTGCAGCTATCGGCCGCCGTGGTCTGGGGGCTGTCGTTCGCCACCCTGCTGACCCTGATCCTGACGCCAGTGCTGCTGGCCGCCCCCAAGGTCGCGGCTCGCCGGTTCAACTGGCTGTGGGACCGCACCGGCGCGCGCTGGCTCCCCAAACGCCGCAAGGCGGCCGCCGAACCACTGGTGGCCGGTGACGATCTGCCTAAGGCGGCGGAGTAGTCTGTCCAGATGCTCCCCCTCTGGGGGAGCTGTCAGCGAAGCTGACTGAGGGGGAT
>JBEBYB010000215.1:0-5016 GCA_040391295.1 Phenylobacterium sp. | reverse complement strand
GGCCTGGAACGCCCGCGACCTGACCGGGTTCTTCGCGCTTTTCACGCCCGACGCGGTGTTCCTCGACCAGACCCGGACGCCGAAGGGCGAACTGATCCCCTATGGCCAGAGCGACCGGGCCAAGGCCAAGGCGATGGCGGGCAAGTTCCTAGCCGGTTCGACCTCGATCGAGCGCGGGGTGATCGACAAGGTGGTGATCGCCCCGGACGGCCACAGCGCCGTGGTCACCGGCCGCGAGATCACCACCATCCAGACCGGCGCGCGGACGCGGAAGGTCTGCGCCGACACCGCGCAGACCCTGGTGTTGAGCAGCGGCGTTCTGAAATCCAAGGGTCAGACCGATACGGTGACCCGCTGCCGGTGAGGCCCGCTTGGATCGGCTCCTAACCCCGCTCATCCCGGCGAAGGCCGGGATGAGCGGGGTTGAGGGTGAACCCTAGAGCAGGTCGGAGGCGGCGGGTTCCTGGCCCAGCGCGATCTTGCCGGCGATCTGGGCGTTGCGGTCCCAGTCGAACATCACATGGCCGCGCATCATCTGCAGGTCGCGCAGGTGACGCTGGAGCGGCACGTTCAGGAAGCCGGAACTAGCGCCGGCGGCGGCGGCCAGGCTGCTGGTCGCCTGGTTGGCCAGCCGCACGATGTCGGCGGCGGCGAGCCGTAACGCCAGCAGTGTCTCCATCGGCGTCTGATGGCCGTGGTGGCCGTCGCGCTCGAGCAGCCGCACGGCGTCCTCCCAGATCAGCCGGGCGGCGCGAACGGTGGCGATGGCTTCGCCCAGGCGCAGGTGGGTGACCGGCAGCTCGCCCTGCTTGGCGCCGCTATAGGCCTGGACCTTGGCCTTCATGCGCTCGGTGAACGCCGCCAAGGCGCCCTCGGCCGCGCCGAGCGCCGGGGTCGCGGCGACGAGGCCCAGCGTCGCGGTCATCGGATAGACCACGGTGGTGTTCGGATGGACCGCCTCGCCCGGCGAGGGCGCGAACTTCAGCAGCACGGCGGCCAGGGTCCGGTGCTCGGGCACGAAGACGTCCTGGGCGACGATGGTGTTGCTGCCGGTCGCCGCCATGCCCGCCGTGCGCCAGACATCCTCGACCACCACATCGGCCAGCGGCAGGACGCAGAAACGCGGCCCCATGGCGCCGTCCTCAAGGCAGTTCACCATCACCCAGTCGGCGTGGTGGATGCCGGTGGCCCACTCCCAGCGACCCGAAATCTGGTAGCCGCCTTCGACTTTCCGCGCCTTGCCGGTGGGCGCCAGCGGCGCGGGGGCGAGCGGCCAGGCGCCGTCCTTGAACAGTTCGTCCTGGAGCGTCGGCTCGAACTTGCAGAGCAGCCAGACGTGCAGGGCCAGGAACGAGAGGGTCCAGGCGCTGGAGGCGCAGCCCTGGCCCAGGCGGCGCACCACGTCGAGAAACTCAGCGAAGGAAAGTCCCGCCCCACCCAGCGATGTCGGGGCCAGCAGGCCAAAGAAGTTCGCCGCATGAGCGTCGTCCAGGGTGGCGCCTGGCAGTCGCCGCAGTTCCTCGGCCTGCTGGGCGCGCGCGCCGAGCTTGGCGCTGAAATCGTCGGCCCAGGCGCTCAGATCGCCGGTCATCGCGGGATCAAAAGCCACGTGCGTCCAGCCAATCTGTGACCGTCTTCACGGCGGTGGGCAGCAGGTCGGGGCGCTCCATGTAGTAGTGATCGGCGCCTTCGATATCGACGTAGGTCTTGTCCTTCGACCCTAGGGCCTCGAACAGCCGCCGTGCGTGGCTGGGGGTGCAGGCGAGGTCGGCGGTGTTGTTGATGGTCAGGGTCGGGCAGCTGACGCCGGCCCCGTTGGTGACGCCGTTGGCGCGGCTTTCGTCATAGCTCCACTGCGAGAGCCAGGAGCGCAGGGTGGTGAAGCGGCCCAGGCCCACCGGCCCGTCATTGGCGATCCGCGGCTCGCCGAGATAGCAGGTGTAGGGCCGGCGGTCGGACGGGTCCTGGGTCGGGTCGGTCCAGCGCACGTCGGACATGGTGCCGTAGACGACGAAGGGCCGCTCCATGTCCGGGTCGCTGGCCTTCAGTTCGGCCAGGGTCTGTTTGGCGCGGGCGGTGATGCGGCGGTTGCGCTCGATCTGAGCGGCGCGGAACCGGGCGACGAAGGCCTGGCTATAGGGCGGCTGGTTCGGGCAATCTGGATCATAGATGTTCAGCTCGCGGTCGCGTTCGAACGGCCGGTCCTCGTCGAGGATCGAAGGATCGATCCACTCGGTCATGGTGACCGAGCGGCTGACATGGGCGGCCAGCAGCAGGACGGCGTCGGCGGGCTGGAGGTTCGCGGCCACCAGGTCGACCGGGTCGCCGGCCGGGGTCTGCGTAATCGTCGGATGCTCGGCCTGGTCCTGGTAGAACAGCGACAGCGAGCCGCCGCCGGACCAGCCGCTCAGCACCACCTTTTCGTAGCCGAACCGCTGCTTCAGATCGGCGATGCAGGCGCCGAGGTCAAGGACGCACTTCTCGAGGATCAGGGCGGTGTCGTTGCCGCGATAGCGGGTGTTGCAATAGATGACGTGGCGACCGGCCCTGGCCAGGGCGGTGACCATCGGCAGGAACGAGCCGCCGCCGATCGGGTGGCTGAACAGGATGACGGTCTTCGACTCGCCCTCCTGCGGCCGGATGCGCATGCACTCCACGAAGACCTGGCCCTCGGGGCCGCCATAGGTCTCCTTCAGCCGGCTCTTCTCGGCATAGGCGTAGCCGTAGGGCTCTCGCAGTATCCGCATGTCGCCTCCCACCGCCCGTTGCTCCGGGCTGAATTTCTGATTACAAAGTCAGGAATACTGGCTCTGGAGTCAAGCGATGGCCAAGGCCCTGGCGCAGGCGCCGGCCCGCAAGGGGCCGCAGACGGCGATCCGCATTCGCGAGGCGGCGCTGGAGCTGTTCTCGCGGCTAGGGTTCGAGCGCGCGAACATGGCGCAGATCGCCGCCGAGGCCGGCGTCTCGCAGGCCACCCTGCACTATCATTTCGAAGACAAGTTCCAGCTCTGGCGCGCGGCCATGCTGCAACTCCGCGCGGTGATCGCCGAGGAGGAACGGCTGCTGGAAGCGGCGATGGACACCCCGCCGGAAGTCCAGCTGCGGATGGCGATGCGGATGTTCCTGCAGATCAGTTGGCGGCACCCGGCCCTGGGGCGGATCGTGGCCCTGGAAGGCATGGCCGGCGGCGAGCGGCTGGAATGGCTGGACGCCCACCTGATCGGCCCGCGCAATCGGCGGCTGGCCGAGCTGGCCAAGGCGGCGATCGACAGCGGCGCGCTGAAGCCCTTCCCGGCCGAGATCCTGATCATCACCCTGCAGGCCGCGGCGGCCGGGGTGATCAATCTGGCGCCGATGATGGCGGTCAGCTTCGACGTCGACGTGACGCAAGCGCCCGCGCGCGCCGCGCACGAACGGATGATTTTAGACGCCTTGCTGGGCGGGCTGCTCACAGATCCCAGCGCAACGACATGACGACCGGAGGACACCCCCGTGGGACAGCAACCGACTGGTATTCACCACCTGGCCTTCATGGCCGGGGACATCAAGAAACACATCGCGTTCTTTTCGCAGGTCATGGGCTGCCCGCTGGTGGCGCTGTTCGACATGCACGGGGTGCCGGGCGGCCTGCACGCCTTCTTGCGGATGAACGACCACAGCTACTTCTCGATCGTGCAACTGCCCAAGGTGGACGAGATCCCCATTGAGATCGGCAAGACCCATGCCGGCAACGGCGCCCTGCCGAGCGCGCCGGGCACGCTGCAACATTTGGCGTTCCGGGCCGACAGCGAGGAAGACCTGCTGGCCCTGCGCGACCGCATCCGCAGCCACGGGATCAATGTGATCGGACCGATCGACCACGGCATGTGCCTGTCGATCTACTTCGCCGGACCTGACCAGATGACGCTTGAAGTGGCCTGTTCGAGCGCGGCCATCGACCCGGCGCGCTGGATCGACCCGACCACCTTGGCCAAGGCCGGCATCGACGCGGCCGAAGCGGCGATGTTCGCGGCCCCGCAGCCCTATGCGGGACCAAGCCCGGTGGCGCAGCCGCCCTATGCCGCCGACAAGCCGCACCTGGCCTATCCGGCGGAGCAGTACCGGGCGATGCTGGCCGTGCCGGACGAGGTGCTGACGGCCAGCGCCTCGTACACCGAACCGCCGGTCCCGGCTCTCACCTGAACCGGCGGGCTTGCCCGACTATCTCGGCGGGCAGGTCGCTTCGCTATTGATCGCGATATTGACCGGCGTGGCGGCCGTGCCTGGGGTGGAGAGCGACAGGTCCACGCGCGCCGGGGTGTTCGGCCGGAAGGTCAGCCGCACCAATCGGCAATCGAAGGCGAAGCAGTCCTGGCGCTGCGGATCTTCGGCCGCCGGCGTGCGGCCGCCGACGGCGCGCAGGTGCTCGACCGTCAGGCCCGTGCCTTGCGGCGCGGTCAGGGTCACGTCCTGCCAGCCGACATTGCGGCCGCGCAGGGCGATGATGCTGCTCAGGGTCGGCTGGCTGGGGCAGTTCGCGGTCGGGCGGTTCTGCACGGCCGGCGCGCGCACTGGTCCGAGGTTCAGGGCGGCGTAGCAATCGCGGCGCGGCTCGCGGTTCTCCAACCGCACCGAGCCGGGCTGGCGGCAACGGGTGATCGGCCCGATCGTCTCCGAGGTGAAGCCGCGCGGGCAGGTGATGCCGCGCACGGTGATTTGCGCGGGGATCACGTTGTCGGGGCCGCGCACCTCCACCTGGGCGGTCGCCGGCACGAGCGTGCAGTGGCTGTTCTGAGCGGCCGCCGGTAGGGCGAAGGCCATCAAGACGATGGCTGCCAGACTGCTTCTGATCATCGATGTCTCCCTGCTCGCTGCGTTGGAAGAACACTGCCCCAATCCAAATCGCTTTGGAAGGGAGCTGCGAGCACCGGGTAACCCTTGGTAGCATTTGGGGCGGAGCGAGCGAGGGGCGCGCACCTTCACTTCGTCATGTATGGACGGCCCCCTTTGGGCAAGTAGCAATGAGCGAGCTGGCGA
>JBEBYB010000214.1:0-5018 GCA_040391295.1 Phenylobacterium sp. | reverse complement strand
GCGATCCAGACCTCCTACGGCTTGGACATGGCGGCCAATATCGAGAAGACCAAGGGCTTCATCCGCCAGGCGGCCGCCAATGGCGCCCAGGTGATCCTTCCCTCGGAGCTGTTCCAGGGTCCCTACTTCTGCGTCACCCAGGAAGAGCATTGGTTCGCCCACGCCTATCCCTGGCGCGAACATCCGTGCGTGACCGAACTGGCCCCGCTGGCCGCCGAGCTGGGCGTCGTGATCCCGGTCTCGATCTTCGAGCGTGAAGGCCCGCACTACTTCAACAGCCTGGTGATGATCGACGCCGACGGCTCGCTGATGGGCGTCTATCGCAAGAGCCATATCCCCGACGGCCCCGGCTACCAGGAGAAGTACTACTTCCGGCCCGGCGACACCGGCTTCAAGGTCTGGGACACCCGCTTCGGCAAGATCGGCGTCGGCATCTGCTGGGACCAGTGGTATCCCGAATGCGCCCGCGCCATGGCCCTGATGGGCGCGGAGATTCTGCTCTATCCGACCGCCATCGGCTCAGAGCCGCACGATCCGACCCTGGACACCGCCCTGCCGTGGCGGCGCGCCATGCAGGGCCACGCGGTCTCCAACGTGATCCCGGTGGTCGGCGCCAACCGCATCGGCTTCGAGCCGTGGGAGAACTATCCGACCGGCGGCCAGGCCTTTTACGGCTCGTCCTTCATCGCCGACCATCGCGGCGACTTGGTCTCCGAGCTGGGTTCGGAGGAGGGGATCGTCCAGGCCAGCTTCGACCTGGACTTCCTGGCCACCCACCGCGCCGCCTGGGGCTTCTTCCGCGACCGCCGCACCGACCTCTACGGCGCCCTGGCTGGTCCGCGTCCGGTCTAGCTCTCACGGCCCGGGATCATGTAACGTCGTTGCATGATCGAGACTGAACGCCTGATCCTTCGCGCCTACCGCGAGGAAGACCGGGAGGCTTTCGCGGCGCTGACCGGCGATCCGCGAGTCGGTTACTGGGTGGCCAACGTCAAGGACCGCGCTCAGAGCGACGTCATGATGGACCGGCTGAACGCTCACATCGCGGCCCATGGCTACGGCCTCTGGGGCGTGGCGCGGAAGACCGATGACAAGATCATCGGTCTCTGCGGTCTGGACCCCATCGCGCCGGGCGATCTGCCGGTGGGACCTGGGGTCGAGATGGCCTGGCGAATGATCCCGGAGGTCTGGCGCCAGGGGCTGGCCTCGGAGGCCGCGGCGGCCGTCTTGGCCTGGGGCTTGGCCAATCTGGACGCCCCCGAGATACTGGCCTTCACCGCCGACACCAACCTGGCGTCCCAGGGGGTGATGCGGCGCATCGGCATGACGGCCGATCCGGCCCGCGACTTCGACCATCCGCGCCTGGCGGCCGATCACCCGCTGCTGCGCCATGTCGTCTATGTGGCGCGTCGATGATCGAGACCGAGCGCCTGATCCTTCGCCAGTGGCGCGATGCGGATCTCGAATCCTTCGCCGCCATGTCCCGCGACGAGGAGGTGATGCGTTGGCTTGGCGGAGTGCTCACCCGCGAGCGCGCCCAGGCCTATATGGACCGCGCCCACGACGCCTTCGCGCGGCTGGGCATGTGCCGGTTCGCCATCGAGCGGCGCCAGGACGGCGCTTTCATCGGGGCCTGCGGGCTGATGCCGTCCTTCGAGGAGCTGCCGATCCCGCCCTTCATCGACATGGGCTGGCGGCTCAGCCGTGACGCCTGGGGCCATGGCTATGCGACCGAAGCCGCCAGGGCCGTCCTGCATGACGGCTTCACTCGCCTCGACCTGGCCGAGATCGATTGCATCACCGCGGCGATCAACCTGCGTTCCCGCGCGGTGATGGAGCGCCTCGGCATGACCTATGACGCCGCCCTCAGCGGTTTCCCGGGGCCGGGGCACGCGCAGGACGATCCGATGCGCCCGACGGTGTTTTACCGGATGGGTCGGCCATAGGACGGACACGGCCAGATCCTCCCCCAGCGCGCGGCGCGGTTTGGGGGAGGTGGCTCGTCGCCCCCGGGCTCGACCAACGGTCGACCCGAGGACAGGCTCCGCGGCGAGACGGAGGGGGCTTCGGCTCAGAAAAGAGTCAAAGTCCCCCTCAGTCGGCCTTACCGACAGCTCCCCCGTGGGGGAGCATCTGGCCTAGCGCAGGACGGTCAGGCCGTTCTTGATCACGGTGACGTTGCGCTCTTTGACGCGGGCTTCGAACGAGATGTTCTTGCCGTCTTTCCAGAGGTCCACCGTGATGGTGTCGCCGGGGAAGACCGGGGCCGAGAAGCGCGCCTGGTGCGAATAGATCTGGTCGGGATCGAAGTCGGTGATCGCCTGCAGCACGGCGCGGCAGGTGATGCCGTAGGTGCACAGCCCGTGCAGGATCGGACGCGGGAAGCCGGCCTTGCGGGCGATGTCCGGATCCGAATGCAGCGGGTTGCGGTCGCCGTTCAGCCGGTAGAGCAGGGCCTGGTCTTCACGGGTGGTGAAGTCCACCGAGATGTCCGGCGCGCGGGTCGGGACCACGTGCGGTTCCGGCGCGCCTTCCGAGGGGCCGCCGAAGCCGCCGTCGCCGCGGGCGAAGGTCGAGCCGGTCAGGGTGGCGACCTTCTCGCCCTTCTCGTCGGTCCACACGGTTTCGTTGATGATCACCGCGCCCTTGCCCTCGCCCTTGTCGAAGGCGCCGGCCGTGCGGCCCTGGGCGGTGTAGGTGCCGCCGGCGGTCAGCGGCTTGTGCAGTTCGACCTTCTGTTCGCCATGGACGACCATCAGGAAGTTGATCTGGCTGGGGCGGTGGCCCTCCGGCATCACCGGGGCGGGGCCGGCGTTGGCGCGTCCGCTTCCGGCCAGCACGGTGGCGGCGGTCGGAATGACTTTCAGGCCCTTTTCGTAGACGAACGGCAGCTCGGTTTCGTTCATCGGGTCTTGGCCCATGCCGACGCCCAGCGCGTACAGCATGACGTCTTTGTCCCCATAGGTGAATGTGCGGGGCGCGGTCTTCTGATCAAGAATGTCGGGATAAAAGATTGCCAAAATATATCCTCCGGTATGTCGCCTTGGCGGCTTGCTAGTATGGGACAGATTGAAGCGGTTCGGCCCGGCGGAGGCAAGCCGGACGCGAGTATGTTTGCTGGCGTCCGCGCGATCGGGTAGAAGCGCGGACTTCGCCGGACGGGCTAGAATCGAAAAGAACAGCCCGCCAGCGCAGACACATTTAAGCGCCCAGGATCATCGAAGGTATTTCATGGCGACTGCAACTCAGCCCGACATGGGCCAGATCTCCGGCAACGTGCTGTTCTATTCCAAGCCGGAACCGCTTTCCGTCGACCTGCACAAGAGCATGGGCATCAAGCGCCTGGACGGACCGTTCAAGTTCGCCAAGGACGGCCACGCCGTCCCGCTGACGGTCACCGAGTTCGGCGTCGCCGCGCTTTCGAGCCCGATCATCTTCGTCGGCGACGAAAAGATCCCGCTGGCGGTGATGGGCCTCAACGCCGGTGAGAACATGTACCTCACCGACGCCGGTTACTTCGAGGCGGGCGCCTATGTGCCGGCCTATATCCGCCGCTATCCGTTCGTCTACGCCAACGACAGCGCCGCGGGTCAGATGATTCTGTGCATCGACCGCGCCGCCGAGTTCATCGTTGACGGCGCCGAAGCCGACCTGCCGTTCTTCGACGCCGAGGGCAAGCCGACCGAGTACACGCAGAACTGCATCAATTTCTGCAACGACTACGAGACCGAGCGCCAGCGCACCCAGAGCTTCGTGCAACTGCTGACCGACCTGGACCTGTTCGAGGTGAAGACCGCGAACTTCGTCCCGACCAACCCGGACGGCACCCCCGGCGAGACGCAGAAGATCGCCGAGTACTTCGGCGTGTCGGAAACCAAGCTCAACGCCCTGCCGATCGAGAAGTACACCGAGCTGCGCGACAACGGCGCCCTGGCCCAGATCTATGCTCACCTGATCTCGCTGGCCGGTTGGGACCGTCTTCTGGCCCTGGCCATGATGCGCGCGCCGCAAACGCCGCAAGCCGCGAACGCCTAAACCAAGGCGGCAACCGCACTGAACTGAAACGGCGGGCTCGAAAGGGCCCGCCGTTTTCCATTCCAGTTCGTCATCGGCGGGCTTGTCCCGGCGATCCATAAACGGCTGCGCTGCAGGCAAATCCGCGAGCGCGCCGTTTATGGATCGCCGACACAAGAGGTCGGCCATGACGATCTGTTGGGTGGAGGCGCGCTACCGGGCGAAGACGCTGCGGGTCAGGCAGGAGAAGACCAGCCGCCCGGCCTCGTCCAGCAAGTCGTGCTGCGCGATGACGATGCCCTTGCCCTCGCCGACTGGATCCTTGCCCATCACCGTCATGCGGCCGCGCAGCACCTCGCCGGCCGGCGGGTTGCGGGCCCAGCGCAGGGCGTCGACGCCCAGCCGCTTGGTTTGCGGCCACTCCAGCGCCGAGGCGGCGTCAAGACGGCACCACATCGCATAGATCATGGCGTCGGGCGCCCCGCGCTCCATCGGCCAGCCGGGGGCGAAGGCGGCGATGAAGGCCTCCAGGGCGGCGGGATCCACCGGCAGCTCGCCTAGCGAGACCACCTGTCCCATTTCGATGTCATCGAACGACGCGGGCACTACGCACTCCACCGAAAAACGCTGATTCGCCGATCATCGCGCCAAAGCGTGACAAGTCGAGCATTTGTGCTGGGTCGGCGACGATCAGAGGGTCTATGGAGCGGCAATGGGCAGCGGCTGGATGATCGGGGTGATGGTGGAACTGGCCGGAGAGCCCCAGCCCTTGCGCCATTTCTTCGCCGTCGGCCATGAGGACCGCGCCAAGGCCGAGTGGACCGCCATCGACCGCGCCATGCTGATCGGCGGCGTCGCGGCCAGCCCGGTCGGCGGCCTGGAGCCGGTCCATGCGATCAGCGAACTCTCCCCCCAGATGGTCAAGTCCCTGGCCCTGAAACCCGGCGAGGTCCGGGCCCTCGGCTGGAAATGGCCGCGCCGCTGGATCGCGGTCGGCGGGTAGG
>JBEBYB010000213.1:0-5029 GCA_040391295.1 Phenylobacterium sp. | reverse complement strand
TCATCGGCGTCCTGATCATGCTGCTGCCGGGGATGAACGGGCAGTTCGCCATCGGTTGGCCGGCCCTGGCCATGCTGGCCTCGTCCTTCCTGTTCGCCCTCACCATCACCGGCATGAAGGTGATGACCCGCGACCACTCGCCGATGGTGCTGCTGGTCTGGGCCGCCGCGCTCGGCCTGCTCATGGGCATCCCCGGAGCGCTCTTCACCTGGCGCTGGCCCGAGCCCTTCGACCTGCTGCTGCTGATCCTGATGGGCGTGCTGGGGACCGTGACCCAGGGCTGCTACATCAAGGGCATGTCGATCGGCGACGCGGCCGCCATGGCCCCCATCGACTATATCCGCCTGGTGTTCACGGTGATCGTCGGCCTGACCCTGTTCCATGAGATCCCCAGCGTCTGGACCGTCGCGGGGGCCGGCATCGTGGTGGTCTCGACCCTGTTCATCACCTGGCGGGAAATGCAGGCCAGCAAGGCCGCGACCGCCGCGGCGGCGAGCGCCGAGGCGGCCTGAAATCTCAGTCGGTGTCGCGGGCGAACTGATCCAGCAGCTTCCTGGCCTGCGCCTTATGGCGCGGCTTGAGGTTCTTGCCGACGATGGCCAGCAGAGCCGCGATGACGGCGGCGTCGTCTGTGAAGCCGACCACCGCCAGGAAGTCCGGCACGGCGTCGGTGGGCAGGACGAAATAGGCCAGGCCCGCCATCATCATCGCCTTCGCGCCGGCCGGCGTCGCCGGATCACGTGCGCAGAACCAGATCGAAAGCGCGTCGCCGGCGAACGGCACCTTGGCCGCGACTCGCCGGATCTTGGGCCAGAAGCCGCGAGCCACGCGCTGCTCGTTGATCCGCGCCACCGCGGGCACGAGCGCCCGGGACGGATTCAGCGGATCCTTGGCGTCGAAAGCCGCTCCATTGACGTGGGGTGACGCTTTTGAGTTCGCGCTCATCAAGCTAAAGCCTCAGATAACCAGACCATACTAGACGTGAACGGGAGCCAAGCGTCCATGAAACTCGATTCCTCCATTGCGGCCGTCGTCACCGGCGGCGCCTCGGGCCTCGGCGAGGCCACTGTGCGCCAACTGGCCGCCCAGGGCGTCAAGGTCGCCATCTTCGACATGAACGAAGCCAAGGGTGAGGCGGTCGCCAAAGAAGTGGGCGGCGTCTTCTGCAAGGTCAATGTGACCTCCGAAGAAGATGTCGACGCCGGCTTCGCCAAGGCCCGCGCCGCCCACGGCCAGGAACGCATCCTGGTCAACTGCGCCGGCACCGGCAACGCCATCAAGACCGCCGGCCGCGACAAGGCCACCGGCGAGACCAAGCACTTCCCGCTCGACGCCTTCAACCTGATCATCCAGATCAACCTGGTCGGCACCTTCCGCTGCATCGCCAAGTCGGCGAAGGGCATGCTGGACCTGGCCCCGTTGGAAGACGGCGAACGCGGCGCCATCGTCAACACCGCCTCGGTCGCGGCTGAAGACGGCCAGATGGGCCAGGCGGCCTATTCGGCGTCCAAGGGCGGCGTGGTCGGCATGACCCTGCCGATCGCTCGCGACCTGGCCAGCGAAGGCATCCGGGTGAACACCATCCTGCCGGGCATCTTCAACACCCCGCTGATGAACGGCGCGCCGCCGCAGGTGAAGGAAGCCCTGGCCGCCTCGGTGCCGTTCCCCAAGCGCCTCGGCAACGCCGAAGACTATGCTCAGCTCGCCCTGACCATGATCACCAACGGCTACTTCAACGGCGAAGACGTCCGCCTGGACGGCGCCATCCGCATGGCTCCGCGCTAAGCCTTCGACTGGGCCCGCCGGCGTCGGCGGGCCCAGTGAATTCTCAGTGACGCTTTACCTCGCGGCCTTTTGGGGGTTCGGTATCGCCGGAACTTCGTGGGGGGCGATGACAGCGCCATGATGGGACGATGGGCGCAGCG
This sequence comes from Phenylobacterium sp., assembly GCA_040391295.1. Classification (GTDB taxonomy): domain Bacteria; phylum Pseudomonadota; class Alphaproteobacteria; order Caulobacterales; family Caulobacteraceae; genus Phenylobacterium. The sequence continues at coordinate 3,104 of JBEBYB010000213.1, read as the reverse complement.
GTTTGCAACGGCGATCACACGCCCGACGCTCGCCTACGCGGCCGCCCTCGGCGCCGTCGCCGTCGCCGCCGCGCTACGCGCCGCCCTCGACCTGATGGTGGCCGATCCCCCCGATTACATGATCTTCTACCCGGCGATCCTGTTCGCCACCCTGATCGCCGGCGCGCGCGGCGGACTGCTGGCCACCGCCGCCAGCGCGCTCACCGTCCTGGCGTTCTGGGGCGGCGGGGCGAACTACGCCTTGTTCGTGACGTTCGTCGTCACCGCGGCCACCACGGTGGTCATCGTTCGGGCGATCCGCGTCGCCGTGCTTCGAGGCGTCGCCGCCCAGCAGCAGTCCGAGGACGCCCTACGCGCCGGCCAGGTCCGCACCCGCGCCCTGCTCGACAGCCTGCCCCAACTCATCTGGTCCACCCGCGCCGACGGCGCCTGCGACTATCTCAGCCCTCAGTGGGAGGCGTTCACCGGCGTGGCCGCGGCCCGGCATCTGGGCCGCGGCTGGCTGGACGCCGTTCATGCCGAGGACCGCGACGGGGTCGAGCAGGCCTGGGATCAGGCCGTCAGGGGCGGGTTGCCCTACGACATCGAGTACCGCCTACGCCGACACGACGGGGTCTGGCGCTGGGTCAACGGACGCGCCACGGCGATCCACGACGAGGCCGGCGACCATCACTGGTTCGGAACCTCCAGCGACGTCACCGAAATCGTCGACGCTCGCCGCGACCTTGAACTGCGCGTCGCCGAACGCACCCGCGAGTTGGAGCAAAGTCTGATCGAACGGGACCGGACCGAGGCCGCCCTGGCCCAGGCTCAACGCCTGGAGACGGTCGGGCGCCTGACCGGCGGCGTCGCCCACGACTTCAACAACCTGCTGACCGTGGTGATCGGCGGACTGGACCTGATCCTGAAGCGTCCCGACGACACCTCCCGGGTTACCCGCCTGGCCGAAGCGGCCCTGGCCGCCGGACGGCGGGGCGAGCGCCTCACCCGCCAGCTTCTCGCCTTCTCGCGCCGCCAGGAGCTGAAGCTCGACGTGGTCGATGTGACCGCCCTGATCGAGCAGATCGAACCCCTGGTGCGCCGCGCGATCGGCGAGGCGGTCAACCTCACCATCCATCACAAGGGCGCGGTGGGCTGCGGCCGGCTGGACCCGGCCCAGTTCGAAGCCGCGCTCCTGAACCTGGTGGTCAACGCCGCCGACGCCGCGTCGGACGCCGGCGGGGATGTCGAGATCTCCACCGAGCGTCGCAGCCTGGCGGAAGGCGAGGTCGCGCAACTGGCGGCCGGCGACTACGTGGTCGTGGCGGTGTCCGATAACGGCGGCGGCATGGAACCAGCGACGCTGGAGCGGGCCTTCGAGCCCTTCTTCACCACCAAGGACATCGGCAAGGGGACCGGGCTGGGCCTCGCCCAGGTCCATGGCTTCGTGAACCAGGCCGGCGGCGCGGTCACCATCGACTCCTCGATCGGCTTTGGAACGACGGTCGCGCTCTATCTGCCGGCCGCCGACGCCGAGACCGCGAGACAGCCGCCGCCCCCGGCATATGTCGACTTGGGTCCTTGGGCCCAGGGCGTGCGGGTGTTGCTGGTCGAGGATGACGCGGCGGTTCGAGCGGTCACCGAGGGCCTGCTGGTCGATCTCGGCTGTCACGTGGAGGGCGCGCCCGACGGTCCGAGCGCTCTGGCCCGACTGCACGCGGGGGAAAGCTTCGACCTGCTGATCTCCGACATCGTCATGCCCGGCGGCATGAGCGGGGTCGACCTGGCCAAGGCCGCCCAGGCCCTGGACCCAGACCTGCCCATCATGCTGACCACAGGCTATGGCGGCGAGCGTCTCACCGACGGGGCGCAGGCCCTGGTCTGGCCGTTGCTTCGCAAGCCTTTCCGGGCCGAACAACTAAGCCAGACTATGCACAAGGCGCTGGAGCAAGCCCGCGAGATCGCCTGAACCTGCTCTTTTCCTCCCTCATGGATCTTCTCTATGTGTTCGTCATGGCCGGGCCGGCAGGACCCGGCCATCCATAACCACCGAACACGCCGGAAAGGCCGACGCGTATGGATCCCCGGCACGCATACGCGGCCGGGGATGACGATCGGAACGCCGGCCGGCCCCATATGCGATGGCCCCTCATCTTGATGGGAGGGACAAAGGTTCGCGGCCAGCGAGTCGCCCCTACGCCCGGTCCACCCCGTCCTTGCGCAGGGTCCGCACGGTGAAGGTTCCGGCTGGCGACGGGCGGAGCAGATCGCCCTGCGGCCGGGACAAGGCCAACCAGTCCAGGCCGGCCTCCGGGCCGAGCGTGACGATCTGGCGGTCGTGGTAGGGCGCGATGTCGGCCCCCGGCGTCGTGGTCAGCATGGAAAAGCAGCCCTCCTTGACGATCCCGGCGATCCAGAACCAGGTCTCGCCCGTCATGGTGAAGATGTGGCGATCCTTGAGCTTCACCTTGGGCGCCTGGGGGGCGGTGTATTCGAAGAAGCCGTCGGCCAGGATCAGCACCCGGTCGCTCTGGGCGAAGTCCCGGCCTTCGGAGCGGAAGTTGAACACCGGCGCCCCGCGCGGGCCGGGCCAGGCCCAGGTCGCGGCCGTCCCGCTCAGGGTCCCGTCGCGCAGCCGGACGATCACGGCGCTGTCGCGGATCTTGATCGAGGGTTGAGCGTCCAGGTTGGGGATCAGGCCGTCATGCCACTTGAACAGCGGCAGCGAGCGCTGATCGAACTCCTCGATCGCCGCGGTCAGCAGCTTATGGCGCTGGAACTCGTTGCACATGGGCCGAGCCTACCGACTGGCCCGCAACGCACCAATGAAAAGGGCGGCCGCATCGCTGCGGCCGCCCTCTCAATTCACCTGGATGGCGTGGAAGCCTTAGGCTTCTTCAGCCTCGGCCGAGACCTTGCCCGACAGGTCTTCGCCAGTTTCCTGGTCGACGACCTTCATGCTCAGGCGGGTCTTGCCGCGATCGTCGAAGCCCAGGAGCTTGACCTTCACGCTCTGACCTTCGGTCAGGACGTCGGAGACCTTGGCGACGCGCTCGTTGGAGATCTGCGAGACGTGGACCAGGCCGTCCTTGGCGCCGAAGAAGTTCACGAAGGCGCCGAAGTCG
>JBEBYB010000212.1:0-5155 GCA_040391295.1 Phenylobacterium sp. | reverse complement strand
TCGTTGGCGTTCATGTTCGACTGGGTGCCCGAGCCGGTCTGCCAGACCACCAGCGGGAAGTGGTCGTCGAGCTTGCCGTCGATGACTTCCTGGGCGGCGGCGACGATGACCGCGCCGATCTTCGGGTCGAGCTTGCCGAGTTCCATATTGGCCTCGGCCGCGGCGCGCTTGACGATGCCCAGCGCCCGGATCATCGGCTTGGGCTGCTTTTCCCAGCCGATCTTGAAGTTGCCGATCGACCGCTGGGATTGCGCGCCCCAGTAGACATTGGTCGCGACCTCGATAGGGCCGAAGGTGTCGGTTTCGGTGCGGGTCGCGGTCATGGTCAAGGGCTCCGATTGCTACGCAGGGCCGGTTTAACGAACGGGCGCGAGACTGCAAGACGCGCACGGATTATGGAGCGCCATGGACGATAGCTGGACCCATCATGGAAAGGTGCGCGCGCGGGAGGCCGAGGGCCTCTTCGAGATCGTCGTGGACGGCCTGACCACTCAGTCGAAATACTACAAGCCGCTGGTCTACGAGTTCTTCCGCAAGGCTTGGCGCGGAGCGCGTCCGTCGTGGGGCGAGTTCTCGGTCGACATCATGATGGAGTATGTCGGCGACCCGCCCTGGATCGACCTCGACAACCTCGCCAAGGCGATCCTCGACGCGATCAAGGGGCACGCCTTCCATGACGACGCCCAGGTGGCGCGGTTGCTGGTCGAGCGGCGGGCCGGCGAGCGGGAGCGGATCGTGGTGACCGTGCGCAAGCTGTCCGACGTCAACCTGCTCGGCGCGCCATATCAGCGCTGAAAACGAATGCGACCGCGCCGGAGGCCGGCGCGGTCGCATTCCCAAACCCTAAAGTCTAGCGGAGCGCGGGCTCAGCGATATTGCTGAAGCCGCGTGGTCCGCAGGCCCGCCAGGCCATGGCGGTCGATCGACTTCTGCCAGGCGAGGAATTCCTCGTTGGTCAGGGTGTAGCGCTCGCACGCCTCGTCCAGGGTCAGTAGTCCACCGCGCACGGCGGCCACGACCTCGGCCTTGCGCCGGATCACCCAGCGACCGGTGTCGGCGGGCGGCAGATCATTCAACGTCAAAGGCGCACCCGTCGGGCCGATGACATAGGCCTCGCCGCGGCTGTTCGTGCGCGTCTGCTGTTGTTGCAACATGGCTTTACGCCTTTCCGACCATCACTGTTCGGGCCGAAGGTAGCGGAGGGGGCATAACAGCCGGTGAATCACGATAGTAAACAAAAGCTTATTCATGGCCCCTCCGTGTACGATTCTGATACAGTCTAAGATGTCGTTCGATGTTAATGGTGATTAACGCGAGGAATTACCTATTAATATTGATTAGTTCTTCAAGCATTGATCCGATGGTGGCGTGATATTCGAAAGTTGGGGGCAGATTTTCTGTCTGCTGATTAGTCTGTTGAACTCTGCGGCAAGGGCGATGGTCGGAGCGTCAAGGGGCGCCTCGCCGCTTTTCCCCAACCCATCGACGCCCGGCTGCTTGGCGGCAGGCTCACCTTGCGGAAAGGCGCGGCGATAGGCGTTAGCATTTGCGCGGCCGGCAACGCCTGGGTTCGCGGAGGTTGCGACGCCCAGACAGGCTGTTTTGCAGATGCTCATGTTCACTATGATTTCGGTGGGGTCGTCGCTCAGGCGGTCAGCTCAGGTTCAGGCGTTGTCACCGGGGGCTTGGGCGCCTCGGCGATCGAGGTGACGTACTCCCAACTGACCCGCACGCCATTGACGGTGAGCATGGTCTGGCCGTCCACCTGTTCGACGCCGGTGACGACGCCCTGCACGAAGTTGGTGACCGGTACGGCGGCGCCGGTGGAGTCCTTGGCCGTGACCCGCAGGGTGTAGGTCCCTCCATTGGGGAGCTGCTGCCCGGTGCGGTCCTTGCCGTCCCATATAAGGGTGTGGTCGCCGGCCTTGTTCTCGGTGGGTTTGATCACCTGGACGGTCTTGCCGTACTCGTCGACCACCTCGACGGAGACGTCCGTGGCGTCGCGGTCGAGCTTGTAGCCCCACTCGGCCTGGCCGGCCGTCAGCTTGGCGCTGCTGTTCATCGCGCGGACTTCGCGGCCCAGCAGGCTGACCGAGGTCTGAATGCCTGACCCGGTGTTGGAGACCAGCTTTTCGAGCAGGTCGTTGGTGAGCAATTGCTGCTCGACGCCGGTCATCTGCACCAGTTGCTGGGTGAACTGGGTGGAGTCCATCGGCGACAGCGGATCCTGGTTTTTGATCTGCGCGGTGAGCAGGCTCATGAAGGACTCATAGCTGTCAGCCATGCGCGTGCGGCCGGTGTCCGCCGCTTTGGGCGTGGCGCCAGCGCCGGCTGTGGGATCGATAGCCATGTCTGTTCCCTAGATCCGAACATCGACGCCGGTGGTCGACCGGCGTCCGTAATTGAGTGCGAGCGAGCTGGCCGCTTCCACGGTCTCGCCGGCGGCGAGCACGGCCTGGAAGGCCCGGCCTCGCCAGGCGGCGTCGTCGGTCTGCTGCTGCTGGGGCGCGCCACGTCCGTGGCTGCGGTCACCGGCGACATCGAACGAGAGGCCGCCCGACAGGTCGAAACCGGCCTGCTCAAGCGCGCGCTGCAGTTCATGCGACCGCGCGCGAAGTTCGGCGGCGGCCTGCGGGGTGTCGAAGGACATGGCCGCGGTCATCTTGCCGCTGGCGGCGATCTCGACCGAGACGCTGACGCGGCCCAGGCCGGCCGGGTTCAGTTCGACGTCGAACTTGGTGGATTGGCCGCCCAGCTTTTTGGAGATCTGCGCCGTCAGGTTGGCGACGGTCTCGGAGGTCGCGGCGAGCGGTGCGGCGTGGGCGGCGGGCGTCGTCGTGGGGGCGGCTGCGAGCGGGGCGGGGACCTGGAAGTCCGGGGTGTCCGCGGCGGCCTGGATCTTGGCCTCGGGGGCGACACCCGCCTCTGTCTCTATAGAGGGCGAAGTTCCGGCCGACGCCGAGCCGGCGGCGACAGGGGCGACGGCAGTCGGCAAGACGGAACCGTCGGCGGGAGCGACGGGCGTAGCTGCGGCCTGGGTCGGTCCACGTAGAGCGGTCTCGGCCGGCTTGGCGCTGCGGGGCGCTGTGGTTGACGGGGCGGGCTGGACCACCAGCGGTGCTTCAACGGCGAGCGTTTCGGCCTGGGCCATGACCTGGGGAGCGGCCTGCGGCACGATCGGCGGCGCTGACGAAGCCGGGCCTTGGACGGGCGTCGCCGCCGGCGGTGTGGCGATCGCCGTGTTGGCGGTGGCTGGGCGCGGCGGAGGGGCGGCCGCGTCGCGCGGGGGCTCGGCCGAAGCGTTGATCGCTGGCGCCTGATCAGTCGCGGGAGCCGCGACCTGTGGAGCCGTGGCCGCGGGGGCGAGGCGAGCCTGCGGCTGGGCGGCGGCGGTTTGCGGCGCGACGTGAGCCGTCTGGGCTGCGGCCGCCTTGTCGCCCAGGGGCGTCACGGACCCAGCTGGCTCAGCCAAGACGTTGGGTGCGAGGGGCAGGACCGATGTGGCGGGCAAAGGAGCCGGGGCGCTGGCGGGCGCACCTTCCGGCGCCTCCGCGGTCACCGCATCGGTGATGGTCTGCAGGTTCTGCGGCGGCGCGGTCGCCAGCATCGCAGCCAGAACCTGGACCTGCGCCGACTGCGGCGGCGTTGTCGGGCCGTCGGCCGGGCCAGGTTGCAGCGCGGCGTCCTCGTCGGGCGTCTCTTGGTCGGTGAACAGGTCACCGGCCATCTGCTGCGCCGGCTCGCCGAAGAGCCCGGCCAGCAACGCCTCGAAGCCCGCTGCCGACCCTTGGGCGGCGGGCGCGGTCGAGGGTCCGATGATCGGACTCAGGATCGGCAAGTTGAGCAATGGTGCTGTCATGGCTTCCGGATGGCCCGGCCCGTTGTCCGCGATGGAGCGCTTCTGCGCCGTACATTCGGCAGCGTCGGAGCAACCTTCGCGCCACCTTCGGAAATTTTCAGTAACACCATGAAAAATAACGAGAATGTATTTCTCTCTCCGAAGCGCACCTGCAACCGGAGTGCGTTTTTTGCCGAGCCGAACCGGGGCGATAGGTCGTCCCTGCCGATCTGAGGGGACGGCTTAGTCAGCCGAGAAATGGCGTGGCCCCGCCTTGGCGCCGGTCTTGCGCCACAGTTTGGGAGATCAAACGGCCCCTAGGCAGAATTGCGTTGAAAAGCTTGGACTTTTGTAAGTCGCTCGCGCCAGCATCCACCGACATCTCGGCAGATTTCGCCGGGTCGCGCGACAGGCTTTGCCAGGCGAGGGGTAAACTGTGTCGTTGACGGCGACGTCGAACGTGACGGCGCCGGGCCTCAATCCTGCGCCGGTCGGCCTTCGTCAGACCCCGGACAATACCGCCAAGGTTAGTTCGCTTGGCCACGTCCGCCCGCCAGCGACTCAACCGTCGTCGATCGGCGGCGGCGGGAGCCCAGGCCTTTCGAGCCAGGACGCCGCGCGGGTCGCCGATCGGTATTTGCGATTGGCCAGCCTGACGGCCTCGTCGGACGCCGGCCGCTGGAGCGTGATCTCGCAGGAACTCGGCGAGGGCTTGCTCGATTTCCCGCGCCCTGACGCCATGTTCACGGCCTTCGCCGCTGTGGCTGACGATCCTTCGTCGACCCGCTGCAGCCAGGCGATTGGCCAGGTCGAGGCCTTCTTCGCGCAGTCTGCCAGGATCCAGGCGCAGTCGAGCCAGTTGGGCGCGGCGTTGGACGCGCGGATCTCCGCCGACGTCGAGCGCGCGAACGAGTTGCTGGGCCAGATCGGTCAGCTGAACGCCGACATCAGCCGCGCCAAACTGGCCAGGGGCGAGGCCTCGGCCCTTGAGAGCGACCAGGGGCAACTGGTCGATGAACTCGCCGCCCTGATGAATGTGCGGGCGGCGCCGAAGGTCAATGGCGGCGTCATGGTCCGTTCGGCCGAAGGTCTGTTGCTGGCCGGCGACGGCACGGCCGCGACCCTCAGCTACAACCGCGCCGATCCGACCCGGGGCTATGTCGCCGTCGAACCAAAGAGCGAAACCGGCTTCGTCCAGCCGATCCAGATCACCGGCGGCCAGATCGCCGGCCTGATGGAGTTGCGCGACACCACCTTGCCCGGGTTGGTCGCACAGTTCGGCGAATTCGTCGCGCATACGGCCGAGCAGATCAACGC
>JBEBYB010000211.1:0-5162 GCA_040391295.1 Phenylobacterium sp. | reverse complement strand
CGCAGGGGGCCGATTGGCCCGACCTTTCCGACGCAGCCTTGATTGAGGCCGTCGATGACTGGCTGACGCCGTTGCTGATCGGCGTGAGGTCGCTCGGCGCTCTTCGCCCCGACGCGCTGGACGGCGCGGTGCGGGCGCTGGTGCCCTGGGAGCAGCAACGGCGGCTGGAATCAACCGCTCCAGCCCGCTGGACGGCGCCGACCGGCAACAGCTTCACCATCGACTACGCCGCCGAGGGCGGTCCGCGCGTGGATGTCCGCGTGCAGGAGGTGTTCGGCCTGACGGAGCATCCGTGCGTCGCCGGCGTGCCGCTGACCTTGTCGCTGCTCTCGCCGGGGCATCGCCCGATCCAGACGACCAAGGATCTGCCGGGGTTCTGGGGCGGCTCCTGGAAGGATGTCCGCTCCGACATGCGCGGGCGCTATCCCAAGCATGTCTGGCCCGAGGACCCGGCCAACACCGCGCCCACCGCCCGCGCCAAGCCGCGCGGGACTTGAGGGCGGGGCTAGGTCGCGGCGTAGATCATGATCCCGGTGGCCACCGACAGGTTCAGGCTGTCGGCGCGGCCGCGCATGGGGATCTTGACGTTGACGTCGCAGAGCGCGGCCATGTCGGGCGTCAGGCCCTGCTGCTCGTTGCCCATCAGCACCAGGGCCGGCTTGGCGTAGGTCGCCTGGCGGTGGTCGACATCGGCGGTCAGCAGGGTGCCGACGACCGACCCCGGCCACGAGGACCGCCATCCGGCGAACTCGGCTTCGGTGGCGCGCACGATCGACACGGCGAAGATCGAGCCCATGGTGGCGCGCACGGCCTCGACAGAAAACGGATCGCAGCACTCGCCGACCAGGATCACGGCGCCGCAGCCGGCGGCGTCGGCGGTGCGCACGATGGTCCCCAGATTGCCAGGGTCGCGGACCCGGTGCAGGGCGACGAAGCAGGGCGCGGCCTCGGGCTTCAGATCCGCGAGCGGCGTGAAGGCCTGGGCGAACACCCCGACCACCGCCTGGGGGTTATCGCGCCGCGAGACCTTGGCCAGGATGTCGTGGGTGACCTCGATCACCTCGCCATGCGCGGCGCGGGTGGCTTCGATGGCGCGGCGGAGCAGGGGATGGCTCTGCGCGTCCTGTCCGTACATCAGGATACGCGGGGCATGGCCCAGTTCGACCGCGTCGGTGACGATCTTCAGGCCCTCGGCCACGAACAGCCCGCTTTCCTCACGCTCCTTGCGCAGGTGCAGCGCGCGGACGGCCTTGACGGTCGGGTTGGTCAGCGAGGTGACAGTGCGGCTCATGACGCCCACCGACCATAGAAGGACATGCCGATCTGCCGATCCTGCCTGTCCTCGACCAAGGTCAGTTCACCCCAGTCGATCTGGCCGCCGCGCTCCTGGAGGTTCGAGGCCAGGAGCGAGGAGAGCGCCGCGCCGGATATCCGCTCGGCATAGGCGTTGAGCAACAGGAACGAGGCGTTTTCCGAAAGAAGTTCGGTACATAGCGCCGCAAGCTCGGGCAGGTTTTCGAACAGCCGCCAGACCTCGCCGTCCGGGCCGCGACCGTATTTCGGCGGGTCGAGGATGATGCCGTCATAGCGCGAGCCACGGCGGACTTCGCGCTGCACATAGCGGCGCGCATCCTCGCAGATCCAGCGGATCGGCTTATCCTCCAGGCCCGAGAGCGCGGCGTTCTCGCGCGCCCAGCCGATGGCCTTCTTCGACGCGTCGACGTGGGTGACGTGGGCGCCGGCCGCGGCGCAGACCAGACTGGCGACGCCGGTATAGCCGAACAGGTTCAGCACCCGAGGCTGACCGGGCGTGGCGCGCAGACGCTCGTCAAGCCAGGCCCAGTTGGCGGCCTGCTCGGGGAAGAAAGCCAGATGGCGGAAGGCGGTGAAGCGGGCGTGGAACTTCGCCTCGCCCCAGGCCATCGGCCAGCTGTCCTGCGGCTTGCCCTTGAAGCGCCAGTTGCCGGCGTCTTCTTCGTCGCTCGGATTGAAGACGGCGTCGGCCTTTTCCCAGGCGCTGCCTGGCAGGCGCGGCGTCCACATGGCCTGGGGCTCGGGGCGAACGACCGTATAGGGGCCATAGCGTTCCAGCTTACGGCCGCCGCCAGAGTCCAGCAGGGCGTAGTCCGCCCAGCCGGTGGTGCGCATGGCGCCGGGAAGATCCGCGACAACGGGGGCAGGCTTGCTCATGGCCACCGACTAGCCGGTTCGGCGCTCTGAGGTCCAGTCCCCCAGACGGTCAGCGGCCTTGAAGGGCCGCCTCCGTGCCCTCGATCTCTTCCTTGATCCAATCGTGACCGGTGGCCGACAGGACGCCGTCGAGCGCGGCGATATGGACGCTCAGCCGGTCGCGGATTTCAGGATCGACGTCGGAGCGCCCGGCCATCCACTTGGCGATCAGGTGAAAACCGAAGGCGCTGTGCAGCACCAGGCGTTGCAGTTGGTCGTCGGGCAATTTCATTGGCTGCTCCGTTCAACTTGTCCCCCGACAGCGCTAGTTTGGCGCCCAAGCTGGCGCCTACGTCAAGAAAACGCTGTCTTGACCGTGGGGCATGGCCTTAGTCATGGAATTGCCTTGCTTTCTCGAGCGGCGGACTTGCCACAGGCGTGGTTTTGGTTTCCGCTCTGCAATAGTTCGGACTCGGAAGGAAACCCGTGACCACTTCAGTGACCACGAGGCGATCGGCCCGGAAGCCCAAGGGCGACGGACATTTGCGTCGGGCCGAAATCCTGGAAGCGGCCGAGCGCATCTTTGTCGCCGAAGGCTATGACGGCGCCACGATCCGCAAGATCGCCGACGAGGTGGGGGTCTCCTCCACCGCGCTCTACATGCACTTCCCGGACAAGAGCTGCATCCTGCTGGAGATCTGCGAAGGCACGATCCGTCAGCTCCTGGAACGCAACGCCGAGATCGCCGCCAAGCCGATGGACGCGGCCAATCGCGTCAAGCTCATGCTCGAAACCTACATGCGCTGGGGGCTGGAGCACCCGAACGCCTACGAGTTGGTGTTCTCCTCGGTGCGTCACGTCACGGCGGTGATGGCCGACGAAGGCGCGACGGCCGATCTGGGCGCCGAGTGCTATGAGATCTTTTCCGGGGTGGTCCGCGAGATCGCCGCCGAGGGCCGTTTGCGCACCGGCACGGCCGATTCCGCCGCCCAGGCGCTTTGGGGCGCCTGTCACGGTGTCGTCAACCTGATGATCAATCGGCCCAACTTCGTCTGGGCCCCGGCCGACGAACTGTTGTCTGTCACCCTCGAGGGCCTGATGTACGGCCTGGTCGCCGACTAAGGCCCCTTAAGGGTTCGGGATCGGCGCCATGCCCGAGCCGGCCGAGGACGGCCGGGCAGGGGCGGTCGCAGGACCGGCATAGGTCCCGTAGCTGCCCCGTTTCAGGTCGTTGGTCAGGGTGATCGGGGCCGTGCCGTTGTTCAGGCGGGCGCGATAGACCTGCATCCCTTCCATCACCCGCATGACGTAGTTGCGGGTCTCCGAGAACGGAATGCACTCCACGAAATCGATGGGATCGGTCGCGCCGCCGCGCGGATCGCCGCAGAAGGTCACCCACTGCGGCGGGCGTCCCGGCCCGGCGTTATAGGCCGCGATGGCCATCGGATAGGAGCCGGAGAAGTTGTTGATCTGCCGACCCAGGAAGGCCTGGCCGAGCTGCATGTTGTAGTCCGGCTGGTACAGCATCGAGGTGTCGTAGCTCATGCCCAGGCGCCTGGCTTCGCTGGCGGCGGTGGCCGGCAGCAGTTGCATCATCCCCCGCGCGTCGGCCCCCGAACGCGCCATCGGGTCGAAACCGCTCTCCTGGCGCGTGACGCCCAGTGTCAGGGCCGGCTCCGGGGCGCCCGTCACCGATGGCGGATTGCGCAGCGGATAGCCGCGCTCGGGCAGGATGAACCCGCGCTGGGCGGCGGTGCGGACCACCTTCATCGAGGTGTCCTGATCGCCATAGCCGCGGGCCAGGTCGACCAGCAGGGCCTGTTCCTCGACCGTCGGCAGGATGTCGTCGAGCGCCAGCACGAAGGTGCGGAAGAGGTCGCGATTGCCGATGTCGTAGAGCAGCCGCGCGGCGCGCACGGTGTCGCGAGCTTCGAAACGGGCGCGATCAGCCTGGGTGATGACCGGGTCGGAGCCGAGCACCAGGCGTCCGGCGCCGATCTTTTCGCCCGCCAATTGACCGTAGAAGGTCGTGTTGTACTTGGCGCTCGCGCCATAGAACGCCTGGGCGGCGGCCCGATCGCCGCGCGCCTCGGCCGCACGCCCGCGCCAGTACAGCGCCCGGCCACGGGTGATCGGCGACTGGCCGATCCGCTCAAGATTGCCGAAATGGATGTCGGCCTGGGCGGGGTTCTTCAACCGCGTCAGGGCGATCCAACCGGCGTAGAACTCGGCGTCGGCGGCCGGTCCGCCGGTCGTCAACCCGCTGTTGGCGGCGGCGGCGTAAGCTCCGGCCGAGTCGCCGTTGCGAAGCGCATAGAGAACCAGGCGATAGCGTTCCGCCCAGATCCGGTCGGCCATATCGCCATGAGCAAGGTCGCTGGGGAAGTTCCGCACCTGGGCGAGGGCCAGGCTCTCCAGGTTGCGCTTGCGATAGAAGCTGGCGCGTTCGAAGGCCAGGCCAGGATCTGCCGCCACGCTGGCCGGCAGGGCGGCCACCATGTCGTTGGCGCTCGATGTCCCCGAGCGTAGCGCCATGCGGGTTTCGGCGAGTTGGCGCTGATCTGGCGGCAGCAACGGCAGCATGTCGCGCGTTGCTGGTCCCTGCGCCCCGTAGAGCAGGATGTCGGCGCGGCGCACGTGGTCTTCCGGCGTCAGCATTGTCCCGAACCGAGAGAGCATGATCCGCTGCGGGCCGGCTTCGAACAGCTCGTCGCGCCACCAGCGGCGGATGAGTTCGGCCGCTTCCTTGGACTTGCCCGTGGCTTGATAGGCGCTGGCCAGGGCCATCGCGCCTTCGGGAGTCTGAGGTTGGGCCCCGCCGAACCACGCGATGATCTGCTGCGGGCGTTGGCCCGAGGTCTCCAGGAGCTTCTCGGCGGCGAGTTGCCGGCGCGCGGCGCGCGGCCAGCCGGCCAGGTCGCGTCTGGCCTGGTCCAGCTCGAAGAACGACAGCGAGTCGGCGGCCGAATCGACCAGCGCCCAGGTGGCGATCT
>JBEBYB010000210.1:0-5196 GCA_040391295.1 Phenylobacterium sp. | reverse complement strand
CTGACCAACTCCGAGGGCGAGCGCTTCATGGAGCGCTATGCGCCGTCCGTGAAGGACCTGGCCCCGCGCGACATGGTCAGCCGGGCCATGACCATCGAAATCCGCGAAGGCCGCGGCGTGGGTCCGAAGAAGGACCACATCTTCCTGCACCTCGATCACCTGGATCCGAAGATGCTGGCCGAACGCCTGCCGGGCATTTCGGAAAGCGCCAAGATCTTCGCCGGCGTCGATGTGACCAAGGAGCCGATCCCGGTCCTGCCGACCGTCCACTACAACATGGGCGGCATCCCGACGAACTTCTACTCCGAGGTCGTGACCCGTCTGGGCGATGATCCCGACAAGGTGGTGCCAGGCCTGATGGCCGTGGGCGAAGCCGCCTGCGTCTCGGTCCACGGCGCGAACCGCCTGGGCTCCAACTCGCTGATCGACCTGGTGGTGTTCGGCCGCTCGGCCGCGCTGCGTTGCGCCGACACCATCAAGGCCGGCGCGACCCAGCCGGAGCTGAAGCCGTCCATGACCGATGGTCACCTGGCGCGCTTCGACAAGTTCCGGAACGCCTCGGGCGGCACGACGACCGCCGCGCTGCGTCTCGAAATGCAAAAGGCCATGCAGGAAGACGCCGCCGTCTTCCGCACGACCGACAGCCTGGCCTCCGGCGTCGAGCGGCTCGCCGCCGTCCACGCCAAGCGCCCGGACCTCAAGGTCTCCGACCGCGGCCTGATCTGGAACACCGACCTCCTGGAGACCCTGGAGTTCGACAACCTGGTCGGCCAGGCGATCACCACGGTGGCCGGGGCGTTCAACCGCACCGAAAGCCGCGGCGCCCACGCCCACGAGGACTTCCCGGACCGCAACGACGAAACCTGGATGAAGCACACCCTGACCTGGTTCGACGATGCGACCGGCAAGGTCTCGATCGATTACCGGCCGGTGCACAGCTACACCCTGACCAACGACATCGCTTACATCCCGCCCAAGGCGCGGGTGTACTAGGACCGATGATGGCTTCCCTCGTTTCCTCGTTTCACGCGTCCTCGCTTAAGGAAAGCGTCTGATGGTCCAACTTGCCCTGCCCAAGAATTCCCGCGTCCAGAAGGGCAAGCACCATGCTGCGCCCGCCGGGGCCACGAAGGTCAAGACCTTCAAGATCTATCGCTATGATCCCGAGGGGACCGAGAATCCGCGCTGGGACACCTATGACGTGGACCTCGAGGCCTGCGGCCCGATGGTCCTGGACGTTCTGATCCACATCAAGAACGACATCGACCCGACCCTGGCCTTCCGCCGCTCGTGCCGCGAGGGCGTCTGCGGGTCCTGCGCCATGAATATCGGCGGCCGCAACACCCTGGCCTGCACCCACGGCCATGCCGAGGTGCCTGGCAAGGACTGCCAGATCAGCCCCTTGCCGCACATGCCGGTGATCAAGGACCTGATCCCGGACATGTGCATGTTCTACGCTCAGTACGCCTCGATCGAGCCGTGGCTGCACACCACCACGCCCGAGCCGCAGACCGAGTGGCGCCAGACCCCGGAAGACCGGGAAAAGCTGGACGGCCTCTATGAGTGCATCCTGTGCGCCTGCTGCTCGACCTCGTGCCCCAGCTACTGGTGGAACGGCGACAAGTATCTGGGCCCGGCGGCTCTGCTGCACGCCTATCGCTGGCTGATCGACAGCCGCGACGAGGCCACGGGCGAGCGCCTGGACGAGCTGGAAGACCCCTTCAAGCTCTATCGCTGCCACACGATCATGAACTGCGCGCAGGTGTGCCCCAAGGGCCTGAATCCGGCCAAAGCCATTGGCGAGATCAAGAAGATGCTGGTGGACCGGGTCGTCTGATCGCGGTCTGCTGGCGCCTGATCTAATCCGAACGGCGTTTGGAAAGTTGACGGCGCCGTCACTTTTCTGCATGGGGCTTCTATGAGCCAATCGGACGCGCATATTGTGATCCTCGGAGCGGGCCACGCCGGCGGCACGGCTGCGGCCTTGCTTCGCCAGTATGGCCACGCCGGCCCCATCACCTTGGTGGGCGAGGAGCCGGTCCCGCCCTACCAGCGGCCGCCGCTGTCCAAGGCCTGGCTGAAGGGGGAGGCGGACGCCGACTCCCTGGCGTTGAAGCCGCTCGAGTTCTACGCCGAACATAACATCGATTTCCGTCCTAACGTCCGGGCCGAGACCCTGGCCCGCTCGGACAAGACCGTCACCCTCTCCAGCGGCGACACCGTCAGCTACGACGTGCTGATCATCGCCACCGGCATGCGGCCGATCCGCTTGCCGATCGAGGGCGCCGATCTGGCCGGCGTGCTGACCCTGCGCTCCGCCGCCGACGCCGAGGCGATCAAGGCCGCGCTCGGTCCGGGCAAGCGGCTGGTGATCGTCGGCGGCGGCTATATCGGTCTTGAGGTCGCAGCCTCGGCCCGGGCGCTCGGTGCCGAGGCCGTGGTGCTGGAGCGCGAGGCGCGCATCCTGGCCCGCAGCGCCTGCGAGCCGCTCTCCAACTTCTTCCGCGACTATCATATCTCGCGCGGCGTCGAGTTCGTGCTGGGGGCCAGCGTCAGCGGCTTTGTCGGCGAAGGCGGCCAGGTCAGCGGCGTGCGCCTGGCTGACGGGCGGGTCGTGGCCTGCGACGTCGTGCTGCTCGGCGTCGGCGCCACCCCCAACGACGAGATCGCCCGAGACGCGGGCCTGGAATGCGCGCGTGGCGTCGTGGTCAATCTGGAGGCCCGCACGGCCGACCCCAGCGTCTTTGCGATCGGCGACGTCACCCACCGGCCCATGCCGCACTACGACCGCATGTTCGGCCCCGAGAGCGTGCCGAGCGCGCTGGAGCAGGCCAAGCAGGCCGCTTCGGCGATCACCGGCCGCGCGGCGCCCGCGCCCGAGGTGCCGTGGAACTGGTCCGATCAATACGATCTGAAGCTTCAGATCGCCGGTCTGCCGTTCGACGCCGACCGGGTCCTGCTGCGCGGCGACCCCGCCACCGCGAAGTTCGCAGTCTTTCACCTGAAGGGCGATCAGGTTCAAGCCGTGGAGGCGATCAACTCGCCCCCGGAGTTTATGATGGGCAAACAGCTCATCGCTAACCGTAAGCCGGTCAATCTCGAGCGGCTTGCCGACACGTCCGTATCCATGAAAGAGGTCGCTGCATAAAAAGCGGCGAAGGGGAGTAAATGGCCAAGATCACCTACATCGAGCACGACGGCACTGAACACGTCATCGACGTGAAAAACGGGCTGACGGTGATGGAAGGCGCGGTGAAGAACAACGTCCCGGGCATCGACGCCGACTGCGGCGGAGCCTGCGCCTGCGCGACCTGCCACGTCTATGTGGACGCCGCCTGGCAGGACAAGACCGGTTCGACCTCGGCCATGGAAGATTCCATGCTCGATTTCGCCGAGAACGTTGAGCCGAACAGCCGCCTGTCCTGCCAGATCAAGGTCAGCGACAGCCTCGACGGGCTCGTCGTGCGGATGCCGGAAAGCCAGCACTAAACAGGTCTCCGCTCCCTATTTTGCAAGGGGAGCGAATGCTATAGCCCGGTCCGGCGTCGTCTATGCGCGCCGGACCGGAGACCGCCAGCGTGACCGCAGAGCCCGCCTCGCCAGATCTATCATTTGATCGGGTGGACCCGGTCCATCGGGCTTTCATCGAGGACTATCTGCGGCTCCACAGCGTGGACCCCGTCGCGTTCTGCAAGCCGCTGCCCGGCCAGGACGAGATGTTCTTCAACGCCATCTTGCCGAACTACGAGTTCGACGCTTCGATCTCGGCGTTCAAGTTCGTCGAGTCGGCGATGCGGCTCGGCGACGCCTATCGCCAGATCGCCCAGGGGGTGTTCGGCGGCTTCGACAAGCTCGATACCGTGCTCGACTTCGCCTCGGGCTGGGGGCGGTTGACGCGGCTGCTGGCGCAGCGCCTGCGTCCAGACCAGATCTACGTCGCCGACATCTATCACCAGGCCATCGACTGGCAGGTCGCCAACTTCGGCGTCAACGGCGTGCATTCCGCCAAGCAGCCGGCCGCGTTCGAGCATGCCGGCAAGCACGACATCGTGCTGGTCGGTTCGATGTTCTCCCACCTGCCGACGGAGCTGTTCCATCAGTGGCTGGCGCGGCTCTACGACCTTGTCAGCGACCGGGGCGTCCTGGCCTTCAGCGTCCATGACGAGGCGATCCTGCCGGCCGGCGAGGTCATGGATCCCTCGGGCCTGCGTTATCTGCGCTTCAGCGAAAGCGGTTCGCTCGACCTCGACATCTACGGCATGTCCTATGTCACCGAGGCCTTCGTCGCCGAGGCGATCGCTCGCCTGGGCCAAGGCCTGAGCTGGCGGCGGTTCCCCAAGGGGCTTTACGAAAACCAGGACCTCTATGTGGTCGGTGCGCCGGGCGTCGATCTCTCCGACCTCGCGGTCGCCAGCACCCCCATGGCGGGCTTCGAAAGCGTCACCACCCTGCCGACCGGTGAAATCGAGTTCACCGGCTGGGCCGTCGAGCGGACGCCCGGGGCCATGATCGAGGCGGTGGATGTCCACGTCGATGGGGCGCAGGTCCTGTCGGTGACGCCCCAGGCCCTGCGACCGGACGTGTTGAAGCATTTCCCAGGCTCGGCCAATACGCCCGTCGGCTGGTCGTTCCGGTTGGGCCACGAAAAAGCGCCCGCGGGCGCGATGCTGCGGGCGCAATTTCCAAGCAGTTCGGGCCTGACCGGCTACTGCTACGCTCAAGTCCCGGCGCGGGCGACCTTCACCTATTCGGGGTGGTCGCGGCGGTCGCTCCGCTAAGCGGCGAGGGCCGCGCCGCGCAGCGAGTCGAGTTGGGCGATCAGGTGGCCCATGGCGTTGGACGGCAGCACATCGTCCTGATCATAGGCGCCGTCTTCCAGCAGGCCGGCCAGTCGGTCACGGGCGCGGCTGACGCGGCTTTTGATCGTGCCGATGGCGCAGCCGCAGATCTCGGAGACTTCCTCGTAGGACAACCCGCCGGCGCCGATCAGGATCAGCGCCTCGCGCTGGTCTTCGGGCAGCATGGCGAGGGCGCGCCGCACCTCGTCCAGTTCCAGGCTGGCGATCGGGTTCGACACGGCGACCAGGGTCCGCTCGGCGACTTCCGGATCGAGCTGGGTCGAGCGCCACGAGCGGCGCTTGTCGGAATAGAACTGGTTGCGCAGGATCATGAAGGTCCAGGCCTTCATGTTGGTGC
>JBEBYB010000209.1:0-5212 GCA_040391295.1 Phenylobacterium sp. | reverse complement strand
TCGCCCTTGGACGCGCCGCGCACCAGGCCGGCGATGTCCACGAAGTTCATCCGCGCGGGGATGATTTCCTTGGACGGGATGACGGTCGCCAGGGCGTCCAGGCGCGGCTCGGGCACGGCCACGTCGCCGGTGTTGGGCTCGATGGTGCAGAACGGATAGTTGGCCGCCTGGGCCGCGGCCGTCTGGGTGAGCGCGTTGAACAGGGTCGATTTGCCGACGTTCGGCAGACCGACGATGGCGACTTTAAGGGCCATGTCGTCCTCTAGGATTGGGTCGGCGCCGGTTTAGCGGACGCGCGAGAAAATGTCGTCAGGCCAGTCAGCCGCGGCCCTGCGGGATGTCGCTCTTGTCGGCCGGGGCCAGGCGCATGACCTCGGTCTGGTATTTTTCGTCCTCGCCGGCGGCCAGCAAGGGGGCGGCGTCGGCCACGGCCGCCAGCAGATCGGCGACCCACTGTTGATCGACCTTGTGGAAGTCCGACAGGACGTGCCCTTGCACGCGCTCCTTATGCCCTGGATGGCCGACGCCCAGCCGGGCGCGGCGGAAGTCGGGGCCGATATGGGCGGTGAGGGAGCGGACGCCGTTATTGCCCGCCGCGCCGCCGCCCGTCTTCATGCGGAAGCGGCCGGGCGCCATGTCGATCTCGTCGTAGAACAACACGAGGTCGGCGGGCTTGAGCTTGTAGAATTTGAGCGCTTCGGCCACGGCTCGGCCGGTCTCGTTGTAGAAGGTCTGCGGCTTCAGGATCAGGGCGCGAACCGCGCCGTCCGGCGTCTCGATCTCCCCCTCGCGAACGAGGGAGGAGAAACGAGAGCGTTCGGGACCGAAGCGCCAACGGCGTCCGATCTCATCGACGGCCATGAAGCCGATATTGTGCCGGTTGCCCGCATGGCGGGCTCCCGGATTTCCTTGGCCAGATAGGACAAGCATACGATCTCCTCGCGAAGAAGAGATCGCGGGGCTTATTCGCTGGTCAGGGCGGCGGTGGCGGCGGCTTCGTCAGCCGCGGCGTCGGCCGAGGCGGACGCCGAAGAGCCGGCCAGGGTGGCGACGACGAAGTCGCGATCCAGGGCGGCGACGACGCCCTTGGGCAGTTCGAAGGCCGACATGCGGATGGTGTCGCCGATTTCCAGACCGGTCAGGTCGCAGACCAGCTCTCCCGGAATGGCGTCGGCCGGGCAGGACAGCTCGACGTCGTGACGGACGATGTTCAGCGTGCCGCCCTTCTTGAGGCCCGGCGAGGCTTCATGATTCTTGAAGTACACCGGGACGGCGATCTTGATCAGCTGGTTCTCATCGACGCGGAACAGGTCGAAGTGCACCGGCACGTCGGTGACCGGGTCCATGTCGATCGCCTTGGCGATGACCGACTGGGTTTCGTCGCCATGCTTCAGGGTCACCAGGTTGCCCAGCAGCTTGCCGGTGTAGAGCGCCTTGCGGAACTCGTTCGTCTTCACGGCGACGGCCACGGGATCCTTGTCGCCGCCGTACAGCACGCCGGGGACCAAGCCCGCACGGCGGGTTTCACGCGCGCCACCGGTTCCAGTGCGCTCGCGGAGTTCAACGTTCAGGATGATATCGGCCATGGCCTTGCCTCAAAACGAAGCCGCCGCGCGATAACCCGCGCGGCGACGGAACGACCCCTTTGGGCCGAAAGGTGCGCGTAGATACACAAAACCCAGGCCCGTGGCAACGGGCGCAGGTGATGAATCCACCTACTTCTTGGCGGTCTTCTTCGCCGCCGGCTTCTTGGCCGGTGTCACCGTATAGGTGGCGTCGGGTCGAACCTTGGGCACGAACTTGTATTCGTAGGGCTCGGGCTGGCCGGAGGCCTTGATGACGCAGCGGGCCGTATCCATCATGGCGTGCTGGCCCAGGCAGAAGATGTCCTCATAGTGCGGCTTGGAGACCGCCAGGCACTGATAGAGGTTGAGCTTGGCCAGATTGGCGCAGGAGGCGATGTTCGGCTCGACCATCAGCGCGTTGAGCGTCTCCATGTTCGTCTCGGCGCCGTAGCCCAGGATGGCGAGCGCGGCGATCGACATGCTGCGAATCACCACGGGGGTGAAGGGCGGCGTGACCGGCGTTCCGCTCAGGCCCAGCGTTTGCCCGCCGATCGCGGCCTGTTGCAGGCGCGAGGTTTCGGCCAGGTCGCCGACAACCGGGGTGGCGCTGAGGGCCTTGGCCTGGGACAGGCGCAGATCCCGGCTGACGACGTCGGCCTTGGACCAGGACTGGCGCTGGATGTCGTAGGCGGACTGTTTCACCGTCTTGCCAGCTTCGTAGAAGGTGGCGCCGTCAGAGCCGAGCGCGGCGACCACCAGGCCGGCGGCGCTGTTGGAACCTGGCAGCCCGACCACATAGGCCGGGTCTCTCATGATCGCGTAGGCGATTTCCTGGCGCTGCTGGGCGGTGCCGGCATATTGCCGCACGCCGGCGACGAAGGCCGGATCCTGCAACGCCACGATGGCGCCATAGGCGATGGCGCCTTGCAGGAACTGCTTGGGCTCGTAGGAGACGCCCACCTTGAGAGCCTGGGCGATGTCAGGGCCGGTGGCGAAGGCCGGCGTGATCTTCGACGCCCTGGCCACATAGTAGCGATAGGCGCTGGCCTGCTCGATCAGTTTCGGCGCGAGGGCGATCGGCGGCGGCGGCGGCTCGGCGGTCTTGGGCGGAGGCGGTGCGGCGCACGCGGTCAGTACGGCTGCGAGTACGATAGCGGAGGCCGTCAGGCCCGCGCGAGAAGCGGAAATCATCCTGCGCCTTCCCCAATTAAATAGGCGCGAATCATAGCGCCCTGAACAGGCAAGAATGTGGCCGTGTATCCTTAACGGGAATTCACCAAGCTTGGCCTTAGACGGCCAGGCCTGTGGATCAGTCGAACAGCTTGGAGACCGATTCCTCGTTGGCGATGCGGCGGATGGCTTCGCCCAGCAGCTTGTCGCAGCTGACATAGCGAATCTTGCCGCCGTCGCCGGCCCGTTCGGGGGCCGGGATGGTGTCGGTCATCACCAACTCTTTAAGCACCGAGCTGTTCACCCGCTCGACCGCCGCGCCGGACATGACGCCGTGGGTGACGTAGGCCGAGACTTCGGTGGCGCCGCCGTCGATCAAGGCCTGGGCGGCGTTGCAGAGCGTGCCGCCGCCGTCGATCATGTCGTCGAACAGGATGCAGCGACGACCGGCCACGTCACCGATGACGTTGGCCACTTCGCTCTTGCCCGGACCCGAACGGCGCTTGTCGACGATGGCCAGATCGGCGTTGAGGCGCGAGGCCACCCCAAGGGCGCGGACCACGCCGCCGACGTCCGGCGAGACGATCATGATGTCGGAGGGCTTCTCGTAGTTTTCCTTGATGTCGGTCGCCAGCAGCGGCGCCGACAGCAGGTTGTCGGTGGGGATGTCGAAGAAGCCCTGGATCTGGCCGGAGTGCAGATCCATGGTCAGGACCCGGTCGGCGCCGGCGCGCTCGATCAGGTTGGCGACCAGCTTGGCCGAGATCGGGGTCCGGCCGCCGGTCTTCCGGTCCTGCCGGGCGTAGCCGAAATAGGGCATGACGGCGGTGATCCGCTTGGCCGACGCGCGCTTCAGCGCATCGATGCAGACCAGCAGCTCCATCAGGTTGTCGTTGGCGGGATAGTTGGTCGACTGCAGGATGAAGACGTCCTCGCCGCGGACGTTCTCGTCGATCGTCACCCACACTTCGTTGTCGGCGAACCGTTTGACCTGCGCCCGCGTAAGCGGGAGGTCCAGGTGGGAGGCCACAGCCTCGGCCAGAGCGCGGTTGGAGTTGCCGGCCAGCAGCTTCATCGGACCCTCAAGGGCAATGGTGTCGGTGTTGGCGGGCTTTTAGCAGGGCCATGCTTGGGGGCAAGGGCTCAGAGTCCGCAGTGTCACGAATGAGGCGCCGCCGCCTGGGTGATCTCGCGGTCTCACGACTATCGCGCCCTAGATCAGGGCGATCGCCGAGAGCAGGCGGCCGAAGTCCGGCTCGCCGCGCTTGAACGCCCGGCGGTTGGAGAAGAACAGCTCCTCCTCGACGCAGGTGTCGCGGCCGACCCATTCGCAGGTCTCGACGCCGGCTAGGCGCAGGCGGTGCAGGACGAAGGCGGGCAGGTCGAACATGCGCTTGTCAGCGCCCTGGCCGGCCGAGAAGAACCGGGCGTTGGCGGGCTCGTCGGCCACAAAGCGATCCAGGAACTCCAGCCCGACCTCATAGGAGGCCGGCCCGATGCAGGGGCCGACGACCGCCACGATGTCGGGCCGCCGCGCGCCCAGCGCCAGCATCTGGCCCAGCGTCGCCTCGGCGATGCCGGTCAGGGCGCCTTTCCAGCCGGCATGGGCCGCGGCGACGACGCCGGCCTTGGGGTCGGCGAACAGGATCGGCGCGCAATCGGCGGCCAGGGCTCCGCAGACCAGGCCGGGCCGATCGGTCGCCAAGCCGTCGGCTTGAGGCCGGGCCTCGCCCCAGGGGCCGTCGGCGATGAGCGCGGCGGCCGAGTGGATCTGGTAGCAGGTGTCCAGCGCCTCCGCGCCGACGCCGAAATGCGCCGCCGCGCGTCGCCGGTTCTCAAGGACGTCGCTGGGCGCGTCGCCCGATCCAATCCCGACGTTCAGCCCCTCATAGATGCCGCTCGAGACCCCGCCTTGCCGGGTGAAGAAGGCATGCTTCACGCCTGCGAGGTCGAGCAGCGGCGAGGTGATCACGGGCAGGTCGGTCAAGTCAGGTCCTCGAAGCCCGGAGCGATGAAGCCCGGCGTATGGATGCAGGCGACCTTGAACAACTCGCCCATCTGGTCGGGAGAAACGAGCCGCTCAAGCTGGCGTTCGATCTCGCCGGCGCGGTCAGGGCGGGCGGCGGCCAGGGTCTCGGCGCGGGCGCCGATCCCCAGCCGCACCAGGAATTCGCCCTGGGTCAGAATATGCGCCGTTCCAGCGCCCTGCGCGTGGGCGGCGGCGAGCACGGCGGGGAAATCGGCGTGGACGGTCAGGTCGGCTTCGCCCGGAGACGCCAGCGGGCTTTCTTTCTGGTGCTTGCGCAGCGCTTGCAGCGTGTCGCCAAACCCGGGCATGGCGCGGCCGTAATCGATGAGCAGCGCCGCGCCGCCGTCCTCGATAATCCGGGCGGCGAGCTCGGCGCCGAGGGCCGCCTGGGCCGGAGCCTGTTCGAGCACGGCTCCGACCGGCGCCTCGCGGGGCAGGGGCGGGGTAT
>JBEBYB010000208.1:0-5214 GCA_040391295.1 Phenylobacterium sp. | reverse complement strand
CCAGCTTGTAGTAGCGGCCGAGCGGATTGGCCGTGAAGGGGTCGTAGCTGAGGTCGAGACGGGCGAACGGCGGGTCTTCGTCGAAGACGTTGATCACCGCGGCGGTGAGCGTGGTCTCCCAGGGCAGGAAGACGCGGTAGCTCAGATCGTGGGTCAGGAAGGCGTCGATCTTGCGGCCGTTCTGGTTGGTCGCGAAGGTCGCCGTGCCGCCACGGGTGTCGACCATGTTGTCGACGTAGCGGACGGTCCAGCGCAGGTTGTGGTTCTCGCGCGTGTACTCGGCGAAGGCCGTGGCCTTCCACTGCGGCTGCGACTGGTAGCCCAGATAGTCCATGGAGCCGACGTAGTCGGTCTTGGGAGCCACCACGACGCCTTCGATGAGCGTCTCGTCGACCATGTATTCCAGCACGTAGGTGAGATCGACGCCGAAGTTCAGGTCGCCGCCGTAAACGTCGCGCTGCTTGTAGCTGGCCGCGAAGTCGAGACCGCTGGTGTCGATGTCGGGGCTGTTCACATAGTTGATGCGGACGCGGTTGATGGCGGCGGCCGAGCAAGCGCCGGTGAAGCTGATACGCGACAAGAGGCTCGAATAGGCCGGGTTGGCGCAGTTGTTCGGCGCCTGAATTGTCGCCAACGACGGGGGATCGATGCCAGGCCGATAGTTCGGGTTCGCGATCGTCCCGCCGTTCGGGAAGATCGTGTTGACGATGTCCGAGCCGCCTTCGTTGTCGATCGGACCCTTGAAGTTGAAGCGCCAGTAGTCGAGCGAGGCGCGGAAGTCGCCTTGTTCGAACATGACGCCGACGTTGAAGGTGTCGGCCTTTTCCGGCTTCAGGTTCGGGTTGCCCGAGAGGTCGTAGGCGCGGTAGCCGCCGGCCGCCGTGGTGTAGGCCAGGCTGGTGGTGGTGGTGTTGGCGATCTGGGTCTGCGGCGGGGCGCGGAAGGTCGAGCCGGCCGAGGCGCGGAACGCCAGCCAGTCGGTGGCCTGCCACTTCAGAGCGACCTTGGGGTTGGTGGTCGAGCCGATGTTGCCGCCGTAGTCCTCGTAGCGGATCGCGAAGGTGCCGGTCAGGGTGTCGGTGAACGGCATCTGGAATTCGGCGAAGGCCGCGCCGACCGACTGGTCGAGATCGTAGTCGGCCAGGGCGCCGAAGAAGCTGAACGGACCGTTCTGGGACGCGCAGGTCGCGGCCGGATTGACCGAGGAGTCCGGGCAGGGGCTGACGGCGATGTTGGTGTTGTCGTTGTTCTGACGCTCGATGCCGCTCCAGCGGTACTGCGCGCCGGCGGCCCAGGCCAGTTGGCCCGCGCCGAAGTCGATCGGCAGGTTTCCGTTGAACACCAGGTCGGCGGTGAACATCTGCGAGCGGATCTTGTAGGCGTAGTCCGCGAACATGTACTCGAGGACTTCGCGGCTATTGGCGGTGGCGGCGTCGTAGTTCGGGTTCGTCCGGCCATCGACGACGTTTTGCGCCGTGCCCGATGAGAACGGGTTGAGCCACAGGCAGCCGTTCTGGCCCGGGGTCGTGCCGTTGCAGTTGTTACCGCCCAGGCCGCGCAGCGCCATCTGCATCTTGCCGACCAGGACGTCCGGCGTGGCGATGTCGCTGGAGTTGTCCATATAGGTGACGGCGGCGTCCCAGCCGATGCCGCCGGCGAAGTCGAACTCGCCCTTCAGGCCGGCCGACACGCGGTAGGCCTGGAAGGAGCGCTTGTCTTCCTTGCCCTTGCCGCCGAACAGCTCGTTGCCGCTGACGCCGAGCGGACGCCAGGCCACCGAGGTGAAGACGCCGTTGGCGGCCGCGGACGCGGCCTGAGCGGCGTTGAGGCCGCCGGAGGCCAGCAGGGCCTGCAGGCCGGGGTTGCCCGGCGCGATGAAGAAGCCGTTGCCTTGAGGCTTGGTGGTCAGGGCCGAGGTGGGGAAGTTGTTCGGGGAGTAGGACGGCGAGGAATTTTCCGCCATCACGTCGTGGCCGGCGAACAGCACCTCGGCGTGGAACTTCGTCTTCTCGGTCAGATCGGCGTTGATCTCGCCGTAGATCTGATAGTGGTCCTCGTCTTCGATCAGGTTGTCGAAGCCGATGAACTGGAACTGGCAGGTGGTCGCCGAGGCGGGGCCAGAAAGCACGTTACAAGCCGGATCGACGAACGGGCTGGTGAAGCTGGCGCCGCCGTTGGCGCTGGTCAGGTAGGTGCCGGGGTTGCCGAAGCTGGACCAGCCGCCTTGCGGGTTTTCGGCGAACGGGCGGACGGCGAAGTCGCGCTCGGTGGTCGACAGTTTCGAGCGATGACGATAGCCGGCGGTCAGCAGGATGTCGGCGCTGTCGCCCTGCCAGCCATAGGCCAAGCTTGCATTGTAGTCGCCGTTCGAGCCGTCGATCAGCGAATAGCCGGCGCTGACTTCCAGGCCGCTGAGGTTCTTGCGGGTAATGAAGTTCACGACGCCGGCGACGGCGTCCGAGCCGTAGGTGGCGGCCGCGCCGTCCTTCAGCACTTCCACGCGGCCGATGGCGGCGGTCGGGATGAGGTTGGTGTCGACATAGATCGAGCCCGGCGAGGTCGTCATCCGGCGGCCGTTCATCAGCACCAGGGTGCGTTCCGAGCCGAGGCCGCGCAGGTTGGCGCTGCCGGCGCCCGTGACCTGGCCGGCGCCGAACTGGTTGGTTTCGCCGACGGCGCCCTGGATCGCGGGAATGGACTTGATGAGGTCGACGGTCGAGGGCGAGCCCTGCTTTTGCATCTCGTCGGCGCCGATCACATTGACCGGCAGGGCGGCGTTCTCGGGCGTGCCGGCGATGAACGAGCCGGTGACGATAACTTCAGCGACTTCGGCGTCCTGCGCGCTGGCCGGGGCCGCGAAACCTAGAACCGCCAGGAGCGCGAGGGGGGAGGCTCCAGCGAGGTATCGGCAATGCAACATACGGTCTCCTAATGTATAACCATGTTATCAATTGAAATCGTCATGGAATATGCGGCGGAAAATGCAGGCTGCCGTCGCGTAGACAAGCCCATTTTTCCGCACACCTCAAAAAGTGGCGGTGTTTGAAGTTGGATTTTGCCGCGATGCTGAATTGACTTCAGAGATGGCGCGGTTTGTTTCTAAAAACCGTACCGGCAATTCAAAAATTGGACGAAATTGTCTTTATTTTTCAGCGGCAGTTTTCATCGTGATCGTCAAATTGACGGAGGGTGCAAAAGTGTCGCTTTCACGCCACAGGGCGTGGAAATGATTTTCTGTGAGCGGGTACGGCCAACATCTTCGTCCCAGAAAGGGATTTCTGACGAATCCTAACCTTTACCCTGTAAATTTTTTGAGGGTGGAAATTCAGGTTTGGGTAGGTTTTTGGAGCAGGTCCAGGATCGCCTGCAGGTAGGCGTCGGCATTGGCCCGCGCGGCGGGCACGCCGCTGACCCCGCTGCGGGCCAGTTGCTCAAAGCCGCCCCCGACCGAGAACAGGGTCCGGAAGGCTTCCTTCTCGATCAGCGGGATCGAAAGGATCTCGATGTCGTTGGTCCGTAGCTGCTCGACCACTTCCTTTAGCGAGCGTGGGCGCAGGGCGGCGGGAACCCGGGTCAGCAACGCGCGGTGCGCCAGGGGCTGGCCGGCGCGGCGACCGAACTGCAGCACCATTTCGGCCGCCTTGATCGCCTGGATCGCCTCAAGCTGGGAGGCGGCCAGCGGGGTCACCACTAGGTCCAGCCGCAGGGTGGTGAAGGCCATGGCCCCGCGGATCGAACCTTCGGTGTCGAGGATCAGCCAGTCGGGCTGTTTGCGCTGCGCCTCGCGCAGGGCGTCGCGCATGTCCTCCATCATCGGCGCCGGGTGAACGCTGATCTTGTCAGGGCGGCCGGGCAGGGAAGCCCAGTGGACCAGGGGCTTGTTGGGGTCGGAGTCGATCATGGCGACCCGCAGGCCCATCTCGCTCAAGCCCAGCGCAAGCAGCAGCGCCGCGGTGGTCTTGCCCGCGCCACCCTTTGGATTGACAAATGCGACGGTGGGCAATCGGGTCTCTTTTCAAGCCACGGCGGCGGGCGGGTAACCTTACCCGTCCGCAACCGGACTATCGAGGCGGTCTGTCGGCTCTGTGGCCGAAAGGCGTCCGATCAGGGGTTGGCGGGGGTTTCGCTCGCCACGGCGGTGATCGCCATCGGATCGGCCGGAGCGATTTCGGCGCCGGGGTCGAACGCCGCGCCCAGCAGCTTGGCGTTCTTTTCCAGCCGCTTGGCCGTCGGGGCGCAGCGGGCCGGCGGGGTCCAGCTCATCCACTCCTGGGCGATGCGGGCGGGTGTCAGGTTCGAGGCCATGGACCAGCTTCCGCGGCCACGCTGCACGGCGGTCGCGCCAATGGTGTTGATCGGCTTGATGCTGGCGCGTTCGGCCGCCTCCATGGCGCTGGCGAACAGCTTCAGGTCCTTTTGGGCCTGCTTGTTCATGTCGGCATAGACCTTCATGTCGGCCGCCAGCGAGGAGCCGGGCGCGCGATAGGTGGTCTCGATCCGCTTCACTTCGGGCATCACCTGGTCGTGCAACTCGACATAGCCGGTCAGGGCGCCGTGGCACCAGGACACCAGGCCGTAGTCGTCGCGCGGCGCGCCGGCCGGATATGGCAGTTCGGCGGCCTCGGGCGCGGGCGGCGCGGCGCCGCCGCCGGCGGCCGGATCTTGCGCGAGGAGAGCGAGGGCAAGGAGAAGCGCGGACATGGAACCTCGGAATTATGATCGGGTGGCCGGGCCGAATCCCCCGCCTCCGGGGGTTTCGATCTCGATGATATCGCCAGCCGCGACATTAAGCGAAAAGCAGCCAGGGAGTTCCTTTACCGCGCCACCCGCCGCAATCAAACGCTGAGACCCTGGGAGGGCGGGGCCGCCGCCGGCCAAACCTTGCGGCGCGTGCTCGCGGCGGGTGGAGAGCAGGGCCGCCTCCATGGGCGCCAGGAACCGCACCCGGCGATAGGCGCCCTCACCGCCCGCCTGGGCGCCGGCCCCGCCGGATCCGCGCCGCATGGCGAAGGCCTCGACCCGCACCGGGAAGCGGCGTTCGAGGATTTCGGGATCGGTCAGGCGCGAGTTGGTCATGTGGCTGTGGACGGCGCCCCTCCCGGCCTGGAGCGCGGTGGCGCCGGCCCCGCCGCAGATGGTCTCGTAATACTGGCGGGTCTCGTCGCCGAAGGTGAAGTTGTTCATCGAGCCCTGGGCGTTGGCCATGACGCCGAG
>JBEBYB010000207.1:0-5214 GCA_040391295.1 Phenylobacterium sp. | reverse complement strand
GGTCCGGTGGCCGTGGGGCCGCCGCCTTCGATCTGGACCTCGGTGGTGCGGGGCTCGGGCGCGCCTTCCTGCAGGATGCGCAAGTTCTCTTCGTGGACCGACTTGTCGATCTTGTAGAGGAACAGGCAGCTGATCGCGACGGCGTAGAACGCGCCGATCGTCGGCAGGTAGATGAGCGCCAGATTGCGCAGCATGTCCGGATCGACCGCGCCGGGCTTGGCGCCCTGCGGGAAGGCCACATAGGTCAGCAGCACCCCGGAGACGCCGACGCCGACGCCGGAAACGATCTTCTTGAAGAGGTTGTCGGCGCTCATCAGCAGGCCCTCGGACCGGCGACCGGTCTTGACCTCGCTGTCCTCGACCACGTCGGCGATCATCGACTGCAGCATGACGCCGGTCATGATCGCCATGATGCCGTTGGCCATGAAGTCGAGAATCAGGATGCCGAACAGCAGGTTGGTGCCGTTGGCCGGCATGACGCCGATGATGCGCAGGCCGATCGGCAGCAACAGCGCGATCACCGCGCCGAAGAACATGGTGATGGCCGCGTAGCGCTTGCCGATCTTGCCGGCGATGATCGGGGCCAGGGTGACGCCGATGATGCTGGCCAGCACGCCGGTCACGGTCATGAACGCGAGCTGGCCCTGGGTCAGGCCCCAGAAATAGAGGTTGAAGTAGAGCTCGAGCGCGGTCTTCAGGCCCAGCGACACGTTCATGAACATGCCCGATATGGCCAGCACCACGAACGAGCGGTTGTTCAGGGTGGCGCCGACCTCGCGCAGCATGGCGGGGAGGGTGATCTTCCGGGACGGCGGCTGGCGCAGATAGGGGATCTGGTGGTGGGTCGCCGTGGACGAGATCAGGATGATCGTGAAGATCGTGATCGCCCCGACGATCGAATAGGTCTCCCAGCCGCCCCGTTCCAGCAGACCGCCGGTGCCGTCAGGGTTCTTCTTGAGGAACACCTGGTAGACCAGCAACTGCATGATCAACCCGCCGGCGACGCCGCAGAACGAGCGGATGGCGATGATGCTGGTGCGCTCGTTGTAGTCCTGGGTCAGCTCGGCCAGCAGGGCCGAGGACGGCAGTTCGAAGAAGGTGTCGAACAGCCGGATCGTGAGCAGGCAGACCAGCATATAGATGAAGAGCGCCTCGTTCTCCCATCCGACCGGCGGGTTCCAGATCAGGTAGAAGGCCACCGAGACCGGCAGGGCCGCGGCGTACATGAACGGGTGGCGCCGGCCCCAACGGCTGCGGGTGTTGTCTGAGATCTGGCCGATCATCGGATCGACGAAGGCGTCGAAGACCAGGGCGAGCATGATTGCCGTCGACACCATGGTCGGCGGCAGGCCGACGACCTGGTTGTAGAACAGCAGCAGGAAGGTGGTGATGCCCCGCTGCTTGATGATGCTGGCCGAGGCGCCAAGGCCGTAGAGAACCTTGGTCTTGAACGTGATTGGCGGGCGCGGCGGCAGGCCGGCGGAATCGGTCGCGGTCATAACGTCGGCCTTTTTAAGCTTTGGAACCAAGAGGCGCGGACGCGCCCGTCGCGCCGGCGCCAGCGCTGGCGTCTTCATCGTTCAAGACGCCGGCGGCTTCGCCGGCTTCGGCCAACTCGCCCAGGCGGCGCAGGTTGTCCTCGTGCTTGTCCTTGTCGATGTTGAACGCAAACAGGCAGGCGATCCCCAGGGCGAACAGCACCCCGATCGTCGGCAGGTAGATCAACCCCATGTTCTGGATGATCTCGGGATCGACCTGGCCGCGCTTGGCGCCTTCCGGGAAGCCGATGAAGGCCAAGATCGTGCCGGAGATGAACACGCCGACGCCCGACACCATCTTCTTGACCAGGTTGTCGGCGCTCATCAGCAGGCCTTCGGAGCGTCGGCCGGTCTTGACCTCGGCGTCTTCGACCACGTCGGCGACCATCGAGACCAGCAGCACCGCGGTGCCGCCCGCAAAGGCGGTGTTGATCATCGTCTCGACCAGCAGGATCGCGAACAATTCAGGCGTGCCGTTGGCCGGCATCCAGCCCATCAGGCGCAGGACCACCGGGGCGACCCCGACGGTCAGGGCGCTCGTGTACATGAAGATGGCGCCGTACTTCTTGCCCATCCGCTTGGCGACGTGGGGCGAGGCGACCATGCCGATCGCGCCGCCGGCGACGCTGATGGTGACCAGGGCAGCCAATTGGCCCTGGGTCAGCTCCCAGAAATAGAGCCCGAAATAGATCTCCAGCCCGCTGCGCGCGCCGCTGGCGACCGCCACGAACATGCCGGTCAGGGCGGCGACGACGAAGGCGCGGTTGTTGAGGGTCTGGCTGACCTCCTTGACCATGGCCTTGAAGGTGATCTTGCGGGTCGGGGCGGCGCGCAGATAGGGAATCTGGCTCTGGGTCCCACGAGTGGAGATCAGGATCGTCGTGAAGATCAGCGCCGCGGCGGTCAGCGAATAGAGGAAGTAGCCGTCGCGGGCCAGGACGCCGCCGCTGCCGTCGGGGTTCTCTTTCAGGAAAACCTGGTAGGCCAGGATCGTCATGCCCAGGCCGCCGATCACTCCAAACAGCATCCGCAGCGAGATCAGCTTGGTGCGATCATCGTAGCTCTTGGCCAGTTCGGGGGCGAGGGCGCTGTGCGGCAGCTCAAAGAAGGTGTCGCAGAACCGCAGGGTCAGCAGGCAGGCCAGCAGGTAGAAGAACAGGGCCTGCTCCGACCAGCCTTGCGGCGGGTTCCACAGCATGAAGAAGGTCAGCGAGAACGGGATCGCGGCGGCGTACATGAACGGGTGGCGCCGGCCGAGCTTGGATTTGAAGTTGTCGGAGATCTGCCCGACCAGGGGATCGATCAGGGCGTCGAAGATTAGCGCGATCATCAGCACCAGAGTGACCGTCTGCGGCGCCAGGCCCACGACCTGATTGTAGAAGATCATCAGGAAGGTCCCGAGGGACCGGAGTTTGATGGCGCTGGCCGTGGAGCCCACGGCGTAGAGCAGCTTGGTCGAAAACGCCAAGGGCGGGCGGTCGGCGGCGGTGGCCGTCGCAGTCATGAAAGGCTCCGATGGGAAAACAGTCTCGTCCAGCCGCGGCCAAGATCGCGCGTCGGCCAGGTGCGCCGGGATCCGGCGAATTTGAAAAGGTGAGGCGGAGCGGCGGCGCAGGGCGCATGCGCGCCCTCAAAAATCGGCATGTGAAAGCCGTCAGCCACCAAATCCTCCCGTCGCGCGAAAATGATGCGCAGTCATTATTATCGGCCTCGGTGCAAACCCGAGTCTCGAAGACTGGGAGCGCCCGAACATCAATTGGCTAAATCGTGAGGGAGCGGTTCCCTACCGTCAACGGCTTTGATCTTACGGCTCTGACATAATTGAGCCGTTGGAGGGTAAGGCGTTGCTGCGGGTCTGGGAATTCCGCTCGGTGTTCTCGAAACATTCTCCGGGCAAGAAAAAGGCGCGCGGGCCTTGTGGCCCACGCGCCCGCACCATGTGTGGCGACAACTAGAAGCGGTATTGCAGCTCGATTCCGTAGGTCCGCGGCGGCGTCATGTAGAGGGTCCGCAGCGAGCCGCCGTTTTCTGGGCCGATCTCGATGCCGTCCAGCAACTCTTCGTCGAACACGTTCCGAACGTAGCCGATCACGGTGTAGCGCCCGCGCGTATCGGCCCAGATGGCCCGAAGATCGAGCTGGTCCTGCGAGGGGGCGATCTCCGGCGAGTAGTCGAAGATGCCGTAGCTGACCTTGTCCTTCCAGGAATAGGTCCCCGAGAGCGTCAGGGAGCCCGGCTCGAAGTCGAAGCGGTAGGTTCCGTTGAGCGCCAGCTTGTTCTTCGGCGACGAAGGCAGGCGATTGCCCGACAAGTCCTGGGCCTGGCGGCCGCCGATCAGCGGGCCGGCCGGATTGGCGTTCACGTCGGCGGCCAGCAGGTCGGCGGAATTGACGACGCAGCAGGCCTTTTCGATCGTGGCGTCCAGGTAGCTGTAGTTCAGCATCACCCGGACCTGGTCGATCGGAGCCCAGACCACCTCCAGCTCGGCGCCGATCGACTCCGACTCCGCGATATTGATGAACTCCTGCTGGTTCACCGAATTGCGGACCACGGTCACCGGCACCTGGGCGCCTTCATACTGGTAGTAGAAGAACGCGGCGTTGGTCTGCAGGGTGGTTCCGAAGTTCTTCTTGAAGCCCAGTTCGTAGGCGTCGAGGGTCTCGGGCTCCACCGAGGGCCGTGCGGCCAGGGCGCCCAGGTTGAAGCCGCCCGACTTGTAGCCGCGGCTGTACTTCGCATAGGCCATGGTGTCGGTGTCGGGCGACCATTCGGCCCCCAGGGTGCCGCTCCAGGCGTCCCACTCGCCGCTCAGATTGCGCGAGGCCGGCCCCGTGCCGCCCGAGGCGGTGGTGACGTCGATCGAGCCGCCCACCGCGCCGAGGGTGAGCGGGTTGAAATAGACCAGGCGCGAGGTTTCCAGCGCGTCCTTCTCGTCCTTGGAATAGCGCAGGCCCGCGGTGACCTTGAAGCTGTCGTTGAAGGCGTAGTCGATCTGGCCGAAGGCGGCGGTGGCCTTGGTGTCCAGATCGCCGAAGCTCAGGAAGACGATGCGGTCCGGGTTCGGCGCGGCCGGCAGGAAGAGGAAGCCGGGATTGGTGGCTATGCCGACCCGCGGGGTTTCGATCTGCGCCTGGCCGGGCGCGTAGAGCGTGATCGGCTGGCGGAATTTTTCACGATAGTAATAGAGCCCGGCGATCCACTGCAGCGGTCCGTCGTTGATGGAGCTCAGGTTGAGCTCGTTGCTCCAGAATTTCTTGTCCTCGATATATTCGGCCGCGATGCTCGGGAACACCGGCGTGCCGACCAGGGGGGTCGGGTAGGAGATCCGCGCCGTGGCGTCGTAGTCGGTGATCTGGGTGAATTTGTACTGGTTGTAGCCGCCGATATATTTCAGCGCCGCCCAGCCCAGGTTCCAGGACAGTTCGGCGACCAACTGGTGCTGGTCGTCCAGCTTCCGCGACGACGGGGTGTCGGTCGAGAACTTGCGGTGGTCGTCCACGCCGGGGTTCGGCGTGCCGTAGAGGTAGAGCGACGACGGGAACAGGCCCTCGGGCCGCATGAAAGCGTTCGGCCCCCTGGGGTCGCCGTCCAGGAAGATCGGGCTGGTGGTGTTGTAGTAGGGGCTGACCAGGTTGCTGGTGCGGCCGCGCTGGTCCCAGCTCGAGCTCGAGTAGCG
>JBEBYB010000206.1:0-5227 GCA_040391295.1 Phenylobacterium sp. | reverse complement strand
CGCGGATGAACTTCGTGGACATCGCCGGCCTGGTGCGCGGCGCGTCCAAGGGCGAGGGCCTGGGCAACCAGTTCCTGGCGAATATCCGCGACTGCGACGCCGTGGCGTTCGTGGCCCGCTGCTTCATCGACGACGACATCACCCACGTCGAAGGCAAGGTTGATCCGCTCGCCGACCTCGAGACCATCGAGACCGAGCTGATGCTGGCCGATCTTGAGAGCCTGGAGAAGCGCGTCAGCAACTTGGAGAAGCGCGCCAAGACCGGCGACAAGGAAAGCGCCCAGACCCTGCGCCTGGTCCAACTGGCCCTCACCGAGCTGAACGCCGGCCGCCCAGCCCGCAAGGCCGAGGTCTCCGCCGAGGACGCCAAGGCCTGGCAGATGCTGCAACTGCTCACCTCCAAGCCCGCCCTCTACGTCTCCAATGTCGACGAAGGCTCCGCCGCCGACGGCAACGAGATGTCGAACCTGGTGGCCGAGCGCGCCAAGCGCGACGGCGCCGACCACGTCGCCATCTCCGCCCAGATCGAGAGCGAGATCGCCATGCTGGATCCGGCCGAGCGGGCCGAGTTCCTGGAGACCCTGGGTCTGGCCGAGCCGGGCCTCAACAAGCTGATCCGCGAGGCCTATCACCTGCTGGGCCTGCAGACCTACTTCACCGTCGGCCCCAAAGAAGCCCGCGCCTGGACCATCCACAAGGGCGACACCGCCCCGCAGGCCGCCGGCGTGATCCACACCGACTTCGAGAAGGGC
The DNA here is from genome assembly GCA_040391295.1 of Phenylobacterium sp. GTDB lineage: Bacteria > Pseudomonadota > Alphaproteobacteria > Caulobacterales > Caulobacteraceae > Phenylobacterium. The sequence continues at coordinate 4,475 of JBEBYB010000206.1, read as the reverse complement.
TTCATCCGCGCCGAGACCATCGCCTACGAAGACTATGTGCGCTTCAAGGGCGAAGCCGGCGCCCGGGAAGCCGGGAAGTTCCGTCAGGAAGGCAAGGAGTACGTCGTCCAGGACGGCGACGTGCTGAACTTCCGCTTCAACGTCTAGCCCGGACTAGATCCTCCCCCGCTGGGGGAGGTGGCGCGCGAAGCGCGACGGAGGGGGCTTGATGACGGGAGTCATAGTCCCCCTCACCCGGCCAATCAGCCGGGAGCTCCCCCAAAGGGGGAGCATCTCGTGGGGAAGCATTTCTATGGGCGGCGCCCAGCTATCTCCGTTGGGCGCCGCCGCAATCTCTGCTTAGCTTCCCGCCATAAACGGGAGAGACGCATGGGCGAGACGATCACCCTTCGGGGCGCGGACGGCTTCGAATTTTCGGCCTACCACGAGCAGGCCTTCACCCCGCGCAAGGGCGGCGTGATCGTGTTGCAAGAGATCTTCGGCATCGACCGCCACATCCGCGCCGACGTCGAGCGCTGGGCCAAGGCGGGCTACGAGGCTATCGCCCCTTCCCTCTACGACCGCCGCGAACACGGCTTCACCGCCAGCCACGACCCCGAAGGCATGAGCGCCGGCGTCACCCACGCCCGCGCCACCCCGCTGGACCAGGCGCTTGGCGACATCGCCGCCTGCCGCGACTTCCTGGCTCCGCGCGGCAAGGTCTTCGTCGTCGGCTACTGCTACGGCGGATCGCTGACCTGGCTGGCCGCGGGCAAGCTGGAAGGCGTCGCCGCCGCCTCGAGCTATTACGGGAGCCTGGTCCAGGCCAACGCCGCCCTGACGCCGCTTTGCCCGACCATCATTCACCTGGGTCACACCGATCCAGGCATCAAGGCCGAGGAGGTCGAGGCCGCGGTCCACGCTCACAATCCGGACGTCCCGATCTACATCTACGAAGGCGCCGGGCACGGCTTCAACAATGAGAGCCCCGAGCGCTACGCCGAGGAAGCCGCCGACCTGGCGCGGGTCCGCACGCGCGAACTGTTCGAGGCCGCCTGAGCATGGGCGAGACCATCACCCTGAAAAGCGCCTTCGACGGCTTTGAGCTGGCGGCCTATCACGCCAAGCCGACCGACGCGCGGCGCGGCGGCCTGGTGCTGATCCAGGAGATCTTCGGCGTCACCGATCATATCCGCGAACTGGCCGACAGCTTCGCCGAGGAAGGCTACGAGACCATTGCCCCGGCCTTCTATGATCGCCTGGAGCCTGGCTTCGCCGCCGACTATGGCCGGGAAGCCGTAGCGAAGGGCGTGCGCTACTCTCAGGAGACTCCCTGGGACCAAGTGGCCGGCGACGCTCAAGCGGCCATAGACGCCCTCTCAGGGCCGGTCTTCGCGACCGGCTTCTGTTGGGGCGGGGCGGCGACCTGGCTGGCGGCGTGCCGCTGCACGGGCCTGTCGGCGGCCTCGGCCTTCTACGGACGGCGCATCACCGAGCTGAAGGACGAAACGCCGAAGGTCCCGATCATCCTGCACTTCGGCAAGACCGACGCCTCGATCCCACCTGAGCGTGTGGAGGAGATTCGCCAGGCCCACCCCGACGTGCCCGTTCACCTCTATCAGGCCGGCCACGGCTTCTTCTCCGACCGCCGCGCCGACTATCACGCCGACAGCGCCCATCTGGCCCGGCTGCGGACCCTGGCCCTGTTCTCAAACAACGGCGGCGGACGGAGCTCGATATAGCTCGATACAGGATGATCGACGGGGTGATCGTGACGACGCGGCCGCCCTTCAAGCCGCGCTAGGATCGCCCGGCTCTTCGATCTGCTTGCGGACCTCGGGAACCGTCTCCAGCGCCCGCACCAGGACCGCCTGGGCCGCCAGTATGCCGATGCCCGCCGCATAACCCGAGAACACTCCGGCCGGATAGCGTCCGCCGTGGCCCACCGCCCAGACCTGCCAGTAGATAAACCCGGCCGCCGCCGCGAGCAGCCCCACGCCGGTCAGCACCGACACCGCGGTCTGGCCGAACCCCGCCTGGAAACTCAGCCAGACATAGCGCGCGAGCAGGCGCTTCAGGAACGGGACCAGCAGCGGCAAGGTCAGGGAGATGAGCATGAGCAGGCCGGGCCAGATCAGCGTGCGTTGAGCGATCAGCCCGGCGCCGCCCGGCAGCACGTTGAAGGCGTGGACCACCGCCCCGGCATAGATCAGCGTCGCCGCGCCGACGGCGATGTCCTGCATACGTTTGAAATCGCGCCACGCGCGCGTGAAAGCCATGTCCCGCACTTAGCCGATGGTTGGCGCCGCGATAAGACCCATCAGCGGCCTTCAAGGCCCGCGCGGACAGAAACCGCGTCGATCAGGTCCATGTCGCCAAATATCGCCGAGGGGCGGCGGCTTTGGCTATGCTGCGGGCGTCAACTCATCTCGCGGACGCCATGAAGCCTGCATCCCTAGTCTCAAGCGCCCTGCTGGCCGTCCTGACGCCTGGAGGCCTGGCCTGGGCCGGTGAGACCGCGTGCTGGTACGAGCAGGGCGTCATCGTCGCGCCCGCCTCCATCGACGGTCTGGCGGGCGACTACATCGTCGATACCGGCGCCCCGGCCACTCTGCTGCACGAGACCAAGGCCCAGGGCGCGGGGCTGACGCTGACCGCCCTGCACGGCCCAATCCAGATCGCGGGCCTTTCCCTGCAGGGCCGGCCGTTCAACGTCGTCGATCTCGACGCGCGGACCTGGGCCTTTCCAACGCCGATCGCCGGAGTGATCGGGGCCGACCTATTGTCGGACTACGTGGTCGATATCAGCTTCGAGCCCTGCCGGGTGGCGATCTATCCGCCAAGCAAGGCGCCGGCGTTCCCGGCCCCGACCTCGCTGCGGCTCAAGTCCGGGGCACAGGTCGCCGTCGCGCGCGCCGCGGTCTCTGACGGCTCCCGTTCCCTGGCCGGCGACTTCGTCATCGCCACCGGGGCCGACGCCGCCATACGGCTCGGCACGGGCCTTGCGGCGGTTCCGGGCGCCGCGAAACCACAGGATTTCCTGCCCTACGGCGAGCGCCGCGCCCGACTACGGGCGGCCTCATTTAGCGGAGAGCTGTTTGAGAACCTCGACGGCGGGCTGGTCGAGGACCCGCCGGGGGCCGGTGTCATCGGCGCGCCGATGCTGGCGCGTTGGCGGCTGCGGTTCGACTTTCCGCAGGGCCGGCTGCTGTTGCGCCCGGCCGGAGGCTGAACCCCGACGAAAAAGGCCCCGGACGCGTCCGGGGCCTTAATCGTCTTGGCTTGGAAGGCGGCCCTAGTGGGCGACGTTCTTCCAGATCTTGCGGTAGCTCACATAGAGCAGGCCCGCGAAGATCAGCAGGTAGATCATGGCGGCCATGCCGAACGCCTTGCGTTCCTCCATCTTGGGCTCGGCAGCCCAGGTGAGGAAGGCCGCGACGTCCCTGGCCTGGTTCTCCAACGTCGACGGGGTGCCGTCGTCGAAGGACACCTGACCCGCCGCGAGCGGCGGGGCCATGGCGATGAAGCCGCCAGGCGGCACCTTGTCGTGCGGACCCGACCATGCCGCGGCGACGTCGCCGGCCATGAAGGGGTTGTAGTGCTGGCCGACGCCGACCTTCAGACCCGCGGGCGGATCCTGATAGCCGGTCAGCAGCGAGTAGATGTACTGCGGCCCGTGGTGACGAGCCTTGGCCATCACCGAGAGATCCGGCGGCATGGCGCCGCCATTGGACGCCCGGGCCGCCGGTTCGTTCGGGAACGGCGACGGGAAGCGATCAGCCGAGGTGCCGGGACGTTCGATGACGTCGCCGGTTTCGGAGTCGATGTCCTTGACCTGATATTCCGCGGCGATCGACTTCACATACGGGTTGTCGTTCGGGTTCGGATATTTCGGATCGAAGAACGGTCCGCCCTTCTGGCCGAGGTTGCGGAAGCTCATCAGGTCCATCGAGTGACAGGCCGAGCAGACCTCCCGATAAACCTTGTAGCCACGTTGCAGCTGGGCCTGGTCGAACTTGCCGAACGGACCTTCGAAGCTGAACTCGACATGCTTCACCGGCGCGGCGCCGCCGGCGGCGAGGGCGGCGGGGGCAGCCAGAATGGCCAGCCCAAACGCCGCGAGCGCGATACCTTTACGCAGCATCTTAGGCTCAACCCCTCTTTTCAGGCGAAGCCGCGGCGCCGGCGGGCGCGTTGGCGGGATGCGAAAGCACAGGCGCACTGATCGATTCCGGCTGCGGCAACGGGGTCTCGGTGAGGCCCAGAACCGGCAGGATGACGAGGAAGTACGCGAAGTAGTAGAGCGTTGCGAGACGCGACAGCCAGACGAAGCTGTTCAGATCCGCGTCGAGCAGCAGGAAGGTCGACAGGCCCGGGATGACGTGATCGTCGGGCAGCTGACCACCGCAATAGCCAAGGATCAGGCAGGCCAGCACGAAGATGAAGAAGTACAGCTTCGCGGTCGGCCGGTAGCGCATGGAGCGCACCTTGGACGT
>JBEBYB010000205.1:0-5239 GCA_040391295.1 Phenylobacterium sp. | reverse complement strand
GCCCAGCGCCGCTCGGAGTCCGTGCAGCAGGTCCCGGCGGCGATCACCGCCGTCAACCAGGCGATCATGCAGCAGCGCGGCATCACCGATGTCAGCACGCTGCAGTTCGCGGTCCCCAGCCTGACCCTGGGCCGAAGCCTGGGGGTCACCCAGATCGCCATTCGCGGGGTCGGACGCAGCGTCGGCCAGCCGGGCGTCGCCATCAACATCGACGGGGTCTACCAGCCGCGGAACACCCCGATGGTGGTCGGCCAGTCCGACCTAGACCGGGTCGAGGTGCTGAGGGGACCGCAGGGAACCCTTTATGGACGCAACGCTAACGGCGGGGCGGTGAACTTCATCACCCAGGCGCCCACGGCCGAACTTGGTGGCTACGTCCAGGCTAGCTACGCCACCTATGACGAGTACCGAATTCAAAGCGCGCTGAACCTGCCGATCAACGACCGGGTCCGCACGCGGTTGGCGGTGGACTACAATCGGCGTGAAACCGGCTTCGTGAAGAACGTCGCTGGCGGCGCCGATCTCGACACCGTCGACACCCTGGCCGGCCGTCTGCGGGTGGGCGTCGACCTGACCGACAACTTGGACCTGGACCTCAACTTCAACGCCTTCCGCGGCGGCGGGGCGGGCGACTACTATGTGCTGACCAGTCTGCCCAGCGCGGCCGGCGTCGCGCTCAACCCGTTCATCGTCAACGCCAATGTGCCGCTCCAGTATTGGCGGACGAGCGCCAAGGGGCCGACCGACAGCCAGAGGGATTTTTCCTCCATTGGCGCCACCCTGAACTGGCGGCTCGAGGGCTTCGACGTGAAGTCGATCACCGCCTACCAACGGATGGACAACAAGTGGGACATGGATCGGGACGGCGTCGATCTGGCGGTCGTCGACTCCCATGCTGACGAGAACTCCAGCACCTTCTCCCAAGAGCTCGACATCTCTGGCACGACCGGACCCTTCGATTGGGTCGGCGGGCTCTACTACATGAACGACAAGCACGCTCAGACGACCTATTTCGCCTTCAAGCTGGGCTTTGCGCCCCTGCCGCCGAACTCCTTCCTGGTGCAGAGCATGCCCAGATACCAGACCGAGGCCTATGCCGGCTTCGGCGACGTCACCTGGCGGCTCAATGACCGGCTCCGGCTGATCGGTGGACTACGCTACTCGAACGACAAGACCACGGTCGTCCACCGCAACTACATTGGCAGCATGATCACGGGCGCGACGCTGCTCGACACCTGTCCGACGCAGCGCGACGATCTGAAATGGGACTCCCTGACCTATCGGCTGGGCGGTCAGTACGACCTGTCTGACAATAAGAACATCTACGCGACCACCTCGACGGGCTTCAAATCAGGCGGCGTCAATTTTTCGGGCTGCAACAACGCCTTCGACCCCGAGGACATCACCTCCTATGAGGGCGGCTTCAAAGGACGGTTCCTCGACAATCGGCTGACCCTGAACGCCTCGGCGTTCTGGTACGACTATTCCGACTTCCAGCTCTCGCAAGTGGTGGGGATCGCCGGGAGGATCACCAATGCGGCCTCGGCTCGGGTCAGAGGAGTCGAACTGGAGTCCTTCTGGAATCCTGACGATCACTGGTCCCTGAATGGCAGCCTTGCGCTGCTGGAGGCGAAGTTTGGTTCCTTCACTAACACCGACTCCCTGAACGCCGCCCTGGGGCCGCAGGACCTGAAGGGGCGCTATCTCGCGAACTCTCCGAAGGTTTCGGGAAATATCGGCATCGCCTATCGGACCGACGAAACTGAGAGCGGCCGCTTTACGGCTCGGGTGGACGCCACGGCGCGATCGAAGATCTATTTCCGGGAGTTCAATAGCCCAGAGGACGCCCAGGCCGCCTACGCGGTGGTGAACGCCAACCTGATCTGGGATAGCCCGGACCAGGCCTATCGGGTGAGGGTGTTCGCCAACAACCTGTTCGACAAAGGCTACTGGACCTCGATGCTCGCCGTTGATGGCTTCGGCGCGCGCGCCGGGTCGTTCGGAACGCCGCGCCAGGTCGGCGTCGAACTGCGGGCGCAATTCTGATGGCGCGGGTGAAACACCTTCCACGACGCGCCTGGTTTGGATTTGGAGCTGTCGGCCTGGGCATACTCCTGGCCGGCGCCGCCTCCGCGGCCTCGCCAACGGCGATCTGCGAGGGCCTGCAGGGACAGACCCTTGCGGCCGACCAGATCGGCCTGCCCACGGCCGGAGCCCGCGTGATCTCGGCCAGAATGGTGCAGGCCCACGCCGCGCGGGGCCAGGCGACCCCGGCGCACTGCCAGGTGCGGGGCGCGATTGATCCGGTGGACGCGGCCGCGCCGCAGATCCGCTTCGCCCTCGATCTGCCCGTGGCCTGGAACCACAAGGCCCTGATGATGGGCGGCGGCGGGTTCGACGGCGTGATCCCCGACACCAGCGGCCCGATGCTGGCCGAGCCGTTCGACCATGTGGTTCCCCCGTTGCTGCGAGGCTACGCCGTCTTCGCCAGCGACTCCGGACACCAGGTGGTTCCCGGCGCGGCGCCCATTCCCGCGGTCGACGCGGCCTTCGCCGTGAATGACGAAGCCCTGGCCAATTTCGGCGGCGCCGCCCTGAAGAAGACGCGCGACGTGGCCGTCAAGCTGATCGCGCGGGCCTACGGCCAACCTCCGGAGCGCACCTATTTCGCCGGCGGCTCGAATGGCGGCCGCGAGGGGCTGCTGGTGGCCCAGCGCTGGCCCGACGACTTTGACGGCGTCGTCGTCGCCTTTCCCTTCTGGAACGCTGGAACCACGGCGCTGACGTTTGGGGCGGTGATGAACGGCTTCGCCGCGCCGGGCGCCTATCTGCGGCCGGCCGGCCAGGCGCTCCTGTTCACCGCGGTCATGGCCAAGTGCGATGATCTCGACGGGCTCAAGGACGGCCTGATCTCCAACGTCGACGCCTGCGACTTCGACCCGTCCGTGCTCAAGTGTGCTGGACCGGCGAAGGACACGTGCCTGACCGATCCGCAGATCAAGGCGTTGCGCAGATACGATGCGCAGATCAGCTACCCGTATCGAACGAAGGGGCGGGAGACGTCCTATCCTGGGTTCCCGGTTTTCGCCGGGGCCGACCTGCGCGGCGACCAGCAGATGGCGTCGACGCCGCCCGTCCACCCGGCGCTCGCCACCATGCCGACCATCGCTCATTTCTGGGATCAGTTCGCGCGCTTCGCCATTGCGCGGGATGGGGATTTCAACCCCTTGAAGCTCGATCCTCAGCATCCCGGGCGATACGCTGATCGGATCAACCAAGTGGTCGGCCTGTTGGACGCCGACTCGGTGGACCTATCTCGTTTCAAGGCTCGGGGGGGGAAGCTGATCCTCTATCACGGCCTTGCGGACCCGATCGTCAGTCCCAGGTCCACGGCGGCCTACTGGAATCGAATGCAGGCGGGGTTGGGACCGGCCGCGGTGAGGGATTTCGCCAGGTTCTACGTCATTCCCGGCTACGGCCACGGACCGGCGGGGCTGGCGGCCTTCAACCCGGCGTGGGACGCGCTGAGCGTCGTAGAGGCGTGGGCGGAGGAGGGTGTTTCGCCGGGTCCCCAGATCATCGCTGATGTCGGGCCTCAGGCCCGTAGCCGGCCGCTCTGCGAATATGGGACGTGGCCGCTTTACGATGGGCATGGCGATCCGCAGCTGGCGGAGAGTTTCCGGTGCGCCGTGGGGCGGTAGGCAGTCCACATTCAATGACTGGACGGCCCACATTGCGGCGATGAGCAGAAAGCCGGGCAGCAAACAGAGCCCATTGTCGCCAGCTAGAGGGTCGTGGCGAACCAAGCCCGTCAGGCCGAGCTCTGCGGACTGGCCAGCCGGACCTAGCCGTGGACGGGCGCGGAAGGCAGTTCAGCCGCGCGTCTAGGACGCCACAGCCCTGAGGCGCGATGCCTGCCCCTCAAGGCTGTGGCCCATTCGCGTTAGTAAACGACCCCGGCGAGCGCGTACTCGTCATTGGCCTGTCATAGCGTCCTTCTGCGACCGGTGGGGATAGCCGGCGGGCCGGCTCAGAGGGGAGATCACGGCAGGGGGAGTGGCCGCAGGGCCCCTCGTGCGAGGCTCGGCTCACCAGCGCTTCGCCCCTATCGCAAGCGGCCGTCGGGCGTGCTCGGTCCCGCCGCTGGCGCGGCTCCTGCGGGTCCGCCGCTTCGCGCGCCTTAGAGCGCCGCCGGCTTGCTTGACGCCGCGTTCCGCCGCGCGCGCTGCGCGGGCTCCTTGCAGGCTTCATTTTCGCCTCGGCCCTCGGCAGGCGCCGAGCGGCCTCAGATGCGCGCCATGGGCGCCCAAGGCGAGCGACTCAGGGTTCAACAGCGCTGAGGGAGATGATGGACATGATCGACAGCCGGTTGAGAGGACCGGCCCTGATGCTGCCAGGCGTCCAGGAAAAGGTGCTGCTCGATCGTCAGGTGTTTCAGATCCGTGGCCGGACCCTCGCGGCCGAAAACTGGCCCGAGCCTGGCTGGGCCGTCGTCAAACTGACGCTCGCCGACCAGGCGCGCTTTGCGTCCCTCTCGCCGGCGGTGACCGCCGAACCTGAACGTGGCGGCGCCGGCGTCACGCTGCTGCGTCTTGTCGGCCTTAGCGATGAACTGCTCGGTGACATCCTGACCGCCGCTTGGACGCTAGCCTATGAGACGGAAAAAGGCCCGCTGCACCAGCACTGTGGCCGCAGTCGGCCTGTCTGCCCGCGCCGACTGAGCGAGAGCCTCGCCCCGGGGCTGGTCGTCGATCGGACCGCTTTGATACCCCGAACAAGGCTTAGGGCTCCGCCCTCGGCGCGCTGCAGATCGGCTTCCGCCCAGCTTCGGGCTGTCGAAACATCCTCCTGCATTGCGGGCCCAAAGCCCTGCAGCCGGGTCCCCGCGAAGCCGCCCCTCCGCTTGCACACCCCGTCTCGCCGACGGGCGGGGCCGCAGACGCGATTTGCGTCTGCAACCCTCGAGCCACTGGCCAAACGCAAGATTTTGGCCAAGGCCGAACCCGTTGGCTGGGTGGTCGCTGTTGTTCGGGAACGGCTGGCCGCCGGTGCTGCGAACGCCGAGCCGGCGACCTCGGAATAGGCGGCAAGCGGTTGGGCGCCTGCGTCCGCAAGGGCGAGAAGGCTGTGACCATCGTCTACGCCAAGCGGACGCGACAGGCGGAGATGCCCTCGGCTATCGCAGGTCAGAGGGCTGTGGCGAGCGTGTAGTTCTCGGCGCCTTCCGAGTCGGCGCGCC
>JBEBYB010000204.1:0-5250 GCA_040391295.1 Phenylobacterium sp. | reverse complement strand
CCCTCCCCCGGGGGGGGCGGGGCCGCGCCTTTGGCGGCGCGCGTCGCCGCCCCGGCGACGGGGGGGCGGGGACCCGCGCGTGGGGGGGTGGGGGGGGCGCGCCCCAAGCTCCGCGCCCAGTCATGCCCCCTCCACCGCTTCGCGGTCCCCCTCCCCCATCAAATGGGGGAGGAAAAGTAGGGCGCTGTCAGACGTTCAGCGACCCGTAAAGTGTCCGGCGCGGCGTTCCTGCACGGCGCGGACGCCCTCGGCGAAGTCCTCGGTGGCGCGCAGGATGGTTTGCTCGGCGTGTTCGTGGTTGGTCTGGGCGCGAACCGCCTCGGCCAGGCCCTCGCGAAGGGTCTTGCGGGTGGCGAGCACGGCCAGCGGGGCGTTCTCGGCGATCTCGGCGGCTAGGGCCTGGGCCGAGGCCACCAGGTCCGCCAGCGGCACGACCTCGTCGACCAGCCCCCAGCCCAGGGCTTCCTCGGCCTTCACCCGCCGCCCGGTCAGGAACATCAGGTTGGCGCGCTGCTGGCCGATCAGCCGGGGCAGGGTGTGGGTCAGGCCAAAGCCCGGATGGAAGCCCAGCTTGACGAAATTGGCCGAGAACCGCGCCTCGGGCGCGGCGACCCGGAAGTCGGCGACGAGGGCGAGGCCCAGGCCCGCGCCCACCGCCGCGCCCTGCACGGCCGCGACGATCGGGGTCTCGACCGAGAACAGGCGTACCGCCTGGTCGTAAAGGGCGTTGATGCCCCCCATGCCCTTGCCGGCGATGCCGTCGGGGGCCACCAGGTCGGCGCCGGCGCAGAACGCCTTGCCCGCCGAGGTCAGCACCACGGCGCGGCAGACGTTGGAGTTGTCGAGGCTTTCCAGGGCGTCGGCCAGGTCGTGCATCAGTTCGACCGAGACGTGGTTGTTCGGCGGCCGATCGATCACAACCGTCGCCACGTGGCCTTCGAGGGTGACCTTGAGGTGGTCGCCGTAAGCGGTCTTCATCGTCTCGATCCCATCAGGTTGCGGGCCACCACCCATTTGTGGACTTCGGTGGGGCCGTCATAGATTCGCATGGTGCGCAGCCGCGTGGCCATCAGTTGCAGCGGCAATTCCTTGGTCACGCCCATGGCGCCGAAGGTCTGCATCGCCCGGTCGACGACCTCCCAGGCCATCTCGGTGGCGTAGGCCTTGATCATCGAGATTTCCTGGCGCACGTCACGGCCCTGGTCGAGTTTCCAGGCGCAGTCATAGGTCATCAGCCGGGCGGCGTGGATGCGGGTGGCGGCGTCGGCCACCCACCACTGGATCGCCTGGCGTTCGCTGAGCGGCAGGCCGAAGGTCTTCCGCTGCGGGGCGTATTCGCAGATCATGTCCAGCGCCCGCTGCGCCATGCCGATCGACCACGAGGCCATCTCGATTCGACGGGTGCCGAGCCGCAGCTGCATCGGCGCAAAGCCGTTCCCCTCCTGGCCGAGCAGCTTCCAGCCCTCGACCCGGCAGTCGTCCAGCGCGATCTCGTAGGTCGATTGGCCGCCGATCATCGGGATCTTGCGCAGCACGTTGAACCCCGGCGTTCCCTTGTCGACCAGAAAGGCCGACATGCCGCCGCGCGCGCCCTTCTCCTTGTCGGTCACCGCCATCAGGATGGTGAAGTCGGCCTCCTCGGCGCGGCTGATCCAGATTTTCCGGCCGGTGATGAGCCAGTCCTCGCCGTCGCGGACCGCCCGGGTGATCATCCCGGCCGGATCGGCCCCGGCGCCCGGCTCGGAGATGCCGATGGCGCTGATCGTCTCGCCGCGCACATAGGGGGCCAGATAGGCCTCGCGCTGGCGCTCGTTCACGGTCGCGGCCAGCATCCGCAGGTTCGGGCTGTCCGGCGGCAGGGTGTAGGGCGTGACGGTCTTGCCCAGCTCTTCATTGACCCCGACCATGGCCACGGCCGGCAGGTCGACGCCGCCGACGTCCTCGGGCGCGTCCAGGCCCCAGAGGCCCAGCGACTTGGACACCTCGTCCAGCCGCTTTTGCTCGGCCGCCCCGATGCCCAGGCCCTGGCCGCCGGCCTCGCGGGCCAGCACCCCGGCCTCCAGCGGCATCAGCTCGTCCTGAACGAACCGGGCGACCAGCTCCTTCAGCATCCTGTGTTCGTCGGAAAGTGCGAAGTCCACTAGCCCTCCCCCGCGTCAATGCGCGATCTTCGAGGCAATCATAACGAGACGGTTCGCAGAGGGGAGGCCTGACGTGGCGGAAGTAAAGCAGTTGGCTGGAGAAGCCACCGGGCCGCTCAAGGGCGTGCGCATCCTCGATCTGACCAGCGTGGTGTTCGGGGCCTATGCGACCCAGATGCTGGGCGACCAGGGCGCCGAGGTGATCAAGCTCGAGGATCCGGGCTCGGCGAGCGGCGACGGCGGCGACATCATGCGCTGGCCGGGCCACACGCCAGAGGGCTGGCCCCGCGATCTGGGGCCCATCTTCCTGACCATCAACCGCAACAAGCGCTCGGTAATGTTCAACCTGGCCGACCCGAAGTCGCGCCGCAGCCTCGAGCAATTGATCAAGAGCTGCGACGTCTTCGCCACCTCGATCCGCTATGAGGGCCTCAAGCGCCTGGGCCTGGCCTATGAGGACGTGAAGGCCCTGCGGCCCGACGTCGTCTACGTCCACGCGGCCGGTTATGGTTCGGAAGGCCCCTATGCGGGCGAGCCGGCCTATGACGACCTGATCCAGTCGGCCTGCGGCCTGGCCGACATCCTGCCGCGCACCGATGGAAACCCGACCCCGCGCATCCTGCCGACCCTGGTGGCCGACAAGGTCTCGGGCCTGTTCATGGCCCAGGCGATCACGGCGGGCCTGTTCAGCCGCAGTCAGACCGGGCAGGGCCAGTTCATCGAGGTGCCGATGCTGGAATGCATGACCAGTTTCACCCTGGTCGAGCATCTCTACGACCACGCCTTCGATCCGCCGACCGGCCAGTGGGGCTATCAGCGGGTGGTCAATCCGCACCGCAAGCCGTTCCCGACCAAGGACGGCCACATCGGCCTGCTGCCCTATACCGACAAGCAGTGGGATATCTTCTTCGAGGTGGCCGGCTGGGGCGAGACCTTCGCCAAGGACCCGCGGTTCCAGGCCAAGGCGCGCGGCAAGCATATCCACGAGCTTTACGCCCTGGTCGAAACGGTCACGGTCACCAAGACCACCGACGAATGGCTGGCCCTGCTGAAACCGCTGTCGATCCCGGTCACCCGCACCAACCGGCTCGACGACCTGCCCAATGACCCGCACCTGAAGGCGGTCGGCTTCTTCCAGAAGTACGACCATCCGCAGGCCGGCACCTATGTGGCGATGAAGCCGCCGGTGAAGTTCACCGGCACGCCCTCCAGCATCCGCCGCCATCCGCCGCGGCTGGGCGAGCACACGCAGGAGGTCCTGGCGGAGCTGTCGGAGACGCAAGACATTTGATGCGGATTGCAGTGATCGGGGGCGGTGATCGCCTTACCGAGTAGATGCTCCCCTCTGGGGGAGCTGTCAGCGAAGCTGACTGAGGGGGACTTCAAGTCCTGGGGCCGCAAGCCCCCTCCGTCACGCTTCGCTTCGCTCGCGCGCCACCTCCCCCAGCGGGGGAGGATCTGCACAACTCTTAAGCCGGCGCGAACACCGGGACCGGCGGGCCGTTCTCGGTGGGCTGGAACTTCACCTTGACCTTCTGGCCGATGGAGAGCCCGTCGGGCGCGACATCAACGAAGTTGGTCAGGACGGCGGGGCCTTCCTTCAGGGTCACGTAGCCGATGGCGTAGGGGCCGGACGGCGAGCGGTGCATGACGCTGTAGGAATAGATCACGCCCTCGCCGGGGCTCTCTTCCCAGACGGTCTTCTCGGAGAAGCAGAACGGGCAGAGCGCGCGCGGATACCAGTGGGCTTCACCGCAAGCGGTGCAGCGCTTGATCATGAACTTGCCTTCGGTCGCCGCGTCCCAGAAGGGCTTGCTCTCGATGGTCACGGCCGGGGCCGGGATGTTCCGCGTCATGGTGGCGGGGCGGTCTTGAACGTCGGTCATAGCTCTTAAGCCTCCCGTTCCATGATGAGGGTCGCCGCGCCGTGGCGGGTGCCGAGCGAGCCGCCCGTGCCGTGGGCGAGCGCGATGTCGCAGTTCGGGACCTGCACCTTGGGGTGGGCCTCGCCGCGGAGCTGACGCACCGCTTCGATCACCTTGGTGATGCCGCCGCGGTTGGTCGGGTGGTTGTTGCAGAGCCCGCCGCCGTCGGTGTTGAAGGGCAGCTTGCCGACGCCCGAGATCAGGTTGCCGTCGGCGACGAACTTGCCGCCCTGGCCCTTTTCGCAGAAGCCCAGGTCTTCCAGCTGCATCAGCACGGTGATGGTGAAGCTGTCATAGATCGAGGCGTACTTGATGTCGGCCGGGGTGACGCCGGCTTCGCCGAAGGCGATGGGGCCGGACCACACCGCGCCCGAGTGGGTCAGGTCCAGGCCGCGGCCGCCCATCGGGCCCTTGGGGGATTCGCCGGCGCCCATGATCTTCACCTTGGGGCGGTTGAGGGTCTTGGCGACCTCGGGCGAGACGACGATCAGCGCGCCGCCGCCGTCGGTGACGACGCAGCAGTCCAGCAGGTGCAGCGGGTCGGAGATCATCCGCGAGTTCACGACCTGCTCGACCGTCACCACGTCCTTCAGGAAGGCGTTGGGATTGTACTGGGCGTGATGGCTGGCCGCGACCTTGATCCAGGCCAGTTGCTCGGACGTGGTGCCGTACTCGTACATGTGGCGCATGGCGCACATGCCGTAGGTGTTGTGCGTCGAGCCGCCATAGATGTTCTCAAAGCCGGCCTCGGGCGGGCCGTCGGACAGTTGGCCGGGCTTGCCGCCGCCGCCGGGGAAGAACTTGTTCTGGCGCGGACGGCCAGCCAGGGTGATCAGCGCCACCGAGCACTTGCCCTCGGCGATCGCCTGGGCGGCGTGGCCGACATGCAGCAGGTAGGACGAACCGCCGGTCTCGGTGGAGTCCATGTGCCGCACGTTGCGCAGGCCCATATAGTCGATCATCGACATGGCCCCGAAGCCGGGGGCGTCGCCGGCGCAGAAATAGCCGTCGATGTCGTCCTTGGTCAGGCCGGCGTCTTCCAAGGCGCCCTTGGCGCACTCGGCGTGAAGCTGCGCTGTCGACTTGTCGGGCGCGTCACGGAGCGGATGCTCGTACGCCCCCATGATGTAGGCCTTGCCTTTTATGCTCATGCGTTTCCCCGGAAATATCTTTTGAAGAATGGA
>JBEBYB010000203.1:0-5293 GCA_040391295.1 Phenylobacterium sp. | reverse complement strand
TCGCGCCCTACTATGTGAACTACCACTGCGAGCATCACATGTTCATGTACGCAGGTTGCAGCCAGCTCCCCGCCATCCACCGGGCGATGATCAAGAAAGGCTATGGCGACCAGATGCTCATCGAGCCCGGCGGTTACCTCGCCGTGCTGCGCAAGGCCTCGTCCAAGCAGGCGGCTTAACGCAATGACCTCTTGAGCTTTGCTCCAGCGCGCTCGCCGCGGCGATCCCCAGGCTCAAGTGGCGCATTCGCGACGAATAATCGCAACATAGTTGGCGCCGCCGCGAGGCACCACTAGATTGCCGCCGACCTGCGCGAACCCGCGCGCTCCTCAAACCCCCACGCGCGCGGCACACGGCCCGGCCGCCTCCGGCGCGCGATAGGAAGTCCTGATGTCGATCGAAAGATTCGCCGCCGCTGAAGCCGCCCTGAAGGCGGGCGACTCCGACGAAGGAATTCGATTGATCACAGAAGAGCTTGAGCGCGACCCGAAGGCACCAGTGGGAATCTACCGGAACTTCGCTTCCATGCTGTTCCGCCGGAACGACTTTGTTAAGGCTGACCGCTGGGCCAGCGCAGGCGTTGCGCTCTATCCCAAGGATTACGATCTCTGGAACATCCTTGGCGTCTCCCAGCGCCGCCAGAAGAAGTACGACAGTGCCATCAAGTCACTGAAACAAGCCGAGAGAATCAACCCGAAGAACACTTCGGCTCTGCAGAACCGCGGGAACATCTACAACGATCTCAGGAATGGCCCGCCGGCTATCGAGGTCTTCACGAAACTCGTGCGCCTACAGCCCAGTTCGGCTGAAATTCAGCGCAGCCTTGGCCGCGGGTATTGGTATTCTGGCGACTTCGACAAAGCCATCATACGCATGAACCTAGCGTTGAAACTGAAGTCTGACTACGCTGACGCATGGCTAGATTTGGCGGCGGTAACCGCCGACGCCAAGGGGTATGGAGACGCGCTGGTCATTCTTGATCAGGCCCTCGCCACCACACCGACGGAAACGCGCCTGATGGAAGCGCGAGTGACCTCCCTGCGCCGAACCGGACGCCTTCGCGACGCCGAAGCCTATCTGATAGGACTTCTTGGTGACTATGGCGAGCAGGCTTGGCTGCACTACCAACTCGGCGGCGTCATCAGCGACTATGACCGCAGACGCGGCAACGACCACCTTGAGAAAGCCGTCAGCCTCGCCCCCGACAATCTGGGCTATCGAATCGCCCTCATCGAGAGCCTCGCGCGTTCCCGGCACGGTGACGAGGCCGCACACCTTGAACGCGCCTACACCCTCCTCAAAGATGTCCTGCCCCCCGATACGGATCTCAACCCGGCCGGGTTGAAGGTCTCCTTCGAAGTCCTCATTCGCCTTGCGGACTATGAGGCCGCGGAGACGCTCGGAACATTCGCCGAGGTCGGCCGGACGTGGGCGGAATCGGGCAAGCACACGGCTCTGTTCGGCCTGTTGGCGCGGATGTCGACCCCCGAAGACCGTCTGGAACTGGTCAACATGCACCGCATATGGGGTGACGCTGTGACCAAGGCGGCCAGGAAATGGCCGCTCAGCCGCCCCGAACCCCGCGCGCCAAACGGCAAAATCAGGGTCGGCTTCATGTCCTCTGACCTTCGCCGGCACCCGGTGGCCTACTTTGCCCTGCCGCTGTTCGAGCACTATGATCGCAGCAGGTTCGAGGTCTATTGCTACTCCTACTACGAAGGTCAGGAAGACCCCTTGCAAAAGAGCATCGGCGAATTTGTCGATGCGTTCCGCTGGCGTCAGGACATGTCCGAACACGCCGCCGCTCAGATGATCGCCGACGATCAACTCGACATACTGATCGAACTAGGGGGATCGACCCATATGAACAAACTCGGCGTGATGGCGTTCAAGCCCGCGCCGCTGCAAGCAAGCTGGCTCGGCTACCCCCACTCCGCCGGCCCCTCGACGATCGACTACATCGTCCTCGACCCGTATCTGGTGCCGACCGACTCCAAGCTGCTCATTGAAAAGCCGCTGCTGATGCCAAAAAGCTGGCTCGCGCTGGCGAGCCAGATCTTCACTGAGGCCCACGCGATCAACGAGATGCTGCCAGAAGATCGCAACGGCTACATCACCTTTGGAACCGCCAACAACCCGCACAAATACTCGAAGCGCCTGCTTCAGGCCTGGGCTCGGGTTGTCCGTGACGTGCCGAACTCTCGGTTTGAGTTCATCCGCCCTGAGGGCAACGCGCCGAGCTTCAAGCGGAACATCGAGCAAATCTTCGAGGCCGAAGGTGTGAGCGCCGATCGCCTGGTGTTCCGCGCGGTCCGCGGAACCCACATGCAGCACTACAACGACGTGGACATCACCCTTGACCCCTTCCCACTGACGGGCGGAACATCGACCTGCGAAGCGCTATGGATGGGGGTTCCGGTCGTCAACCTGCGCGGCGAGGCCCTGCCGGAGCGACTGAGTGGTTCAATTCTCAGCAATCTTGGACTGAAGCACCACATCGCCGACACCCTTGAGGCCTACCATGCTATCGCTGTGACGCTGGCCGCGGACCGGACGCAGCGGCAAGACCTGAGGAGCAATCTCCGTCAGCGGATGAAGGACAGTCCGCTAGGCCAGACCGACGCCTTCGCGCAAGACTTCTACGACATGGTCGAAGGCGCTGTTAGAGCCGGAAATACTCGCTGAGGAGGCCTTCGGGCGAGGGGCGGAACTGGAGTTCACGCCCTTCGCCCGTGAAGGCAAGCGATCGGGCTGGCACCCCACTGTCGAGGACGCTGGTTCCCTGGGAAACCACGGCGCCGTCCTCGACCACCGAACGGCCGATGACCGCAGTGTTGGGGTACAGGATGACCCCCTCGCCAAGGACAGGCACACGGTCCAGGTGCCGCCCCACGGTCGAGTTCTGGTACAGAACCAAATAATTCCCATAGGTCGCCTTGGCCAGGACGATACCGACGCTATGGCCGATGAAGAACACTTCCGGCATCTGGATCTCATAGAAGAGATCGATGGCGTTCAACGCCTTGTTGAGTAGAAATAGCCTGGTCGCCGCCTGCCCATCCCGCTCGTTTCGCCAGATGGTATTCGAGAGATAGTAGAGAAATTGGCAGTACTGGGACGAGTGAAGATAGTTGAATTCACCCGCCCGCCACATCGCGACGCGATCGATGCAATAGCCGGTCCGCGCGAGCGCTTCGTCGATATGCCGGGCGATTACTCCAGCCATGACCGCCTCGCTGCCATCCGGTACGATGTGCGAGACCTGCGCGGCCACGTAGGCGGTGAGGCTATCGACCGTCTGCCCGATCAGTTTCATGCGTGGTTCCCCCCTGCGAGATAGGCGGCGATCACCTCTCGCACCGGAGCTGGACTGATGCCCAGGCCCCGCAGCTTGGTTACGTCAGCGACCGGTGGGGACGAGGGATTGGCCTCGCCATTGAACGACACCGTAAAGCCTGCATGCTCGAATACCGCGGCGATGTCCGCGTTATCGACCAGCTCACCGCTGGCGACGTTCACGATCCCCACCCCGTCACCGGCCGCCATCGCCCTCAGGGCAGCGACGACGTCATCCACGTGGATGTAGTCGCGGGCGATGTGGGGGCTGGACTCCAGACGCAGATTTCGCGTTTTTGCGGCCGCGATCAGCCATTCCGACAGGAAACCTGGTGCCCCCTCGACCCAGTCGAAGACGTTCGAAAGCCGCGCGACGCTTCCGCGTCCGTCCATCTGAGTCAGAGTGAGATTTTCGCCTAGGGCCTTGCTGAGATCGTAGATCTGGCGCGGCAGCGACGGGCGCATGGTGAGGGCCGCGTCTTCGACCATCCGCGGCTCAACGGAAGTGTCGTAAAGCCGCGTCGACGACAGGTAGACCAGTCGGGAGAACCGGCCACGCTGGGCCAGCGCTGCGACCAAGCTGGTATGCGCTTCGACGGTGTCGAACGGCCGCGCCGCATAGTCTGCCGTCAGCCCTGCGCAGTAGTAAACGATGCCGAGGTCGCGCTCGAACAGACCAGGATCGCCCTTGGCGGGCAGGTAAAGGTCGATCTGGTCATCTATCGCTTCGCGGAGTCGCCGTCCGACGAACCCCGCTGCGCCGAGAATCGTGACCTCCGCCATGTCGTGGTCTAGAGACCGCCCACTGGGTGGTGCAGGCTCGGATCCTTGTGTCGCAGGAGCTTGGGGCTGACGTCCCGCACGAGCGAGTAGGCCGGCCCCTGGAAGATAGATGCATCCTTCACGGCGACCATGTTGAAGCCGTGCGGCGGCCCATCGAGATGGACGGCGTCATGCGGGATGAGCTCAATCGGTTTGCCCGACAGATCGACGTTCGAATTAAAATCACGCAGGGCGAACAACTGATAGCCATGCCGGGTCAATAAACGACCGATCTCGGTGTCCGCCAGGCCATTAGCCCAATCCACATAGTGGCGATGCACTTCGAAGACGATGTCAGGCGCCCGGCCGGCTGGACGCGACAGGAACGACGCAGCGCCTTGCAGGGCGGCGAGTTCAGCGCCTTCAATGTCCAGTACGATAAGATCGAGATCGGTGACGCCGGCGCTCGCCAGATAGTCGTCGATCGTCACGGTCTGGAACGCACCATCGGCGCCGGCTTCGGCGCTTTCCACGCTGGCGAACGAGTCGTAGCCAACCAGCCGCAGGGTCGCGGAACTGGAATTCCAAAGCCCCTCGGAACGGGGGACGATATTCCCAAGGTCATTCAGTTCGGCGTTGCGGATGAGTTGACCACGCTGCTCGGTGTTGGGTTCAAACGCATGAACCACCCCATTGCGGGCCGCAATCTCGCGGGCGATCAGGATGGCGTGGTCACCAAAATAGGCCCCGCCGACGACGACTTGGCGAGCGCGCTTGGCCAGCTCCACGACGATCCGCGACGTCTGCGGCTCCCACGCGTGGTCCGGGACCGACGGCTCCGACATCACGAAATCCCGGGCGATCTTTGAGCGGTAGAGGAATTCGAAAACCGCCCCGTTGGACAACGTCTTGCGAAGCAGCTCACTCTCCTGGAAGAGGGCGTCCACTAGCGGGCCCGTCACGTCTTCGCGCAGGTCCACGCCGGGGGTCACAATGTCCTTTTCGAACGCCAAAAGGTGGCGCACGAAGGCCTCACGCCAAGCGGGCGTCTCAGCGATCTTGGCGAGCGCGGCACCCAACTTCTCATTGTCCATCATTCAATTCCTAAAAGCTCAGCGAGCTTCTGCCTCAAACAAGCGCATCCGGATAGCTCGCATCGCGTTCGGATATGACCAACGGCTCTGCCGGCCACTCG
>JBEBYB010000202.1:0-5318 GCA_040391295.1 Phenylobacterium sp. | reverse complement strand
TGATCGACTTCTGGTTCAGGATGGTGTCGATCGCCACGGCGGTCTTGCCGGTCTGACGGTCGCCAATGATCAGTTCGCGCTGGCCGCGGCCGACGGGGATCAGGCTGTCGATGGCCTTCATGCCGGTCTGCACGGGCTCGTGCACCGACTTGCGCGGGATGATGCCCGGGGCCTTCACGTCCACGCGGCGACGCTCGGCCACGTTCTGGATCGGGCCCTTGCCGTCGATCGGTTCGCCGAGCGGGTTCACGACCCGGCCGAGCAGACCCTTGCCGACCGGCACGTCCACGATTTCCGACAGACGACGCACATCGTCGCCTTCGGCGATCGCGCGGTCGTCGCCGAAGATAACGACACCGACGTTGTCGCTTTCCAGGTTCAGGGCCATGCCCTTCACGCCAGCCTTCGGGAACTCGACCATTTCGCCCGCCTGGACGTTGTCGAGACCAAAGACGCGGGCGATGCCGTCACCGACGGACAGAACCGTACCGACGTCGGAGACATCGGCTTCCTCGCCAAAATTGGCGATCTGCGACTTGAGGATTGCCGAAATCTCGGCGGCGCGGATGTCCATGGCTTACGCTCTCTTCAGGGCGAACTTGAGGGAGTCGAGCTTCGAACGGAGCGAAGCGTCGAACAGACGGGAACCGACCTGCACCTTGATACCGCCCAGAAGGGAGGGATCAACGCGGGTCTCGATTTCAGGGTCCTTGCCGAGCGCGGTTCGCAACGCGGCGGCGACACCCTTGGATTGGGCTGCAGTCAGAGGGACGGCAGTGGTCACTCGAGCGGAAACCGCGCCACGCGCGCTCGCCGCCAGGTCCTCAAAGCCGGAGATCACCGAGGTCAACGCCGAGGCGCGGCCGTTGGCGGCCAACAGCCCCAGGAACTTCCGGGTGACCGGATTTAGCTTCGCCTTCACGGCCAAGGCGCCCAGCGCCTTGCCCTTGTCCTCGGCGCTGAACGCCGGGGAGGCCAGTAAAGACCGCAGGTCCTTACTCTCGGCGCACATAGATTTCAGCGCCTTCAGGTCGGCCTCGACGGCCGCCAGTTTGTTCTCATCGTTCGCGAGATCGAACAGGGCTTGAGCATATCTGCCGCCCACGTTCGAAGCCTTGGAATCGTCCGCCACTTATTTATCCGCCCGGTGCGCGCAAAAAGCCGCTGTGAAGGAACTCCTCACCGCGACCTAAAGGCTTGAAAGCGCTTGTAAAAGCACAATGGCCATCGAGACTAGAAAAGCCCCTGGCCCGAAGCCGCGCGCCTGATAGCACGCGTTTTTGGGCGCCGCAACCAAACCGGCCGCGACACCTTGTATTATCCGGCATTGATAATCGGGGCTGGCTTTCGGAACACAGCCGAACCGGCGGCTAGAACCTGGCCCTCCGACGACAACAATCGCGCAAAAGCGAAGACCAGGGTGCGGGTCGCCCGCTCGACCTGGGCCTCGATGGTGACGTTCGTTCCAGCGGCCGCGGCGGGGCCGTAGTCAAGCGTGAGCGAGACCGGCTCGGCCCCGACGCCGGCGACCTCCGTCAATATCGGCTCGATCAAGCTGGCGGCCGCGGCGGGCGCGGCCGGCATAAGGGCTGGGCGGCGAAGGATGTCGTCTGTCATGGCGGCGGGTCTCATACGTGCATGCGCGCCATAGGCAAAGGGCGGCCAAGGACGCAGCCAAGAAAAAGGCGCCGGGAGACATCGCTCCGGCGCCTTTCAAGTGCAGCCTCAACGAGACTGCCGACTAGGAGGCCCGCCTGGGATAGGCGCGGACCTGAAGCCGTAGACTAGTTGTTGGCGACTTGCTGAGCCGGCAGAGCCGCGACGTTGCACTGCTCGAGCTTGTCGGCGCCGAGCTGCTTGCGGGCGCCGCCGAACGAGGCCACGGCCCCGACGGCTTTCGCCACTTCCTTGCAGGTCGAGGTGGCGTAGGTCCGCGAGGACGGAGCCGCGGCCAGACAGGTGTCGCCTTCACACATGAAGACGGAGCCGCCGGCGATGAACTTGGTCTTGGTGGCGACCGGGTTTTGCAGTTTCGCGGTGATCGGATCGTCAGCCAGCGCCGCGCCGGCGAAAGAGACGGAGATAAGGGCGGCGCAGGCGGCCGCGAGGGTACGGAGCTTCATGAAAAGCCCTCCAGCGTTTCGGGGAGAAAAGGCGAACCCATGCAGGGTCCGACTCGGTTCAATCCGGGAATTCAGCAGCCGATATCCCCATCGGCTGCACGAGCTGAACTAAGCGGCGCCAAACTAACACTGTTAAGATCGGCGGCAACAGCTTTTTTCGCAACGCAGCTATGCGGAAATACAGGGGTGCAGAACGTCGTTCGCCCACCCATGTAACCGCGAATTCGCCACGGCCGATCGGGCGCCGGGCCCGCCTAGAAGAAGGGCCCGACCTTGAAGACCATGCTGACGACCGCGGCGATCCCGATGACAAGCAACAGCAAGGCCGTGATCAGGGTCATCGAGGGCGGGAACGGCCCCTCCCCGTGGATGTAACCGTCAGCGGTCATCTTTTGGCGCTCGGCCCGCAGGGCGAGCATGAACTGCGCCTCATATATAATGCCGACGATCAACATGGCGACGCCAAGCGCCACCAGCGCCACCCCGAAGTTCCTGGGCGCGGCGGCGCTCTCGATGATGTTGCTGTCGCGCAGCTTCTGGAAAACCTGGAAGATCGTGAAACCGAAGCTGATCAGCGACAGCGATGTCCGGATGACCGACATCAAGGTCCGGTCGGCCGACAGCCGGGTGCGCTGGAACGACATGCCGGTGCGGCGCATCGACATCTCGGTGCGATCGTCGGACAGGCTGGTCCGGTGCTCGGACAGCTCGGTGCGATGCTCCGACAGATCGGTGCGGTGATTGGAGAGCCCGGTCCGGTACTTGGAAAAGGCCACCGACGCCGCGTCGGCGTTGCTCTCGTCGACGATCGGGATCGGCGGAACCGGTTGCCGGCTCCACCTTGGCGCGTTCGATGTCGGTGGGGTCGCCATGACCAATGCGCTCCGTAAAGACTGGGCCGCGTGAGCGAAGTCTGCCGCCGCCACCCTCGGCGATCCATCCGGTATCCACCCCACTGCGACCTGGGTATCGCCCCTCGGCCGACACATGGGCCGCCGCCTTTCCACCACACCGGGGCCCTAAGGGCAGGCCCGCGGTCGCGCGCGTTCACATCTCGTCAATCTTGTCGCGCGTCTGGTCGCGCTAAGCTATCTCTCCGCTCCCGGGGCGGGACAATCGGCGAACCTTTTAGGACGACACATGGCTAAACCAGGACCGGGCCCTCGCCGGCCGGCCCAGCGCACTCCCCTACAGGCCCTCCTTTACTGGACGGCCGTGCTTGGCGTGTGGGCGTTGATCTTCGTGGCGGCCTTCTTCGCGGTCTTCGCCAGCGACCTGCCCGACACCTCCAAGCTCTATGACGTGGAGCGCCAGCCCTCGGTCTCCTACCTTGATCGTTCGGGCGCGATGGTGGCGGTGCGCGGCAGTCAGTACGCCCCGCCGGTCGATCTGGACAAACTGCCGGCCTATGTGCCGAAGGCCTTCATCGCCATCGAGGATCGTCAGTTTTACTACCACTTCGGGTTCAACCCGTGGGGCATCATCCGCTCGCAGATTTATAACGTGCAGAACAAGGGCGGCCCGCTGCGCGGCGGCTCGACCATCACTCAGCAGCTGGCGCGCAATCTCTTCCTGACCACGAACCAGAACTACCGGCGCAAGGCCCAGGAGCTGATCCTGGCCATCTGGCTGGAGACGAAGTTCACCAAGAAGGAGATCCTCGCCCTCTATCTGAACCGGGTCTATTTCGGCGGCGGCGCCTACGGCATCGAGGCGGCCTCGCAACGCTATTTCGGCAAGCCGGCCTCGCAACTGACGCTCGGCGAGAGCGCCCTGCTGGCCGGCATGATGAAGGGTCCGAGCCGCTATTCGCCGGTCTCGGCCACCGACCGCGCCGAGCGGCGGGCGACCATCGTCCTCGACGAGATGGTCCGCACCGGCGCGATCACCCCGCAGGAACGCGACCAGGCCTTCAAGACCCCGGTCCGCGTGAACCCGACCCTCGCCAACCAGCGCGCGCAGTACTTCACCGACTGGGTCGACGATCAGGTCCGCAGCCTGGTCGGGGAGCCGACCGAGGACCTCGTGGTCGAGACCACCCTGGACCTGCCGATCCAGGCCGCCGCCGAGCAAGCGATGCGCAAGGGCGTCGCGGCCGGCAAGGCCCAGGGCGCCGAGCAAGGCGCGCTGGTCGCCATCGACGGCGAGGGCCGCGTCCGCGCCTATGTCGGCGGCGCCGACTACACCGAGAGCCAGTTCG
The DNA here is from genome assembly GCA_040391295.1 of Phenylobacterium sp. Classification (GTDB taxonomy): domain Bacteria; phylum Pseudomonadota; class Alphaproteobacteria; order Caulobacterales; family Caulobacteraceae; genus Phenylobacterium. The sequence goes on along the minus strand of JBEBYB010000202.1, from coordinate 995 downwards.
ACCGCGCGACCACCGCGCGCCGCCAGGCCGGCTCGGCCTTCAAGCCGTTCGTCTATCTGGCGGCCATGGAAGCTGGCCGCACGCCGGCCGACATGGTGGTCGATGAACCGCTCAAGATCGGCAACTGGGAGCCACGCAACTATACGGGCGACTTTCGCGGCCCGATGACGCTGCAGACCGCCATGGCGCAGTCGATCAACACCGTCGCGGCGCGACTGGCCAACGAGGTCGGCACCGGCAATGTGGCCGCCGCGGCCAAGCGGCTCGGCATCAATTCCCACATCCAGCTCGATCCCTCCATGGCGCTGGGCGCCGTCGAGGTGAGCCCGCTGGAAATGGCCCAGGCCTATGCGCCGTTCTCCAACGGCGGCTTCCTCGCCAAGGGCTACGGCATCCAACGCATCCGCACCGCCAGCGGCAAGATCCTCTACGACCACAGCGTCGAGAAGAACCCGCGCCAACAGGTGATCGGCTCGCCCGCCCTGCAATACATGAACCAGATGATGCGCCAGGTGGTCTCCAGCGGCACCGGCACGCGCGCCAAGGTCCCGGGCTACGATCTGGCCGGCAAGACCGGCACCACCAGCGATTATCGCGACGCCTGGTTCGTCGGCTACACCGGCGGCTTCGTCACCGCGGTCTGGGTCGGCAAGGACAACAACAAGCCGATGAAGCGGGTGACCGGCGGCAACGTCCCGGCCGGCATCTGGCGCGACTTCATGTCCGCCGCCCTGCCGCGCCTGAAGGCCCAGCCCATCCCGGGCGGCGTCATCGAACCGCCGGCTAAGGTCTTCGACCCGATCGGCGATCTGGTCGACGGCATCGCCGACGCCATCGGCGGCGCTCAGCCCGCCGCTCCGGCCGAGAAGGCCCCAGCCGACGACGTGCCGTTCTAGAGCGGCGGGTCTTCGGGCGCCTGCGCCGGCAGGTCGACGGACGTCTCTATGCGTGCATCGATCACGGGGGCCAGGACCTCGACCGGCGGCGGGGCGAGC
>JBEBYB010000201.1:0-5328 GCA_040391295.1 Phenylobacterium sp. | reverse complement strand
CAGCACCAGAGAATCACGATCACCGAATTTCGCAACAGGCCCCAACGGGGAGAGGAGAAGAGCGCTCTAGCTGTAGCGCGCTTCCAGCAGGTCGATCTCGCGGATCATCCGGCGGGCGGCCTCTTCGTCGAGCTGGCGGTGGCGGGCTAGACGGAAGATCTCGTCGCGTTCGGCCCGCAGGCCGGCGAGCCGCAACTGGCGTTCGATCAAGTCGATCTTCTGGTTCTGGGCGGCGGCTTCGGGGGTCTGTCGACGGCTGTCGATCCGCTGGCGGTAGACTTCCATGATCCGGGCGGCGGCGTCGGTATAGAGGTCGGCGTCGGCGCGGCCCTGGGTCATGACGTGCTGGGCGGTGTCGATGGCGTTGATCGCCGACTGAGCGGCGGCGATGCGGGCCTGGTCGATGGCGGCCTGGTGCGAGGGCTCGGGCGGCAGCTCCAGGTTCTTCAGCAGCCGCGGCAGGGCGACGCTGGCCAGCAGCAGGGAGAGGATGATCACTCCGGCGGCCAGGAAGATGGCGAGATTTCGGGCCGGGAAGGGCGTGCCGTCGGGCAGGGCGAAGGGGATGGTGAGCACGCCGGCCAGGGTGATCGCGCCGCGCACCCCGGCGAAGGACATGGCCGCCACCAGCCGCCAGCTCATCGGCGGCGGGGTCAGGCCGCGGCGGGCGGCGCGGAACATGTTCCAGCGCAGCGAGATCCAGACCCAGACGAACCGCAGGGTCGCGAGCGCGGCGGTGATCGCCAGGACATAGACGGCCAGCCACCAGGGTTCGTGATGGCCGGTGACGCGGACGGTCTGGGCGGCGCGGGCCATGATGCTGGGCATCTGCTCGCCGAGCAGGACGAAGATCACGCCGTTGAGGGCGAACTGGACGGTGTCCCAGACCGCGGCGCGGCGCACGCGGGTGACGCCGAGCGCCTGGCCGCTCTGCTCGGTGAAGCTCATGGTCACGCCGGCGGCGACCGCAGCCAGGATGCCCGAACAGCCGAAGTGCTCGGCCAGCAGGTAGGCGCCGAACGGGATCAGCAGGCTGATCAGGATCTGGGAGCTGGTGTCCTCGCCCAGCTTGGCGCTGATCCAGTTCTTGGCCTGGGTGACCGACCAGGTGACGCCGATCCCGATGGCCAGGCCGCCGAGCGCCACCCAGAGGAAAGCGCCGAACGCCTCCTGAATCGAGAAGGCCCCGGTCATGGCGGCGGCGACCGCAAAGCGCATGCAGACCAGGCCCGAGGCGTCGTTGAGCAGCGATTCCCCCTCCAGGATGTGCATCATCCGCTTGGGGATCGGCGCGCGCGAGGCGATGGCCGAGACCGCGATCGGGTCGGTCGGCGAGAGGATCGCGGCCAGGGCGAAGGCCACCGGCAGCGGCATGGCCGGGATCAGCCAGTGGATCAGCAGCCCGATTCCGACCACGGTGAAGACCACCAGCCCCAGGGCCAGGGCCAGGACGATCGCCCGGTCGCGGAACAGGTCTTCCTTGGGGATGCGCCAGCCGTCGAGGAACAATAGCGGCGGCAGGAACAGCAGGAAGAATATCGCCGGCTTCAGGTCGACGGTCGGCACGACTGAAACCGCGATCACCGCGCCCAGCCCGATCTGGACCAGCGGCAGGGGCAGTCGGCTCGCACGGGCCAGGGCGCCGCTGACGATCACCGCCAGCAGCAGGAACAGGACGGTGCTGATCGAGTCCAAGACGCCGTACGGTCCGGTGTGTCCCTAGCCCTTGAAGCTGTCCTTGGCGGCGCGGACCGCGGCGAAGGCCTCGTGGTCCTTGGCGCCCGACAGTCCCAGGCGGCCGGCCAGTCGCGGCGCGCGCAGGAAGGGATTGGTCGCCTTTTCGAGCCCGATGGTGGTGGGCACGGTCCACTCGCCGCGCTCGCGGGCGGCGAAGATCGCCTCGGCGCGCGCCTTCAGCGCCGGGTCGTCGTCGACCGAGAGGGCGAAGCGGGCGTTGGAGGCGGTATATTCGTGGGCGCAATAGACCTTGGTGTCGTCGGGCAGGGCGGCCAGACGCTGCAGGCTGTCCCACATCTGCTCGGGCGTGCCTTCGAACAGCCGGCCGCAGCCGAGCGCGAACAGGGTGTCGCCGACAAAGGCGGTATGATCGGCGGCGTCGAAGAAGGCGATGTGGCCGAGCGTGTGGCCGCCGCTTTCCAGCACCTCGAACCGGGTTTCGCCCAGGCTGACGCTGTCGCCGCCGGCGACCTCGCGGTCCGGGGCCTGGCCGATGCGCTCGACCTCCTTGGGGCCGACCACGGCGGCGCCGGTCGCGGCCTTGATCTGCGCATTGCCGCCGGCGTGATCAGGATGCCAGTGGGTGTTGAGGATCAGGTCGAGCTTCCAGCCCAGGGCGGCCAGTTCGCGCAGGATGGCGTCAGCGTCCGGGGTGTCGATGCAGGCGGCCAGGCCGGTGGCGTCGTCGCGGACCAGGAAGCCGTAATTGTCGGAAAGGCAGGGAAATTGATGGACGGTGATCGACACGTATCTCGTCTCCCCTAGGGACTTCTGAATGGGTTTCCGATTTAAGGTCGGTCTTCAACCAAGTCGAGCATAAGCCAGATGCGCCGCGACGTCCTCGAGCTCCGTGAGTTTTATGCCTCCCCGCTGGGGCGGGCGGCTCGTGAAATGGTCAGCCGCAAGGTGATCGAAACCTGGGGCGACGCCCGCGACCTGGATGTGCTGGGCCTTGGCTACGCCACCCCGTTCCTCGGCTCGATCCGCCCGTCGGCGCGCCGCGTGGTCGCGGCCATGCCGGCGCAGCAGGGCGTCGAGCTATGGCCGGCCGAGGCCCGCAACCTGGCCTGCCTGTCGGAAGAGGACGGGCTGCCGTTCCAGAACGCCTTCTTCGACCGCATCCTGGCGGTCCACGCCCTGGAGGAGAGCCGCGATCCGCTGGCGCTGCTGCGCGAGGTCTGGCGCGTGCTGGCCCCGACCGGGCGGGTGGTGGTGGTGACGGCGGCCCGCAACGGCCTCTGGGCCAATGCCGAGAAGACCCCGTTCGGGCACGGCCGGCCCTATACCCGCAGCCAGCTCGCCGAACTGCTCCGCGAGGCCGAGTTGGAGCCGACCGGCTGGACGCGCGCGCTCTACGTGCCGCCGGTGCCCTGGATGGCCGGCGGGGCCGAGGGCTTCGAGCAGGCCGGCTCGCGGCTGTGGCCGGGCTTCGCCGGCCTGGTGCTGACCGAGGCGGTGAAGGAGACTTTTGCGGTCAAGGCCAAGACCGTGCGGGTTCGAGCCTCGGTGGTGCGGCCCGGCCTGACGCCGCTGCCGGCCAGCCGGGCGCCTGTTGCGCGGACGCCGGAACCTTCACCTTAGCGAAGCGCTTGGATGGGGCGTCGGTTGGCCCTAGCTTCAGTCGCCTGGGCGGCCCGCACGCCGCCGGTGTTGGGAGTTGCGCCATGAAGATGATCGTCGCGGTGATCAAGCCGAGCCGCCTGGACGCCGTTCTGGAAGCGGTCACCGAGGCCGGAGCCTCGGGCCTGACGGTCACCGAGGTGCGCGGCTATGGCCGGCAGCGCGGCAAGACCGAGGTCTATCGCGGCGCCGAATACGAGGTGAAGCTGCTGCCGAAGGTGAAGCTGGAGATCGCCGTGCCCTCGGACATCGTCGAGACCGTGATCGAGGCGGTGGCCCGCACGGCCAACACCGGCAAGATCGGCGACGGCAAGGTGTTCGTGATGGATCTGGAACAGGCGCTGCGGATCAGGACGGGCGACCGCGATGCGGCCGCCATCGCCGGCTAGGACAGCAGGAAGTTTGCCGATTCCTCGGCGGTTCCCTGCTCGTAGATGATGACCATGGTCGTGACCGAGTACTCGGGTACAGCCTTCCTAAAGTTCATGGCGAATTCCGGGAACTCGATGCCGGGGCCGGCCAGGAAGACGTAGGCGTCCCGCTCGCCGTCGCCGTCGGTATCCAGCAAGATCCGCTGGCCGGGAACTAGCTGCGTAGCGAGCTCTCCGAAGGTCATCGGCCCTGTCTGGGTGACGTCCATCCACTTGTCCGGGCTGACGACGTTGACGGCATTGCCCTCGGCGTTGACGAGACGGTCGCCTTGATCTGCCGAAAAGTCGAAGATCGCGCCGATCAGGCCGTCGGCGCCTGGCCGGTCCGGCAGGACGAAGGTGTCGGCGCCCGCGCCGCCGAACGCCATGGTGGTCGGGGCCAGATGGATCTGGTCGTCGCCCTCGCCGCCGTCCAGGACGTCGAACTCGCCTTCCGAAGCGCCGCCGCCGTCCAGGGTGTCGGCGCCCGAGCCGCCATAGAGATGGTCCGCGCCGGCCCCGCCTGAGAGGCTGTCGTCGCCGGCTCCGCCATGCAGGGTGTCGTCGCCGTCGCCGCCGCGCAGATCGTCGTCGCCGTCCGTGCCGTTGAGAACCTGTCCTTGCGGGCCCTCCTGGAGCGGCGCGGCCAGGGCGGCGACCAGGGTTTCCGGCTCGCTCGGCGTTTCGGGCGCGGAGGCCTCCAGGGCGGGCGGCGCGGCCGTGGTCTCGGGGGGCGCGGCCTCGGCTTCGGGCGCAAGGACTGCGGGCGCGGCGTCGTCGGCCGGGCCGTGCTGCATGGCCAGCAGGTCCTGGCGTTGTTCCTCGGTGGAGGTCTGGGCGATTTCCGTCGCCGCGAGTGAAACCAGATCGGGCGCCGACGCCTCGGGTTCAGCCGGGGCGGTCTCGGTCGCGGCCTCGGCTTGCTCGACGTCGTAGATAAAGCTCCCGGCGACCACCAGGGCGATGAGGGTCTGGACCTGGCGGGCGCTCAGCGAGACGACGACGTCGTCGCGCATCTCGCGCCAGTCGCCGCCCAGCAGCCGGTCGCAGGCGCTCCACAAGGTGTCGCCTTCCTGCACCGTGTCGACCGAGGCGTCGTGGATCACGAACTGTCCGTTGATCCGGGCGACGTGGATCAGGACCTCTTCGTTCTCATCCTTGATGACGCACCAGGGATCGCCCTCGTCGGTCATGCCGTAGACGACCTCGACCTTCGCGCCGTTCCCCGACAGGCGGTCGGCCAGGTCGGACAGCCGCGCACGCTCGGCGGCGGTCCAACCCCCGCCGGCGCTGGGCCGTGGTTCGAACTGCAGGACGTTGGACATTACGACGTGGGTTCCTCAGCCCCTGCCGACCAGGCGCGCGACCGGCGCGTCCTGAACGGCTTCCCCGTACAACAGCCGGTATAGTTCCGGCTCGTAGTACCGCAGCAAGGTGCGTGCAAATTCGGCGGGATTGAGGCCGACGGCCTCCGCCCAGGCGCCTTGCGTCTCGATCGGAACACGGCCGAGGCCGCTCTCCACCTGCGAGACGAAGGTGTAGTAGCGCAAGCCCACGCGTT
>JBEBYB010000200.1:0-5375 GCA_040391295.1 Phenylobacterium sp. | reverse complement strand
AGGCGACGACCGGCGTGCCGCAGGCCATGGCCTCGATCATCACCAGGCCGAACGGTTCGGGCCAATCGATCGGGAACAGCAGCGCCTGCGCCCGGCCCAGGAACTCCGACTTGGCGTCGTCGCCGATCTCGCCCACGAACTCGACCAGCTTTTCGCCGACGATCAGCGGTTCGATCTTCTCCTGGAAATAGCGGGCGTCGGCGGCGTCGACCTTGGCGGCGATCTTCAGGGGCACGCCGATGCGTTTGGCGATGGCGATGGCGCGGTCGGGGCGCTTCTCAGGCGAGATACGGCCCAGGAACGCCAGGTAGCGACCGGGCTCGTAGTTCGGTTGATAGAGGTCGGCCCGCATGCCGTGGTGCACGGTCCCGGCCCAGTTGGCGAACGCGATTGGTGTCCGCTGGTCGTCGGAGATCGAGACCAACGGGTACTGGTTCCAGCGCCAATAGACCCCCGGCAGGTCCTTCAGGTCGAGCCGGCCGTGCAGGGTGGTCAGGGTCTTGGCCGCCATGTCCTCGAAGAACGGAAAATGCAGCATGTCGGTGTGGAAGTGTATGATGTCGAACTCGTGAGCCCGGCGGCGCACGTCCCACAGCATCGACATGTGGGCCGCCAGGTCCGATTTCAGCGTGGCGGGGTCCAGCCGGATCGCCTGGTCGCGGACCTTGACCAGTTCGGCCTGGGTCTGGGCCTCGGCGCTGGCGAACAGGGTGACGTCGTGGCCTAGTTCCACCAAGGCGTCGGTGAGGTGCGCGACGACGCGTTCGGTCCCGCCATAGAAGCGTGGCGGCACGGCCTCATACAGCGGCGGAACTTGAGCGATCCTCATCGAACGATCTCCTGATTGTATGGGTGGCGCGCGCCCAGGGGGGAGCAGGCGTTCGCGCAGTACCGAGGGGATAGTTCGCGACCAGGCCGGAAGGTTCCGGCCAAAGGAGGCTTTCCTCGGCTTGGGCGCGAATCAGCGGGGCCTTTGCCGCGTAGCTGCGTTATGGGCGGGAGATGTTTGAAACCTTTGCAAGTCCGGCCGCCTTGGCCCAAGCCGCCGCCGCCGCCGTGCAGGCCGCCCTCAGCGCCGCGATAGCCGAACGCGGAGCCGGGGTCCTGGTCGCCACCGGCGGCCGCTCCCCCGCGCCGATCTACGACCTGTTGGCCCAGGCGCCGCTCGATTGGAACAATGTCACGGTGACCTTGTCGGACGACCGGTTCGTGGCGCCGACCTCGCCCGACTCCAACGAGCGCCTGGTGCGTGAACGCCTGCTGGTCTCCAAGGCGGCGTCGGCGCAGTTCGTCCCCCTGAGTTTCGACGTCGCCAACGTCAAGGAAGCGGCGCTGCGCGCCGAGGCCGATGTCAGGGCGCTGGCCCCCTATGACGTCATGCTGCTGGGCATGGGCGAGGACGGCCACGTGGCGTCGCTGATTCCGGGCAGCCCGGTGATGGAAGAGGGGATGAATCCGGCCGGCGAGCGCTTTTGCCTGGGCGTTCCAGCCGGCGTCGGTTCGCCGCCGGTGGCCCGCATCAGCATGACCATGCCGGCGCTGCTGGCGGCGCGGCTGACGCTCATTCTGATCTCCGGCGAAACCAAGCGCGCGGTCGTCGAAAACGGCGGCGGTCTTCCCGTGCACGCGCTGCTGAAGCAGGCTAAAGCGCCGGTGCGCGTTCTCTGGACCCCGTAACAGTCGGAGCTAGCTTGATGTCTGTCGCCCTGCATCCTGTCACCGCCGCCGTCACCGCCCGCATCATCGAACGTAGCCGCGAGAGCCGCGCCGACTATCTGGCCCGGATGGAGGCCGCCCGGCACGACGGACCAGGCCGCGCCAAGCTCTCCTGCGCCAACTGGGCCCACGCCTTCGCCGCCAGCCCGGACGGCGACAAGCAGCGGATGCGTAACCCCACCGCGCCGAACGTGGCCATCGTCTCGGCCTATAACGACATGCTTTCGGCCCACCAGCCGCTCGAGCGCTTCCCGCCGATCATCAAGGCGGCGGCCGAGGCGGTCGGCGCCACGGCCCAGTACGCCGGCGGCGTGCCGGCCATGTGCGACGGCGTCACCCAGGGGCGGCCGGGCATGGAGCTGTCGCTGTTCTCCCGCGACGTGATCGCCATGTCGACGGCGGTGGCCCTGACCCACGACGCCTTCGACGCGGCCCTGATGCTGGGCATCTGCGACAAGATCGTGCCGGGCCTGGTGATCGGGGCGCTGTCCTTCGGCCACCTGCCGGTGATCTTCGTGCCCGGCGGCCCGATGAGCTCTGGCCTCTCCAACGCCGAGAAGGCCCGCGTGCGCGGCCTGTTCGCCGAGGGCAAGGCGACCCGCGACGAACTGCTCGAAACCGAGATGAAATCCTATCACGGGCCGGGCACCTGCACCTTCTACGGCACCGCCAACTCCAACCAGATGATGATGGAGATGATGGGCCTGCACCTGCCGGGCTCGGCCTTCGTCCATCCCAATACCCTGCTGCGCGACGCGCTGGTGGCCGCTGCGCCCAAGCGCGCCATCGAGATCGCGAATGGGACGGGCGCCTATACGCCGATGGCCGCTGTGGTGGACGAGAAGTCGATCGTCAACGCTCTGGCCGGCCTGCTCGCCACCGGCGGCTCGACCAACCACACCCTGCACCTGGTGGCCATGGCCCGGGCGGCCGGGATCGTCATCGACTGGCAGGACTTCGACGAACTGTCCAAGGTCACGCCGTTGCTGGCGCGGGTCTATCCGAACGGCTCGGAGGACGTGAACGCCTTCCACGCGGCCGGCGGCATGGCCTTCGTGGTGCGTGAGCTGCTGGACGCCGGCCTGGCCCACGACGACGTCGTCACCGTCGCCGGCGCCGGCTTGCGACACTATCAGCAGGAGCCGTTCCTGGAGGACGGCAAGCTGGTCTGGCGCGAGGGCGCGGCCCGGTCGCTGAACCTCGACATCCTGCGCCCCGCCACCGATCCCTTCATGTCTGAGGGCGGGATGCGGCTGGTCAAGGGCGGGCTCGGCCGGGCGGTGATCAAGACCTCGGCCGTCAAGGACGCCAACCTCATCGTGGAGGCGCCGGCCTTGGTCTTCGAAGACCAGGACGACCTGCTGAAGGCTCACGCGCGCGGCGAGCTCAACCGCGATTTCATCGCCGTGGTCCGCTTCCAGGGGCCGGCCGCCAACGGCATGCCTGAACTGCACAGCCTGACGCCGGTGCTCGGCGTGCTGCAGGACAAGGGCTTCAAGGTGGCCCTGGTCACCGACGGGCGGATGTCCGGCGCTTCGGGCAAGGTGCCCGCCGCCATCCACGTCACGCCGGAGGCCGCCCATGGCGGGCCGCTGGCCTATGTCCGCGAAGGCGACATCATCCGGCTGGACGCTCGTTCCGGGGTGCTGGAGATCAAGGTGGGCGCCGCCGAACTGGCGGCGCGCCCGCGCGCGGTGACGCCGCCTGCCGGTTTCGGCTATGGCCGGGAGTTGTTCGGCTGGATGCGCAAGGCCGCCGGACCTGCAGAACTGGGGGCCAGCGCCCTCTTCGGAGACGCCGCGTGAAGACAGTCTATACCGGCCTGGTCGGCGATGTGGGCGGCACCAACGCCCGCCTCGCCGTGGTGGATTCCGCCGGCCGTATTCGCAATCCCAAGACCTATCCCGCCAAGGAATACAGCTCGCTGACCGAGGTGATCGGCGAGTATCTGGAGACTACGGTCGGTCGCCAGAAGCCGCATACCGCGGCGATCGCGGTGGCCGGGCCGGTGGTGGACGGCGAGATCGAGTTCACCAATCTCGACTGGCGGGTTTCCGAAGGCGAGCTGATCGGCACCTTCGAGTTTCACGCCGCCCGCCTGATCAACGACTTCGCCGCCCAGGCCCTGGCCGCCCCGGTGCTGGCCGCCGACGACCTGCGGACCCTCGGCCCGCTGGCGCGCGGCGCCGAGGGCGCGCCCATTCTGGTGCTGGGGGCCGGAACCGGCTTTGGAACCGCGATGGTCGTGCGCACCGAACGTGGCGACATCGCCATTCCGAGCGAGGGCGGCCATGCGGCCTTCGCACCCTATGACGGGGTGGAGGCGGCGATCTGGGCCTCGCTCCGTCGCACCTACGGCCGGGTGTCGGTCGAGCGGCTGCTGTCGGGACCAGGGCTCTATTCGCTCTACCGGGGATTGGCCGACGTGCGCGGCGTGGCCGCGGACCTGAAGGACGAGAAGGAAGTGCTGGCGGCCGGACAGGCGGGCGGCGATCTGCTGGCCGAAGAGACGCTGGACCGGTTCTGCGAAATCCTCGGTTCGGTGGCCGGCGACATCGCCCTGACCTGCGGCGCGCGGGGCGGGGTCTATGTCTCCGGAGGGATGGCGCCGCGCATGGCCGACCGCCTGGCCTCGGGCGGCTTCCGTCGGCGGTTCGAAGACAAGGGCCGGCTTTCGGACTACACCCGCGATATCCCGACCCACCTCGTCGTCCATCCGTTCGCGGCCTTGGTCGGCGCGGCCCGGGTGCTGGAACAGATGGAAGGAAGCGTCCTTTGACTCTGGTCGAGATCCTGAAGCTGGCCCCCGTGGTGCCGGTCCTGATTATCGAGGAAGAAGCGCACGCCGTTCCCCTGGCCAAGGCCCTGGTGGCCGGCGGTCTCTACGCCCTGGAAGTGACCCTGCGCACCCCGGTGGCGGTCGAGTGCATCCGCCGCATCGCCGGCGAGGTCGAGGGCGCGGTCGCCGGCGCCGGCACCATCCTCACCGCCTCGGCCCGCCAGGCGGCGGCCGACGCCGGCGCGAAGTTCGGGGTCAGTCCTGGCTTGATCGAGGGCGAGGGTTTCGATGGCCCGCTGCCGCTGCTCCCGGGCGTCGCCACCGCCACGGAACTGATGTCGGGCCTGCGCGCCGGCTACACCCACTTCAAGCTGTTTCCGGCCAATGTGGTCGGCGGGGTCGGGGCGCTGAAGGCCTTTTCCAGCCCCTTCCCGCAGGCGACCTTCTGCCCGACCGGCGGGGTCGACGCGACGAACGCGCCCGACTACCTGGCCCTGCGCAACGTGATCTGCGTCGGCGGCAGCTGGGTCGCCCCGGCCGAAGCCGTCCGCGCCGGCGACTGGGGCCGGATCACCGAGTTGGCGCGCGTGGCGTCGCAACTCGGCAAGGCCGCTTAGAAGCTACAATAGGTGTCATTCCGGAAGCCGCACAACGGCTGTCCGGGACCCATGAACACCCCATCAACAAGGTGTGGCGAGGCCTCGCCATAGTCGGCGCGCCTTTCCTCCCCTGCGAAGCGGGGGAGGGGAACCGCCCGTAGGGTGGTGGAGGGGGCGAGCCCCAAGCTCCGCGCCCAGTCATGGGGGCCCCCCCCCCCCCCGCGCCGCCCCCCCCCCCCCACGCGGGGGGGGGTGGAGGGGGCGGGGGGAGGGGCCGGGCC
>JBEBYB010000199.1:0-5412 GCA_040391295.1 Phenylobacterium sp. | reverse complement strand
CGCGGGGGCGACGAACTGCAGGGTGTAGGCGCGCTTGTAGTCCATGGTCTTCGGATAGACGCCCTGCTCGGAGGCTACCTTGAAGAACTCGGCCCAACGGGCGTCCGTCATCACGCCGATGCCGCCGGTCTTGGCGTCGCCGGAGTCGACGATGCCGTAGGAGCGCAGTTTTTCGCGGGCCTGGTCGAGGACGTCCTGGGTCATTTCCGGGTTGTCCTTCCTGATCAGGGCGTCGCCGGGGGCCGCGTCGCCTTCGAGATAGCTTTTCCAGCCGGCGGCCGAGCCCTCGACGAAGGCTTTCACCGCCGCGGGGTTCTTGGCGATCAGGCTGTCGGGCATGAGGATCATGGTGGCGTAGCCGGGATAGCCCTCGTCGGCGAGCAGGAAGACCTTGGCCTTCAGACCGGCCTGCTTCTCAATCGTATAGGGCTCGGAGGTGACATAGCCCTGCTGGACGACGCGCTTGTCGGACAGGAAGGGGGCGGCGTTGAAGGTGTATTTCCGCACCTGGTCGTCGGTGAAGCCGTATTTCGATTTCAGCCAGATCCAGAAGGCGCTGACCGAGGCGTCCGACAGCAGGATCGGTCGGCCCTTCAGGTCGGCGATCTTTTCCAGGCCTTGGCCGGGGTGCGCGATCAGGACCTGCGGATCCTTCTGCATCATGGCCGCCACGGCCTTTACCGGGATATTCTCCTTGGCCAGGTTCATGACGATGAAGCTGTTGGAGCCCATGCCCGCCTCGACGGCGCCCGACGCCAGCAGTTGCGGCACGTTCACGCCGGGGCCGCCCTGGACGATCTGCACGTCCAGGCCGCGCTTGGCGTATTCGCCGGTCGCAACGGCCTGGTAAAATCCGCCCTGTTCGGCCTGGGCGCGCCAGTCGGTGGCGAAGCGAATCTTGGTGGGAGCGCCTTCGGCGGGGGCGGCGGCCTGCTTTTCTCCCGGCGAGCAGGCGCAGACCAGGGCCGCGAGCGCGACGGCGGCGAGACGCAGGACCTTCATGGACATCCCCCAAACTGAACGGGCGCGAGCCTATGCGCTGGCGCGCCTCGTTCCAAGGTCGCAGGCGAAGTTTAGGCGGCTTTGGCTTTTCGGTCCGGGGAGAGCCATGTGGCGAGCACGTCGTGCAGCGCCTGGATCTGGATCGGCTTGCCCACAGCGGCGTTCATTCCGGCCTTCAGGCAGGCGGCCGCCATCTGCGGCATGACGTCGGCGCTCATGGCGATGATGGGGACGACGGCGTTGGCGCCGCCCAGGGCGCGGATCGCGCGGGTGGCTTCCAGCCCATCCATGCGCGGCATGTGGACATCCATCAGGATCAGGTCGCAGGCGCTCATCTCGGCCGCGGCGACGGCTTCCTCGCCGTTCTCAGCCAGGATCACCTCGCAGCCCAACAGGCCGAGCACGGTGGCGGCCAGTTCGCGGTTCATCGGATGGTCGTCCACCAGCAGGATGCGCGCGCTCAGAACGCGCTCGTCCTTGGCGGCGGGCGGTTGCGGCGTTGCGGTCTCGACGCGGGGGGCGACCACCTCGAACCAGAACACCGAGCCGGCCCCCGGCGTGCTGTCGACACCGATCTTGCCGCCCATCAGCTCCACCAGACCTTTGCAGATCGCGAGCCCCAGGCCGGTGCCGCCATGACTTCTGCTGACCGAGGAATCGCCCTGGCTGAAGCGCTTGAACAGCCGCTCGACCTGATCGGAGGGAACGCCGATCCCGGTGTCGATGACCTTGAAGCGCAGGAGGTTCGACGCCGGGTCCTGCTCAAGCACCTGCACTTCGAGCCCGACCCGGCCGCGCTCGGTGAACTTGATGGCGTTGGAGAGCAGGTTCAGCAGGATCTGGCGCATCCGCAGGTCGTCGATCAGCACGGCGGTCTCGACCGGGCCGATGAAGCCGAGTTGCAGGTCGATGTCCTTGCGCCGCGCCGCATCGGCGACGATCGCCAGGGCGTCCTGGGCGATGGCGCGTGGCGTCACCGCGCTTGGCCGTAGCTCGACCTCTCCAGCCTCGACCTTGGAGAAGTCGAGGATGTCGTTGACCACCGCCATCAGCGAGGCGCCGGCCCGGTCGATCAAGGCCAGTTGCCGGCGGGCCGGATCGGGCAGGTCGTCACGCTTCAGCAAGACTTCGGTGAAGCCGACCATCGAACTCATCGGGGTACGGATTTCGTGACTCATGGTGGCCAGGAACTGGGTCTTGGCGAGGCCCGCGGAGACGGCGCGGGCCTGGGCGGCGCGGGCCACGCGGGTGCGGCCCGCCCAGAGCCGCTTCATCCGCTTCTGGTCGGCGACCGCCATCGCCATGGCCAAGCTGGTGAAGAAGGCGATGGCGATCAGGAACTGCAGGCTGCGGGTCTTCTCCGTCAGGGTCCACGCCGCAAGCTGCACCGACATGGGAACCGCGACGACGAGGCCGGAGAGGGTGACGGCCATGATCAGGGCCGCGACCGCCGCGCCTCTTGGGCCCAGCCTGAAGCAGAGCAGCGCCAGGGGCGGAAAGATCAGCAACGACATCGGAAAGCGAACCGGCAGGAAGGTCGCGGCGCTGACAGCGGCGATCAGGAGGTAGAGCCCGATCTGCTCAAGGGGCGAGCGGCGGAAGTCCCTGATCATGTCCGGCCGGGCGACGAGCAGGACCGCGGGCAGCACGATCGCCATGCCCAAGGCGTGACCGTAGAACCAACTGGTCAGGACGACGTTGAAGTCGCGGCCATAGAGGGTGAACAGATCGGCGGCGGCGATGGCCGCGACCGCCGTGGCCGGCGCGACGGCCAGCAGGATCAACCGAGCTACGCGGCTGAAACTGGTCAGGCGCATCGTTGCGCCACAGGCTCTTCGCGCCAGCCAAGCCGCGCCGAACGCCTCGGAAAAGGTGAGAATCGGGAACAGCACCGCCGCCAGCGGCGGGTTCCCGACCCACAGATTGCAGACGAAATTGATGAGGAAGCAGCCGCTGGCCACAGCCAGGCTCCAGCGCCAGGGCAACAGCAGGAAGGCGGCTGCGAGAATGCCGCTGGCGAACCAGATGGCGGCCACGCCCTCGCCGGCCCGGGTCAGGGTCAGGCTGAACAGCATGCTCGCGACATAGGCCAAGGCCAGGGCGCCGCTGAGGATCAGGTGGTGAGACCGTGTGGTCCGGGATGTCATCGGGAGTTCCGCAATTTCGGCGGAAATTCTGCGCTCGCGTTGGAAACCAAAGGTTTAAGGCGACAGGCTGAAGGACAGTATGTCGCACGGCGCCGGCGCCGAGGGCCTGCGCCTTGCGGCGGCGCAAACTATCCACAGAATCGCCGTGAGCCGGGCTCTCCGGGGTCGGTTTGCTCTAACCCTGTTATGGTGAACCGATCTATGCGACGGCTTGGCTGGCGGGATGGTTAAGGGGGCCTTGGCGTGGGAGTTCGGATGCGGTTGGCGGCGATCCCTGTCGTCCTGATGGGCGCAGCCTTTGCTCAAGGCGCTGGGGCCGAGTTGAACGACGCGTCTATGAGCGCGGTTCAGCGCCGGGCTGTCGCCGCCAGCGGCCTGCCTCGCGCCTCCATCGTATCGGTGAAGCCTGACATGGTGGTGGCGATCCGCAACCGCGGAACCCCGAGCGCCGGCGGCGGGGTGATCGAGGGGGTCGTCCTGCAGGGCGAAGTCGTCTCAAGCCGCGCCGCCCAGGTGATGGGCTATCGCTCGATGCGCTCGACCGTGAACGTCGACTGCGTCCGCCGCCGCGACCTGGTGGTGAAGATGGCGGTGTTCAGCGAGCCGAACGCCCGGGGCGAGGTCGTCAATCGCCAGGTGCCCGGCGGCTGGGTTCAGCCTTCGCCGGACGCCTATCTGGCCGACGTGATGCGCCGTGTCTGCGCGTCGGTTCCGCGTGCGGCGATGGCCGAGACGCCGGTCATTGCGCCAGCAAAGATTCGAAGCGCGCCCGAGCCGAAGGCGTCGCCGGCTCCCATCGTCGTGCCGACCGGGGCCGTATCGCCGCCCGCCGGCGCCCGTACCGCGATGTTGAACGAGGACCGTCCGGTCCCGACCTCCGTCGCCGCCCGTATGGCGCGGCTGGACGAGCCGCCATCTGGGCCTTCGTCCGAGCGACAAGCGCCCGAGGTGCGCCTGCGGCCCGCGATCGCGCCGCCGCCCGTGCCGAAAGCTCCGGCCCCGAAACCGCCGGCGCCAAAAGCGCCGGTCGCGAAACCGGTCGTCTCAAGGCCCGCCACGCCAGGCAAGGTCAGCGTCCAGATCGCGGCCTCACCGACCGAGGCCCAGGCCCGTGAAGCCTTGGCGCGGATCAAGGGGCAGGTGAAGGCTCCGCTGTCGACCTCGGTGCGCACCGTCACGGTCGACGGGAAGGTCTTCCATCGCGCGCTGATCAACGGTTTCCAGAACCGCACCGAGGCGCAGGCTTTTTGCGCCTCGGTCGGGGCCTGCTTTATCCGTTAGCGGCTGGTCTCCAGCGCCTCGCGACGCTCTTCCAGTCCCAGCCACTCGTCTTCGGACGCCGACAGCTCGCGTCGAGCCGCTTCGAGCGCCTCGTTGATCTTGTCGAAGGCGGCGCGGTCGCGGGCATAGAGCCCCGGATCGGCCAGATCGATCTCCAGCTTGGCGATCTTGCCGGGCAGGGCGGCGATCGCGGCCTCCAGTTCCTGCAGCCGGCGCTGGTCCTTGTAGGTCAGCTTGGTCGGCTTGGCGGCCTCGGCCTTCACCAGGGCCGCCTTGGTGATGTGCGGCGTCGGCGCGGCGATGGCCCGGAAGAAGCCGGGGTTCTGCGACAGGAAATCCTGCCAGCCGCCAGGCGTCTCGACCACCTTGCCGCGGCCGTCGAGCGCGATGGTCGAGGTGGCCAGTCGATCGATGAAGTCGCGGTCGTGGCTGACCAGGATCAGCGTGCCCTCGTAGTCGGCCAGCAGGTCCTCCAGCAGGTCGAGAGTATCCATGTCGAGGTCGTTGGTCGGTTCGTCCAGCACCAGCAGATTGGCCGGGGTCGCCAGGGCGCGGGCCAGCAGCAGGCGGTTGCGCTCGCCGCCCGACAGACTGCGGACCGGTTGGCGCAGTTGTTGGTCGGTGAACAGGAACTCCTTGGCGTAGGCCGCCACGTGCTTGGGCTGGCCGCGCACCATCACCTGGTCGCCGCCCATCGGCGTCAGCACGTCGCGGAGCATCATCTCGGGTTTCAGCTCGGTGCGGGCCTGGTCGATATAGGCGATCTCCAGATTGACCCCGAGGTTCACGCTACCCTCGTCGGGCGCCAGATCGCCCAGCAGCAGCTTGACCATGGTGGTCTTGCCGGCGCCGTTCGGACCGACGATGGCGACCCGGTCGCCGCGCAGGATGCGGGTGGAGAAGTCCTTCACCAGCGTGCGGTCGCCGAAGGACTTGGAGATGCCCTTCACCTCGGCGACCCGCTGGCCGGACATGCCGGAGG
>JBEBYB010000198.1:0-5427 GCA_040391295.1 Phenylobacterium sp. | reverse complement strand
CCGGACTCGAACCGGGATGCCTTTCAGCGCGGCATTTTGAGTGCCGTGTGTCTACTGTAAACTATTGAAATACATAAGAAAATTTTGGAGTTTCAAAAACTGTGTAAGAAAGTGTGTAACTTGTTCCCATAATGTTCACGCGATTTTCGCCAGCTTTGCAGAGCGGGAACGGAGGCTCGTAGGGGCCGATCGCGACGTCCGCTTTAGGGCGTGGTGCCCAATATTCGGCGCGATGACCGATCGGGGCTCATTGCGCTCGATAGCGAGGTCTGCTTCCGGGCCTTGTTACGACGTCACTGACAGGGATCGGGTTGGGCTCGAACCCTTCTTTTCCCGCGTCCACTTCCCGGAAAACTATGAGCGCTCGGGGCGTGCTGAGGAGGGCCGTTCCTTACTGGGCTGTTGGTCTTGCCCCATGGGTTTGGTCGCTGGGCATGCCCGGCGAGCGAATGGGAGCATTGATCGTTTGCGCGGGCGCCTTGGCGAATTTCAGGGTGAGCGGGACGCTTCCGCCTTCCGCCAGCTGCTGCTTTGGTGCGATGAGCATCAGATGCTCGGCGCCGGGCTTCAGTACGACCGGCGTCGACTTCGGCAGCGCCAGGCCGTCGTCCAGCTTGCGCATCCGCATTACGCCGCCGGTCATGTCCATGGTGTGGACTTCGCCGCGCTCGGCGAGCTGCGTCTCCACGCCGGCAAGGCGATCATCGGCGCTGGCCGTCAATGTCAGATAGCAGGCTGCAGCCAAGGCGCCTGCCGGCGTCGGGCGGCACCAGGCGTCGGTGATCGTCACAATCGTCTGCGGTTCAGACTTGGGGCTGCACGCCAGCAGCAGGGCGAGCGAGAGCAGAGCGAGGACCTGTTTCATCGAAGAACTCCGGAGTTGAGGTGCGGCGAGCCCTTGGGCCCGCCGCGTTCAAGATCAAAACGAGACTGTGACGCCGCCGAAGACTGAGCGTCCATCACCGGGCCAGTAGGCGGCCGACGCGGGGGTCGCCTTGATCTGGGCCTGGACGTTCGAGATGTAGGCCTCGTCGGTCAGGTTCCGGATGTCCACGAACAGCGAGACCTTGTCGTTGAGGTTCCAGCCGCCGTTGAGGTTTAGGATCGCGTAGGATGGGCTCTTGGTCGTGTTCTCGAAGTCCACCCAGGCGTCGGAAACCGCCCATTCGACCGAGGGCGCCACGAACCAGCCAGTCGGGTGATCGTACCGAAGCTCGACGCGGTAGAAGTGCTCTGGCACGATGGGCAGGCGATTGTCGCGATACTGGACGTCGCCGTCGAACCGGAAGTCCGACCAGGTGTAGGTCTGGCGTAGCCGCAATTGTGAGGTGATCTTCCAGTCCAGCGCCGCTTCCAGCCCCTGGTGGATCGTCTTGTCGGCGTTGAAGGTTGTGGCCGGGATGTTGGGGCCGGGCGTGTACTGAAGCATCTCGTTTTCGAGCTGCGCCCGATAGAGGGTGACATCCCAGGTCAGCTGCCCGCGACGGCCGCGGGTTCCGATCTCTGCGGTCCAGGCTTCCTGAGCCTCGACTGGCGTAAATCCGTTGCCGGTCGGGGACATCGAGCCGTGGTTTGGCGGCTCGACCGACTTGGTGAGGTTGGCGAACACCTGCGAGCCTTGTTCGTCTTCCCAGAGCAGGCCGATCCGTGGGGCGATCCAGTCGTAGTCCTTCGACGCCTTCAAATTGAACGTGTTCGTCACGCCGGGGATGGCGAAGCTCTGATAGTCGCGGGTTGCGATCCCCCAGCTGGCGCCGGCCACCAGGGCAAGATGGTCGCTGATGAACAGCCGGCCTTCGCCGAACACGTCGCTCGCTGTGGCGTTCTGCAGGGAGATCGAGGTCGGCGCGCCGCGGGCGCCCTTCACATTGACGTAGAAGTTCGAGTCCAGGTCGCCCTTGCGCAGCCACACGCCCGCATAGCCGTCGGCCCGCATGCCCCCGATGGTTCCGTCCCAGTCAAGCCGCCCGAAGACGCCGTAGTTGCGGCTCTGCTGATCGATCACCTGGAAGATCGGATGGTCGAGATCCTTCCAGATCGCGTAGACACCGCCCTCAAAGGCAAGATTGTCATTCAGTCTCCAATTAGTCCGTAGCGAGCCGCGCAGGCCCCGTTGGTTGCGGCTCTGATCATTGAGGACGTTGCCTGCCGCGGCCTGGCGCGGGTTTGTGTCGAACTGGGCGCGGGTCAGGGCTCCAGGGATTTCCTGGTTGATGTTCGAGCCGTTGATGATCAGCCGGACTTCACGTTCCTCGCCAAAGCTGCGGCCGATGTTCAGCGACCCGAACTGGATGTTCTGCTGGCTTTGCGGGCGCCAGCCCTGGCCGGTCTGGTTGGTGGCGGCGACGAAGACATCCCAGTCGCCGGTCTGCCGCGCGAGCGCGACGTGCTGACGAAGCAGCCCGAATGATCCGCCGTCGATCCGCACCCGGTTCTCGAACCCGGCGTTGACGCCCGTGGGCGTGACCATGTTGATCGCGCCTCCCAGCAGAGCGCCGCCGAAGCGCAGCGCGTTGCCGCCGCGATAGACTTCGGTGTACCGGGCCAGCATGGGATCGGCGATCTGGCTATCGCCGTAGCCGTCGGCTTCGTTGAGCGGCAGGCCATCCTGAGCGATCAGCAAGCCGCGGTTGTGATTGGCGTTGCCGATCCCAGAGCCGCGGATCGAGATGCGGATGTCGCCGCCCCACTTCTTCTGGGCGAAGACGCCCGGAGCGTCGCGCAGCATGTCGTCGAGGGCGATCGCAAAGCGTTGCTCATAGGATTCCGCAGAGATCACTGAAACAGCGCCGGGCGTCTCCGAGAGGCGCTTGCGGGCGTTGGCGACGACCGCCGGATCTTCCGGGTTGGGTTGGGCGGTGACGATGACCGAGTCGACGGTCGTGGCCTGATCGTCGTCTGCGGAAGCGGTGAGCGGGAAGGCGAGCGAGAGCGCAGCCGTGGAGGCCAGCAGGAGAGACTTCATAAGCTTCTTGGTCCTTGCGGCCGCGGCGATGCGCGGCCGAGAGCGTGCTGAGTAAAGGCGAATGGGGGCCATGGAGGCCGCGTCGTCAGGTCAGCAGGCTGGGCGGACCTCGCGCTGGAAGCGGGGGCGCGGCGAGGCCACGACCGGGCGCCAGAGCGACAGGGGCAACTGGGGGGCTAGTGCGTGTGTAGGTGACGAACTCGACACGAGTTGCATCGAGCAGATTTGGCGCGGGCGCGCTGAGAGCCTGGCCGGCGAAGACGCAGGGACTATTGTGCGCCTCTTTGTCCGCCGCTCCTGGGTCTTTCTCCCCAGGCAGCGCATCGCCAGGCGCAATCACCATCGCCCCTTGCCCCGTACAGAGCACAAGGGAGAAAGGCAGATCGTTGATTGGCGCCGCCGTCATGAAGCCGGCGGGGATCAGTACCTTCAGGGCTATCGCGAGTGCGGCCAGCGTCAGGCAGACGCCGCGCAAGACTTGCGAGACGCCTAGATCCGACCAAGGCGCAGAGGTGCGCCTAACTGATCGGTTCCGGATGGCCGAGGGGCGCATCAAGCCGTCCGGGCAGTGCTTCTGAACGCAAGGCGGATCAGAACATCCATGCCCAACACTACGATCAGCGAAGCCCCGACCAGCGGATAGATGATCGCGAGGGGCACGATCACGGCGGCCAAACCAATGTACGCGCCGCGTGTCAGCGGCCTCGGTGGAGCAGCCAGCCGCCCCTTCGGTCGACGTTTCCACCACATGACCAGCGCCGAAATCCCGAGCAGCCAGATGGCGATGCAACCGGCCAGCATGACGAGCTTGTTGGCCAGGCCGTACTGCAGGCCCTGGTGCACGGCGATGCCCCATTCGATGGTCTTCGCGGCCGGGCCAAAGTCGTCATAGCCGATATCGGCAAGCACGCGTCCGTTGGTCTGGTCCAGGTAGATCGTCCGGGTGTCCTGCACCCTGTCGGGCATGTAGGACGCGGACCAGGGCTTGCCGGGGGCTGCAGGGACCGACAGCGCGTAGGGGCGCTGGAGGCCCGCGGCATCGGCGCTCGCCACCGCCCCGTTCAGGTCGAGAACCCGGGCGTCAGCCATCGCGCCCATGTCATGGCCGGCGTGGATGTCGGTTTCCTGCACGGCCCCCGGGACGGCCGGCGGGGTCTTGTGAACCAGATGCACGCCGCGCCAGCCGGGCGCGGGCGGGCGGCCCAGGCCGGCCTCTGTCGTCATCCTGCGGACTTCCTTGCCCCATACCGCCGACCACGGCATGCCGGTGGCCGCCAGGAACACGATGATCGCGCCGGCAAAGATGCCGGTGACCGCGTGCAGATCGCGCCAGAACACCCGTCTTGCCGGGGCGCCGCGCACGGTAATGACCCCGCCAGACTGGCCGCGAGGCCACCAGAGCACGACACCGGTCGCCACCATTACGATCGCCCAGCCGGCGACCACCTCGATGAGCAGGTTGAAGACCGGCCCGGCGATGTCGAGGCTGTGCAGCCGTTTGACCACCTCCATGATCCCGCCGTCGGCGATGGTCCCGAGCACGCTGGCGTCATGCGGGTTCACATAGACGGCCTGGCGGGAGCCGCCCGGCGTTTCCACCACGAGCTTGGCGGTGTTGCTTGGCCCGACGGGGGTGACGAGTTGGACCAGCTTGCCGGGAGCGACGCTGAGCGCCGCATCGGCCCAGGCCTGCGGCATGGTCGAGGTCGCAGCAGGCGGCACGTTGAGGAGGCGCTGGTTCAGCGTCCCCTCGATCTCAGGATTGAACAGATAGAGACCGCCGGTCAGCGCCAACAGCATCAGCACCGGCATCACGAGCAGGCCTGCGTAGAAGTGCCAGCGCCAGAAGGCGCGATAGAGACCGCTCGCGGCGGTCTCCGACCTGCGCACATCGGGAAGGGACATGGCCATCACCAATTATACCGCAGGCCGGCATAGACCGCGCGGCCGGCGCCAGGATTGAATATCTCGGCGTCAGGTGCGGCGACGCCGGCGATGGCCACGCTGGAGATGTAGCGCTCATCGGTCAGGTTGCGGCCTTCCAGATAGGCCGACCAACCCTGCTGCGTATCGAACCCGACCTTCAGGTTCAGCAGCGCGTAAGAGTCGATGGTGAGGCTGTTGGCGTTGTCGGCGAAGTAGTCGTCCGGCGACCACTCGACGCTCGGTCCGGCGTAGAATCCGCCCGGATGCCGGTAGAGCAGTTCGGCCTGCAGGATCTGCTTTGGAACGCCCGGTAGGCGGTTGTCGCCGTAACGCGCGTCGTCGTCGAACTTGAAGTCGTTGTAGGTGTAGGCGGCGTTGAACCAGACGCGGTCATCGTCGGTGAAGGTCGTTTTCAGGACCGGAATATTGAGCCCAGCTTCCAGGCCCTGGTGCACGGTTCGGTCGGCGTTCACGACGCTGCAGGCGCTGAACGGCGAAGTTGTCAGGCATTGCAGTTCGTTCTTGATCTCGGCGCG
>JBEBYB010000197.1:0-5444 GCA_040391295.1 Phenylobacterium sp. | reverse complement strand
CGCAGCCAGGCGAGCGCGCCGGCCGCGCGGCCCTCGACCGCCACCAGCCCGCCCGCGCCTTGAACGTCGAAGGCGCAGGCCTCGCCCCGTTCGAACAGCGCCCGCAGGCGGCGGGCATGATCGGGGTCGGCGCGCATCAGGGCCGAAACCACGCCCTGGGGATCGGCGTGGGTCAGGCCCAGCACCTCTGCGCATAGCGCCAGGCTTTCCTCGCCGGACGCCAGTTGGGCGTGGCCGTCGTCCACGGAGAGCAGGGCGGAATCGAAGGCTTCGGCCGAGGCCTGGGACGCCTCGGCGCCGGCCTCGAGCTCGGCGATCTTCGCGCGCAGCACGTCGAGGCGGGCTTCGTTGCGCCGGCGTTGATCCACCAGCCAGGCCATGGCGCACAGGGCGAGCAGAACCGCGCCGGCGATGGCCCCGAGAATCAGTTCTTGCTCGCTCATCGGTGCTCCATCGCCGCCGTTCCGTCAGGGCGGCGAATCATCTCAAGGACCATAGTTTGGTCCGCGCATTTCGGCGATGATCCCCCCATGACCGCGATCCTCTATCCGGTGGCCGCCGACGCCCGCCTGGCTCTGTCGCAGCCGCGCGGCCGCGCAGCTCGCGAACGCGAGGCGCGGGAGATCGCTGGGGATGTGGTCGCTTTCGTGACCGAGCCGGTCGGACCGGACTACGCCACGCGCGAAGCCGCGCTCGACGCCCATCCCGGGCGGATCGAGGACGACCGCCCCGGCCGGGCGGTGTCGCTGCCCAGCGAGGATCGCATCCTGCGCCTGGTGCAACTGGTCGCCCCGCGTGGCGGCAAGGTCCGCGCGCCGGCCCCGGTCGCCCCGACCTTTACCGAGGGCCACCGCTGGCCCGAGCGTCAGGGCGCGCCGCCGGCCACGATCTGGCGGGTGATGATTTCGTACTGGCGGATCGGCGCCGCGCCGATCCTGAAGGTGAGCGGCCCGCAGGCCCGGCATGCCCGCAAGCGCGGCCGCGAACCGGTCGATCCCGACACCTTGCAGGCCTATACCCGCCAGCCGCTGCAGCCGGTGAAGCCGCAGCAACCGCTCGACATCGGGCTTTTCGAGCGGCGGTTGCCTGAGTCTCCCCATATAGTCGTGCCTGATGAGTGATCCCTACGCCGGACGCGCCCCGTCCCTCGACGATCTCGCCGCCTTGGCCGAGGCCGCCTTCGCCGCCCTTCCCGAGGGCTTTCGCGGCATGGCCGGGGAGGTCGTGTTCCGCGTCGACGATTTCGCCGCCGTCGAGGTGCTGGACGAACTGGGCATCGAGGACGCGTTTGAACTGACCGGCCTCTATCAGGGCGTGAACCTCGCCGATCGGTCAGTGTTCGATCCCTCGCCAGGACCCTCGCGGGTGTTCCTCTACCGCCGCCCGATCCTGGACGAGTGGGCCGAGCGCGGCGACGTGACCCTGGCCGAACTGGTCAGCCATGTGCTGGTCCATGAGATCGGCCACCACTTCGGGCTGTCGGACCCCGACATCGACGCGATCGAGGCCGCCGCCGATTAGATCCAGGCCCGGCGGCGAGGTGCGTCGAAGAAAGTGACGCCCCCGTCATTTTTCTTGACTGATCATTGTTCTGTTGAAAAGGTGGCTGTCATTAGGAAGCAGCGGGCGCAAAACCGCGCCCTGTCGAGGAGGACGACCCATGGCCGCCGACGGCAACATCACCAAAGACATCATCTATGAGGCCGTGGCGCCGGACGACTTCGAGTCGATGCTGGACCTTGACCGCTATAACGCCCGCTCGACGGCGTTCGACAAGATCATCTCGGCCACCCACGACCATTTCTGGGATCCGCTCGACAAGAAGTACATCGACTTCGACGAGCCCTTCGACATGGAAAACGAGATGCTCCTCCCCGAGGACATGATCATCTCGCTGGGCACCGACTATGTGTCGAACCATCTGAGCGACTGGAAGACCCGCGTCCGTTTCGCCAACCAGTCGGCGCTGCGCTCGTTCTCGTCGATCCTGCACGGCGAGCAGGGCGCGCTGAACCTTTCGGCTTCGCTTTGCCACGTGCTGCTGGACCAGGGCGCGCAGGAATACGCCGCCAACCAGACCCGCGAGGAAGCCCGCCACGTCACGGCCTTCGCCAAGTACATCAAGGCGCGCTGGGGCCGGCCGGCCGAATGCGGCCCGACCCTGAAGACGCTGCTGATCGACATCATCGACAGCCCCGAGGTCTATAAGAAGATCATCGGCATGCAGATGCTGGTCGAGGGCCTGGCCATGGGCGCCTTCGCCACCTTCTTCAACAACATCAACGACCCGCTCGGGAAGAAGTTGATGCAGTTGGTGATGACCGACGAGGCCTTCCACCACAAGTTCGGGAAGATCTGGGCGGACCGGACCATCCCGCACCTGACGGAAGCCGAACACGAGATCATCGAGACCTGGGCGGCGCACTGCTTCCAGACCCTGCTGTTCAATCTGGTCTCGCCGAGCCAGCAGCGCGACCTTTATGAAGAGTTCGGCCTCGATCCGGACCGCGTGATCGCCGAGATGGCCGAAATGGTCACCGACGAGACCCGCCGCGAGAACATGAAGGAGCAATCCAACATCTTCCGCGTGCTGGTGAAGACCCTGCTGAACGCCGGCATCATCACCGACCGCACCAAGGCGTTCTACGCCATGTATGTCGACCTGGAAGAACTGCGCTCCGAGGGCGATCGCATGATCGGCGACGACATCGCCGAGGATGGGATCAAGTACCTCCAGGAGATCAACTTCAAGGATCGCATCGGCAAGACGGTCTTGATCGCCGCCGAGTAAGACCCCGTAAATTCCGGCGAAAGCCGGGACCTGAACGGCGCTCCAGCCAAGCTGGAGCGCCGTTTTCCGTTTGCCGGCCAAGCTTGGGCCCTGGCTTTCGTCGGGGTGACCGGGCGGGCTATCCAGGTTTCATTACAAATATGACGGGTGCGTCATTTATCTTTGACGTGCTGGCGTAACGGTGTTGGAGTTCGGGCGACCCAGTTCATCGGAGCCTCGACATGTCTGCTGACGGCAACATCACCAAGGACCTGATCTACGAGGCCGTGGCGCCGGACGACTTCGAGTCGATGCTCGATCTCGACCGCTACAACGCGCGCTCGACGGCGTTCGACAAGATCATCTCGGCGACCCACGACCACTTCTGGGACCCGCTCGATCCGAAATATATCGACTTCTCGGCCCCCTGGGACATGCAGACCCAGCCTCTGGTCGGCGAGGAATTGGTCGCGGCGCTTCAGACCGATTACGTCAAGGACAAACTCAACACGCCCGAGTTGCGCGCCCAGTTCGTGAACAAGTCGCTGCTCTATTCGTTCTCGTCGATCCTGCACGGCGAGCAGGGCGCGCTGAACCTTTCGGCTTCGCTTTGCCACGTGCTGCTGGACCAGGGCGCGCAGGAATACGCCGCCAACCAGACCCGCGAGGAAGCCCGCCACGTCACGGCCTTCGCCAAGTACATCAAGGCGCGCTGGGGCCGGCCGGCCGAATGCGGCCCGACCCTGAAGACGCTGCTGATCGACATCATCGACAGCCCCGAGGTCTATAAGAAGATCATCGGCATGCAGATGCTGGTCGAGGGCCTGGCCATGGGCGCCTTCGCCACCTTCTTCAACAACATCAACGACCCGCTCGGGAAGAAGTTGATGCAGTTGGTGATGACCGACGAGGCCTTCCACCACAAGTTCGGGAAGATCTGGGCCGACCGCACCATTCCCAAGCTGTCGGAGGCCGAACACCAGATCGTCGAGGACTGGGCCGCCCACTGCTTCCAGGCGGTGCTGTTCAATCTGGTCTCGCCCTCCGAGCAGGTCGCGCTCTATGCCGAGTTCGATCTCGATCCGGCCCGGGTGCTGGAGGAAATCCAGCTCATCGCCACCGACGAGGCTCGCCGCGAGGACATGAAGGAGGCGAGCAATATCTTCCGGGTGTTGATCAAGACCCTGCTGAACGCCGGGATCATCACCGACCGCACCCGCGCCTTCTACGGCCTCTATGTCGACATGGAGGAGTTGAAGTTGGAGGGCGACAAGATGGTCGGCGACGACATCGCCGAGGAGGGGATCAAGTACCTCCAGAAGATCAACTTCAAGGATCGGGTCGCGGCCAACGTCTCGATCGCGGCGGAGTAGCGCCGCGCTAAATCGGCTTGTCCCAGGCGAAGGCCGGGACCTGGGCGGCGCTTCGGCTGGGCTGGAGCGCCGCTTTTTGTTGGCTCATCTCGCCGGAACCTGGCGGCGGGGGGACGCTGCGTCCCAGGGGCCGATCGTCGCGACCGATCGGGATCGCCGCCGAAAAGCCCCATTCTATTCCGATCCCGTTCATGTGCCCGGGGGTAATTCCCGCGGGCATTTTCAATTCACCGAACAGCAGTTATCCGTTTCGACCATGCGCGCACTGGCCACAGCAATCTTCGCCGCCACCGTCATGACGGCCGCTCCCGCGCTCGCGGCGCCGCCGCCTGCGCCGACCCAGCGGATCGATCTGAGCAAGATGATGGGCCGCTGGTACGAGGTGGCTCGCCTGCCCAACAAGATCCAGACCGGATGCCAGGGCGGCACCTCGGACTGGCAGAAGGCCGGCGAGGGCTACGCGGTGGTTCAGGCCTGCCACAAGGGCTCGCTCGCCGCGCCGGTGACCGAGTGGAAGGCCAAGGCCAAGGTTCTGGACGGCTCGACCAACGCCAAGCTGCAGATGACCTTCTTCAATGGCCTGGTGCGTCAGGAATACTGGGTGCTGGAACACCGTCCCGACCAGGGCTGGCTGATCCTGGGCACGCCGGGCGGCCGCTCCATGTGGTTGATGTCGCAGCGTCCGACCCTTTCGGCCGGGGTGAAGGCTCAGGCCATGGCCCGGGTGAAGCAGCTCGGCTACGACGTCAGCCGCCTGGAATTTCCCCAGCCCGCGCGAAACTGAGGCTGGAGACCGCAATCGCGGCCCTTGCCTCCTGAACGAAACCGGAACATGGTTTTGGCCATGGACGTCACGATCGTCGCGGTCAGCCGACCGGAAATCACTCTCAACGTCACCCGCGGCGCCGCTCGGCTGCTGACCGACCTCGGCTACGCGCCGCTGGCGGAGGTGACTCTGCCCAACGGACGGCGCGCCGACCTGATGGCCGTGGGCCGCCGGGGCGAAATCGCCATCGTCGAGGTGAAATCAGGGTTGGAGGACTTCCGCGTCGATCGAAAGTGGCATGAATACCTGCCCTATTGCGACAGCTTCGCCTTCGCCGTGGCCCCGGAGTTCCCGCGCGAGATCCTGCCCGACGATCCTGGCCTGATGGTCTGCGACGGCTTTGGCGGCGCGGTGCTGCGCGATGCGTCGCTGACCCCCCTGGCGCCGGCCCGGCGCAAGGCCCTAACCATCGCCTTTGGCCGGATGGCGGCGATGCGCGCCGCCGGTGTCGCGGTGACGCAACTGGAGGGGTAGG
>JBEBYB010000196.1:0-5479 GCA_040391295.1 Phenylobacterium sp. | reverse complement strand
CGAAATGACATAAGAGCGCCCGCTCGCCGCCGCTTGTTCGGTGGCGACCATCGTTTCACCCCAAGGGCGGATCTGTTGGCGCGAGCTCGCGCCGCACTCCGGAATTTCGAGAATGTCGATGCAGATCGTTGAAAAGTCTGGCGAAGGCCTGAGCCGCGTCTACGGCGTGACCGTTCCGGTCGCGGACCTGAACGAACGGCTCGAGGCGCGGATCGTCGAGATCACGCCCCAGCTCAACATCAAGGGCTTCCGTCCTGGCAAGGTGCCGGCCGCCCACGTCCGCCGCCTGCACGGCAAGGCGCTGATGGCCGAGGTGGTCGAGCAAACGATCTCCGAGACCACCCAGAAGGTGCTGGAAGACAACAAGCTGCGCCCGGCTGGCGAGCCCGATCTGAAGCCCGAGGGCGACATCGCCCAGGTGATCGACGGCAAGGCCGATCTTTCCTACGAGATCTCGGTCGAGATCATGCCGGACTTCGAGCCCACCGACCTGACCAAGATCTCGCTGACGCGCCCGGTCTATGAGCCGACCGACGCCGAAGTCGACGAGGCCGTCGAAGAGCTGGGCAAGCAAAACCTCACCTACGAGCCGCGCACCGGCAAGTCGGTGAAGGCCAAGGACGGCGACCAGATCGTGATCGACTTCGTCGGCCGCATCGATGGTGAAGCCTTCCAGGGCGGCACGGCGACCGATTCGGAGCTGGTGCTCGGTTCGGGCCAGTTCATCCCGGGCTTTGAAGAACAACTGGTCGGCGCCAAGGCCGGCGACGAAGTCATCGTGAAGGTGGCTTTCCCCGCCGACTACCAAGCCGCCAACCTGGCCGGCAAGGACGCCGAATTCACCACCACGGTGAAGGAAGTCCGCGCCCCGGTGGAATCCAAGATCGACGACGCCATGGCCGAACGCCTGGGCATCGAGAGCCTCGAGAAGCTCAAGGAGCTGCTGAAGCAGAACCTGGAGTCGCAATACGCCGGCGCCTCGCGTTTCAAGCTGAAACGCGCTCTGCTGGACGTGCTGGACGAACGTCACGACTTCCCGCTGCCGCCGAAGATGGTGGAAGCTGAGTTCGCCGCCATCTGGCAGCAAGTTCAGCAGGACAAGGAACGTGGCGGCCTGCCGCCGGAAGATTCGGAAAAGTCGGACGACCAGCTGCAGACCGAGTACCGCAAGATCGCCGAGCGCCGCGTGCGCCTGGGCCTGGTCCTGGCCGAGATCGGCCGGACCAACGAAGTGCAGGTCACCGAGCAGGAACTGCTGGAAGCCATGCGCGCCGAAGCCATGCGCTACGGCCAGCAAGCCCAGCAGATCTTCGACATGTTCCGCCAGAACCCGAACATGCAGGCTCAGCTCCGCGCCCCGATCTTCGAGGACAAGGTCGTCGACCTGATCGTCGCCAAGGCCACGGTTGCGGACGAGAAGGTCTCCAAGGAAGACCTGCTCAAGGAAGACGACATGCCGGACGGCTACGGCGCCTAAGCGCCCAAAAACGTCTGCCGAACCATCAGAATCCCTCCCCGAACAGGGGAGGGATTTTCTTTAGGACTATCGGTCACCTTGCGTTGGCCCCTCCGCCACGCGATATCGGTGGGGAACGCGGCTCTGCGCGCAGAGTCGACCAATCCAGAGAGGCTTTCTTCTATGCGTGACCCGCAGATCACCGCGCTGAACCTGGTGCCCATGGTCGTGGAGCAAACCAGCCGCGGCGAGCGCGCCTTCGATATTTTCTCCCGCCTGCTGAAGGAACGGGTGATCTTCCTGAACGGTCCGGTGGAGGACGGCATGTCGGCGCTGATCTGCGCCCAGCTGCTCTATCTCGAAGCCGAGAACCCCAAGAAAGAGATCCAGATGTACATCAACTCCCCCGGTGGGGTGGTGACGTCGGGCCTCGCGATCTACGACACCATGCAATACATCAAGTCGCCCGTGGTGACGCTCTGCATGGGCATGGCCGCCTCGATGGGCTCGTTCCTGCTGATGGCCGGCGAAAAGGGCTCGCGGATCTCGCTGCCCAACGCCCGCATCATGGTTCACCAGCCGTCGGGCGGTTACTCGGGCAAGGCCTCGGACATCGAGCGTCATGCCGAGGACATCATCAAGACCAAGCGCCGCTTGAACGAAATTTACGCCAAGCACACCGGCCGGTCCTTCGAAGAGGTCGAGGAAAAACTCGACCGCGACACCTTCATGACCGCCGAGGAGGCCAAGGAGTGGGGCCTCGTCGACCACGTCTACGAGACGCGCTCGGACGACTAGGGCCCCATGCCGGCGCACATCCTCGTGGTGGGCGGCACCGGCATGCTGTCAGGACTTGTGGAGGCGTTCGCTGGCGACGGCGGGCGCCTTTCGCTTTTGTCGCGACATGCGTCGAACGTGGCCGGCGAGAACGGTTTCGATTGCGACTATCACGACGCCGAGGCGTTCACCGCGGCGCTGGGGGCGGCTGTGGCGCGGTCAGGACACATCGACCTCGCCATCGCCTGGTTCCACACCCTGAAGATCGCCGCGCCGCGTCTGTTGGCTGAGCAGGTGGATGGGCGGCTGTTCCAGGTCCTGGGCAGCGCCACGGCTGATCCTGGCCATCCCGACCGGCTGCGCAGGGCCGCCAGCGTTGCGGAGGGGCTTGCGGCCTGCCGGCTGCGTCAGGTCGTGCTGGGCTTCAGGGCGACCGAGGGCGGCTCGCGATGGCTGACCAACGCCGAGATCTCACAAGGGGTGCTGGAGGCTGTGCGCGCCGATCGCGCCCTGACCATCGTCGGCCAGGTCGAGCCATGGTCGGCTAGGCCCTGAGGCGTTCCTCTACGAGCCCGATCAGGGCCGTGCGTTGGGCGGCCGTGCTCACGTCATAGCGATCGAAGTCGCCGCCGGTCGCGGCGCGCAGGTCCGCGAACAGCCCGGCCGGGTCTTCGTGGAAGTGCAGGAACGCCTTCGACTTGCGATAGAAGACGCCGCGTTTCCTTTCGGTCATGCCGGGCAG
The DNA here is from genome assembly GCA_040391295.1 of Phenylobacterium sp. Classification (GTDB taxonomy): domain Bacteria; phylum Pseudomonadota; class Alphaproteobacteria; order Caulobacterales; family Caulobacteraceae; genus Phenylobacterium. The sequence continues at coordinate 2,504 of JBEBYB010000196.1, read as the reverse complement.
CGGCCGTAGCTCGGCGAGCAGGGCCTCCAGAGCGTCCAGGGACTGTTCGCCCGCATGCTTCATCGCCTTGCTTAATCCTCGCGCGGATACTGCGTCGGTCGAGCCAGATAATACTCGGCCGCCGGCAGTCCGTCGCCGGCCTCGACCGCGGCGTTGAAGACGCGCGCGTCGAACCCGCCGCGTTCAGCCCGTTTGGCCTGCCTGCGGGTCTCGACCTCGTCGAGGCTGACGCCGCTGGCGCTCGCCAGGGCGTGCACCACCTCCATCACGTCGGCGAGTTCGTCGACAAGCTCGGCGAGCGAGGCGGCTTCACGGGCTTCCTGAGCTTCTTCCAGCAACTTGTCCTTGAGCGCGGCGACGAACTCGGCGTCGCCCAGGCGGCGGTCGAAAACCGCCAGGCCCTGAGCCCGCATGATCGCCGGCAGCCGATCGCGGATCAGCTTCTGGACGCGAAAGCGCATGGCTACTGGACGTCGTCGTCGGCCGGAATGCCGCCTTCGCCTTCCCAGGCGCCGATCGCGCGGGTCTGACTGCGGCTGAACTTCAGGCGGACGCCGGCCCCGAAACCGCCGGCCTCGTCGATAAACATCGCGCCCAGCTCTTCCAGCGCGCGCCGGGCCGCCATCAGCGCCTCGTCGTCGTCCTGGTGGATGGCGCGTTTGGCCTCCAGGCGGCGGACCGTGGCCAGGTCGAGCCCTGAGCGGACGGACAGCTTGGTCTGGCTGATGCCGGTCAGGGCGCGGGCGGCTGTGATCTGGGGGCCGGTGATCATGCTGGTGTCATGCTCCGTCTTGAGGGCGACCGCGCAAAGCGGCGTCAGGGCTTCTCTTTGAACACCCGGTAGCCAGCCTCGTCGGCGATGGCCAGCATCTCATGATCTCCGCTGGTGTCACCATAGGCCGCGGCCAGGTGGATGTCGGGGCCGAACACCGCCTGGAGCCGCCGGACCTTTTCCGGGCCGCGGCAATTGGGCCCGACGAACCCGCCGGCCACCCGATCGTTGTCGTCGAAGGCGAGCTCGGTCCCGATCAGCAGGTCGGCGCCCAGGCCGCGTGCGAACGGCGCGACGACGATATCGGGCGAGGCGGTGACGATCACCAGCTTGGCGTGGCGCTGAGCCCAACGGCGCCAGGTGCGGACCGCGTCGGGACGCAGCAGGCGAGGGGCCATGATCTCGGCGAAGGTGCGCGCCTCGGCTTCGAGTTGCTCGCGCGGGACGCCGGTCAGGAACTCACGAACCGCGGCGGCCTTGATCCGTCCTCGATTGCGGTGGCCAAGATAGGAAGCCGCGGCCGGCAGCAGCTTGACCATTCCGCGATTGTAACGCGCCGGGCCCGCTCGCCACTTCAGGAAGGCGGTGAAACTGTCGCGCACGGTCAGAGTGCCGTCGAAGTCGAACGCAACGACGCCCGCGTCCTCGACCTGCTCGTTCAAGGATTCGTTTGGCGATGCGCCGATGCGCCGTAGATTTCGCCTGGCCATACTACCCCCAACGCGCCGCCCCGGCGCGCGTGTCAACTTCAAGCAGAACCGCGAGGTGTCGTTTCGGCTTTTGGGGAGGGGCCGGTGCGACATCCACGACGGCTCACTTGCACCGCTTCAACCGGTTCCCATCTAGGGATTCGGAGACGCTCGCCATCGGGCGCCGCGACACCAATTGTCACTGAGTTCTGTGGAAGGCTTGTGATCGTGTCTCGGATCGGGGAATGTCAAGGATTAGACAACCCCAGGCGCGTATCCTGTATTGATGGCGTTCAGGGACGCCGCCGGGCCGAGCGATGATGACGATGCGTCGATGTCGTCGAGAGAGTGAGAAACGACCATGACCAAGGCCGCGAGCGGGGACTCCAAGAGCACTCTTTATTGCTCTTTCTGCGGCAAGAGCCAGCATGAGGTTCGCAAGCTAATCGCGGGCCCGACCGTGTTCATCTGTGATGAATGCGTAGAGCTGTGCATGGATATCATCCGCGAAGAACATAAGATTTCCTTTGTGAAGTCTAAGGACGGCGTGCCTACGCCGAAGGAAATTCGCGAAGTTCTCGACGATTACGTGATCGGCCAAGACCACGCCAAGAAGGTGCTCGCGGTCGCTGTTCACAACCACTACAAGCGCCTGAACCACGCGACGAAGAATAACGACGTCGAACTGGGCAAGGCGAACATCCTGCTCATCGGTCCGACCGGCACCGGCAAGACGCTGCTGGCCCAGACCCTGGCGCGAATCATCGACGTTCCGTTCACGGTCGCCGACGCCACGACCCTGACCGAAGCCGGTTATGTCGGTGAAGATGTCGAAAATATCATCCTGAAGCTGCTTCAGGCCGCCGACTACAATGTCGAGCGCGCCCAGCGCGGCATCGTCTACATCGACGAAGTCGACAAGATCAGCCGCAAGTCGGACAACCCCTCGATCACCCGCGACGTGTCGGGCGAGGGCGTCCAGCAGGCGCTGCTGAAGATCATGGAAGGCACCGTCGCCTCCGTGCCGCCGCAAGGCGGGCGCA
>JBEBYB010000195.1:0-5491 GCA_040391295.1 Phenylobacterium sp. | reverse complement strand
CCAGACCTGGAGGCGCCATCCTTGGGCGGCCCCGAACGCGGGGGACCAGACCTCGGAGGACCTGAACGGGCGGCGCCGTCGCGTGGCGGACCCGAACGCGGAGCGCCGTCCGAAGACGCCGAGCGCGGCGGGCCGGAGCGCGGGGGACCAGACCTCGGAGGTCCCGACCGTGCGGGGCCATCGCGGGGCGGACCCGAGCGAGCAGCGCCGTCACGCGGCGGGCCGGAGCGCGGGGCGTCCGAACGTGGCGGACCCGAACGGACATAGCTCGACTGCTCGCCGGCCGCAGCCGACCGGGGCGGGCCTGAACGCGGCGGGCCAGACCTCGGAGGACCCGAACGGGCGTCGCCGTCGCGCGGCGGGCCTGAACGGACATAGCCCGACTGTTCGCCGGTCGCCGAGCGAGGCGAGCTCGAACGCGGCCCCCCGGAACGCGGCGGGCTGGACGAGAGCTTGGGGCCCCGCGCATTGCCGGAGCGGCCGTCGTCGCGCTTGCCGTCGAAACTCTTGGCGCGGCCATGGACGGGCTTGCCCGCGGCGCGTGGCGGACGATCGCGCGTCACGGCCGGAATTTGGCCGGGCGTGAAGGTCCGGATGCCGCCGGGCTTGTCCTCAGCCAGACGCGAGGAGCGCATGCGCGGCGCGAGCGGCGCCTGGGCTTCGTCCTGGCCGGGGCGCGGGGCGCGGCGCGGCTTGCCGCCGTGGACCTTGACCTCGATCTTCGGGGTCGCCCAACCGGCCTTGTAGACCGCTTTGGGCTTGGGCACGCCGTCGGACGGGGCGCTGACGCCGCGGCGGCCGGAGGGGCCGGCCTTGCCGGTGAACAGCGGCCGGTCGCCGGTCGGCATGTTCTCGGGGTCGATGTATTCGGCGAGCTGCTCGCGGATCACGCGGGGCCCCACCTCCTCGATGTGGCCCATCTCGAGCGTACCGAGCGAGAACGGACCATAGGACAGACGGATCAGCCGGCCGACTAGCAGGCCCAACGACTTCAGCACCCGGCGGACTTCGCGGTTCTTGCCCTCGGCCAGGACCACGGTGAGCCAGATGTTGGCGCCCTGCGGGCCTTCCTTGGCCTTGTCGATCTTGGCGTCGATCGGGCCGTACTGGACGCCCTCGACGACGACGCCGTCCTTCAGCTTGTCGAGTTCAGGCTGGGTGATGCGGCCCCGCGCGCGGACGCGGTAGCGGCGAACCAGACCGGTCGTCGGCGCCTCCAGGGCGCGCGCCAACTCACCATCGTTGGTGAGCAGCAGCAGGCCCTCGGAGTTGATGTCGAGGCGGCCGACCGAGATCAGCCGAGGCAGACCAGGCGGCAGGGCGTCGAACACCGTCGGACGCCCTTTCGGGTCCTTGTGCGTGGTCAGCAGGTCGACGGGCTTGTGATAGCGGAACAGGCGCGTCGGTTCGGCCTGTTCGACCACCTCGCCGTCCACGGTCAGGATATCGCCAGGTTCGACCTTGACGGCCGGGGTGGTGAGAACGGCGCCGTTCAGGGCGACGCGGCCAGCTTCAATCAGCTTTTCGACGTCGCGGCGGGACGCAACACCGGCTCTCGCCAAGGCTTTTGCGACGCGCTCACCTTGACCGGAGGCCGTCTCATCGTTTCGTTGGGGGTCGTGGATCATGATCAACGCACCATGCGCATCGCGCTTCGAGCGGCGCAAGACGCCGCCGCAAATGGAGAGACTCCAGTTGGGGCGGTCATTGTCGATCCGGCGACCCAGGAAATCATCGCGGTGGGGGCCAATGCGCCGATCAGCGGTCACGATCCGACCGCCCACGCAGAGATCGTCGCCTTACGGGAGGCGGCTCGAAAGCTTGGAAACTACCGGCTGACCGACCTGACGCTAGTCGTGACTCTGGAGCCCTGCGCCATGTGTGCTGGGGCGATAAGCCACGCCCGCATCGGCCGCGTGGTGTTCGGCGCGGAGGACCCGAAGGGCGGCGCGGTGGTCCATGGCCCGAAATTCTTCGAACAGCCGACCTGCCACTGGCGCCCCTCGGTGACCGGCGGGGTGTTGGCGCAGGAGAGTTCAGTCCTGCTGAAAGATTTCTTCCGGGCGCGGCGGAAGAAAAAGGTCAAGCCGGCCGAGTGAGGCCCCGGCCTTCCCTCCCCCCATCTGATGGGGAGGACGTGCGGGAGCATCCGCGGCGGTGCTACTTCGCGAAAATGCCCATCAAGGCCGGCCGGGCGAAGACCGCCGGTGCGGCTTTCTGGGTTACGCCGTTGACCCAGAAGCCGAGCTCGGCCCCCGCGTTCAGGGTGGCGTTCAGCATCTGGGCGCCGATGAACGGATCGACCGGCCGGATCGAGCCCTCGGCGATGCCGTCGGAGATCATCGAGGCGAAGCGGTCGGAGACCCGGTTGGAGTGGGCGACCTGCTCCTCGCGGATCTCGCTGGGCAGGGCCGAGAGGGCCGAGGTCCGCAGCAGCGGGCCATATTCCGAAAGCTGGTACTCGGCGAGCGCGGCGGCGGCGCTGGAGATCCGCGCCCACTGGTCGCCGTCGATGGCCATGGCCAGGCGCTGAACCCGGCGCATGACGTCGAAGGTGCGGTCGAAGCAGGCCACCACCAGGTCATCCTTGGCGTCGTTGTGGTGATAGAACGAGCCCTTGGTGACGTTCAACTCGGCTGAGATCTTGTCGACTGACGCCCCGCGATAGCCGCGGCTGTTGATCAGCCGGGTCGCCGCCAACAGGAAGGTCTCGCGGCTCATCTCCGGCCCCTCGCGAGCAGCGAGGTCGGCCAGCGGGATCGGGGTCGGCCCCCAGGCCGCGCCCTCGGCCGCCAGGCCGCCGACCAGGATGTCGTACATCCGCTCGCGGATCCGCCCGTAGTCCTCAGGATCGTACTTCTTCAGCCAGACCGCCGCCCAGAACAATTGCTCGAGCAGCATATGGGTGCGCGCGGTGCGCCGCCCGCGTCCCAGCCAAGCGAAGTCGGGCGCCTCGAACAGGCTGCGTACCTTGCGAAACAGCCGCATGAAGGCCTCGAAGACCTCGGTGCGTTGCGGGTTGTTCAAGGCCCGGATGTCGGAGAGGGCCGGCAGGGACGGCGCCTCGCCCACCGCGGTCAGCCGCAGGCGTTCGAGATAGAGCTCCAGCAGCTTGTGCAGCCGCGCCTGGGGCGTGGCCTCGGCCAACGCGGTCTCGACAGCGGCCAACAGCCAGTCGAGCCCGCGCATGATGCAGGCCGCGGCCAGGTCGTCCTTGCGCTTGAAATAGTAGGTGACGCTGGTGGTGGAGAGATCGACGGCCGAGGCGGCGACGGCCAGGGTCAGCCCCTTCACGCCGTGCTCGTTCAACAGGATCGTCGAGGTGTCGAGGATGGCTTCGCGCTTCTTCTGGAAGCGGTCCGTCGATCGAGCCCCCTTACGTTCAGCCATAAGTTCCTGTCACTCCGCCCCCGCGCGGCCTCTGGTTCGAAGCCTTCGCCAACCACTTAGTATCGAAAGCACCTTCAGTGCAAAGCGTCCGCCTCCAGCTCAGCTCGACGCGAATGGATAGGGCGAGATCGACTTGGTGAAATCGTCCACCGTCAGGGTGCGGTTGATCGGCTCGGCCGCGCGCTGCTTGCAGGCCGGTCGCTCGCAGATCCGGCAGGCCGGTCCGATGGCCGTGGCCACCGGATCGCGCAGGTCGATGCCGCGCGAATAGACCAGCCGCTCGGCGAATTTCAGTTCGCACCCCATGCCGATCGCCAGTTCGGAATCATCGCCGGTATAGGAGGTGGCGATGCGGCTGACGCTGCGCGACAGGGTGAAGTAGCGCTGGCCGTCGGGAGTCTCGACGATCTGGGTGACGATCCGGCCCGGCGTGCGGAAGCTGGAATGGATGTTCCAGCGTGGGCAGGTGCCGCCGAACCGCGAGAACGGGAAGGTCGCGCCGGCGAACCGCTTGGAGATGTTTCCCGCCGAGTCGACGCGCAGCATGAAGAACGGCACGCCGCGCGCGCCCGGCCGCGACAGGGTGGTCAGGCGGTGGCAGGCCTGTTCGAACGACACCCCGAACCGCGAGCGGATCAGCTCGATGTCGTAGGCCGTGCGCTCGGCCGCCTCATGGAAGGCGGCGTAAGGCATCAGCAGCGCCGCGGCCAGATAGTTGGCCAGCGACACCTTCATCAGGTTGCGGGTTGGACGATCAGGCGCCCCCGAGCGCTCGGCCATGGCGTCGAGCAGCGGGCCGTGTTCAAGCATCGCCAACTGGTAGGCCAGGGCGAAGGATCGCCCGGACCCGGTCAGCACCTCCGACAGGAACAGCCGCTTGCGGTGATGGTCGTAGCGGCGGACCGATTCGGGCAGCACGTCGACCGGAACGATCCGCACCGCGACATTGTGGCGCTTGGCCAGACGCTCCCGGGCGGCGACCGCGAAGTCCAGCGGCTCGCAGGCGAGTTCGGCCGCCATCTCGTCGGCGGCCCCCTCCAGTTCGGCGAAGTAGTTCTTCTGGGCCTGTATAAAGTCGCGCACCCAGTCGGACGGCGTCACCGCCGGCCCTGCGGCCGCACCCTCCTCCGGCCGGCCGATGGCGCCCAGGTCGGTGAGGCGGCGCTGATCGAGATAGGCGCGGTAGAGCCGCACGATGGCCTCGGAGACGGCCGGCGCGCTGTCGGCGACCTCGGCGATCTCGTGGCGAGCCACGCCCAGGTCGCGGAACATCTGGTCGGAGAACACCTCCGACAGGCCGGTGGCGTTGGTCGATTCCGGGTCCGACGACAGCGTCTTGAGGTCGAGATCATAGGCCTCGGCCAGCCGCAGCAGGACTTGGGCGGTGACCGGGCGCTGATTGCGCTCCAGCAGGTTCAGGTAGCTGGGCGAAACGCCGAGGTCCTCGGCCATCCGCGTCTGGGTCAGGCCAAGTTCGCGGCGCATGCGCTTCATGCGCGCGCCCAGGAACAGCTTGCGGTCAGTCGACGGGAGAGCCATTGAGTCTGATTGTCACAGATTTACAATTGTGACAACGTCGCGCTGTGACAACTACGCCTTGTTGCACCCGATGGGCTCTTCGCTCCCAGCCCAGTCGGGGTTAGAGACGATCATGGCTTGTAAAAGCCGATCAGTTCCGGCCCCGGCCGGGGGAGCAGGTACCATGACCAAGGAACGGTTCTGGGTTGTTGGCGGCGAATATAGCTGCCTCGCCTTCACCAAGCTGAAGAACGGCGCGCCCCAGGTATTGGGGCCCTACGAGTCGCGCGACGAAGCCAAGGAAGTCTGGCGCAGGGTGTCCGATGAGACCCGCAGCCTGGCCACGACCCGCTTCGCGATCGCCTCGGAACAGCTGGTTCTTCCGGCCTGACGTCACGGGGCTACGCGCCCAGTTGTCTCTCCTCGAGCCCATCCCGACCGCGAGGTCAGGGCGGGCTCGCTTTTTATGGCGCACGCCCCTTCAGTGATCGTCATCGGCGGGCTCTTGTCCCGGCGATCCATAAACACGAGGGCCGCAGGCACATCTGCAGGCGCTGCGCCTATGGATGGCCGGCACAAGGCC
>JBEBYB010000194.1:0-5501 GCA_040391295.1 Phenylobacterium sp. | reverse complement strand
CGATCCCCTCCTCCACGAAGGGCAGGAAGCCGTCCTGCTGGGCGCGGTTGAAGCGATGGATCTCATCGACGAACAGCAAGGTCGCCTGGCCGGCGGCGCGGCGCATCTTCGCCTGTTCGAAGGCCTTCTTCAGATCGGCGACCCCGGAGAACACCGCCGAGAGCTGCTGGAATTCATAGCCGGCTTCCTTGGCCAGCAGCCGCGCGGTGGTGGTCTTGCCGGTGCCCGGCGGCCCCCAGAGGATCATCGAGGCCAGGCGCTTGGCCTCGGCCATCCGGCGGATCGGCCCGTCCGGCCCCAGCAGGTGGTCCTGCCCCACGACCTCGTCCAGCCGTTGCGGGCGCAGTCGGTCGGCGAGCGGAGACGGCGCATGCGGCGTCAGCCCGGCAGCTTCAAAGAGATCGGCCATGGGGTATTCTAGCAAATGCCTCTGTATGGCGCATGCTCCGATCCTCCCCCAGCGCGGAGCGCGATTTGGGGGAGGTGGCGCGCGGAGCGAAGCGACGCGTGACGGAGGGGGCTTCAGCTCAGAAGCGCGTCAAAGTCCCCCTCAGTCAGCTTCGCTGACAGCTCCCCCAAAGGGGGAGCATCTAGGTCCGGAAGTTGGCGGTGACTTCCTGGCCGTTGCGCACGATGGTGACCTGCCATTGGCCGGAGCCGACGCCGAGCACGCCCATCAGGTCCTTGACCGTGCCGACAGGGCGGCCGTTGACGGCCTTGATCATATCGCCCGGACGCAGGCCCGCGTTCATCGCAAAGCCGCGGCCGATATTGGTCACCATCACGCCCCGGCCCAGGAACGGGTCCAGGCCAAGTTCGTCGGCCACCGCCGGCGACAGGTTGACGACGGTCGCTCCGTCGAAGGGATTGCGGCCGGAAATCACCTGCTGGTCGCGGGCCGGCGTGGCGGGCGGGGCCTCGGCGCGCAGGGTCATGGCTTGTTCACCGCCACCGCGACGCACGCCCAGCTTGATCTGGTCGCCGGGGCGGCGCGAGGAGATGGCGTAGGACACCGCCGCGGCGTCCACGGCGGGGCGGCCGTCGACCGAGACGATCACGTCGCCCTGGCGCAGGCCCGCGCGCGCGGCCGGGCCATTGGGCCAGATGTCGGCGACCAGCGCCCCTTGGGGAACGCTGAGGCCCATGCTGCGGGCCATCTCGCCGGTCACGGTCTGGGTGCGCGCGCCCAGCCACGGCCGCACGACCGCCTGGCCGCCGCCGGCCGCGGTCTCGACCACGCGCCGCACGATGGCGGCTGGAACCGCAAAGCCGACGCCGGAGGACGAACCCGAGCGCGACAGGATGAAGCTGTTCACCCCGATCAGGTCGCCGTCCATGTCCACCAAAGCGCCGCCGGAATTGCCCGGATTGATCGCCGCGTCGGTCTGGATATAGGCGTTGGAGGTGTCGCCGTTCGGGTCGGCGGTCCGGTTCAGGGCCGAGATGATGCCGTTGGTCACCGTCTGGCCGACGCCGAAGGGGTCGCCGATGGCCAGCACCAGATCGCCGACCTGGGCCTCGTTGGAATCGTCGATCGCCAGCACCGGCAGGCGCTCATCGCCGACGTCGATCTTCAGCACCGCCAGGTCGGTCCGCGGATCGGCCAGCAGGACGCGGGCGACATATTCGCGCCGGTCGGCGAGCGCGACGGTGATCTCCTGCCCGCCCTCGACCACGTGGTTGTTGGTGACGATCACCCCGTCGGCGCGGACGATGACGCCCGAACCCAGCGAGCCCTGGATCCGCTCGCGCGGCGCGCCGCCGCCGAACATCTCCCAGAACGGATCGGGGCGCGTGCGGACCAGGCGCTTGGAAGAGATATTGACCACGGCCGGGGCCGCGCGCTTCACCACGGGGGCGAACGAGGCCTTCATCGTCATGCTGTCGCCCGGCGCCGCCCGACTGGGCTGGGCCAGGGGCGGAATCTGAGCGTTCGATTTTCCGGCGGGATCGGAACAGGCCGCAAGAACGGCCAGGGCGGGGATCAGAACGCGATAGGCGCGCATAGACTCTCCAAGCATCGTCGTGAGCCCAGCACTTTTAGGAGTATTCCAGGCGCAATGATGGCGTTGATTTAGGCCTGGTTTTGACTTGAGGGAACCTCGCGCACGAAGAGAACCACCAGAAGAAGCCCGATCGCCGTCAGGACCCCGCCGGCGATGATCGAGGAACCGGACCAGACCGCCGCCATGCCTGGCGCGATCGACCAGGCGAAGGCCTGGGTCGACAGGATCGGCCCGAACAGTCCGGTGAGGCTGGAGATCGAGCTCATCGCTCCCTGCAGCCTGCCCTGCTCGGTCGCATCGACCTTGGCGGTCATCATCGATTGCAGGGCGGGCCCCGCCACATTGGCCAGGGCGCCCGGCAGGTTCACGGCCCAGAAGATCGGGCCGGTGGGCGCCAGGCCGACGCCGACATAGCAGAGCACCTGCACGGTCAGCCCGCCGATCACGGTCCGGCGCTCGCCGAACCACCTGACGAAACGCCCGGCCAACTGGCTTTGCACGACGATATTCACGGCGGCGAAGGCGCTGGCGAAGATGCCGAGCGCCAGCGGGTCCCAGCTGTAGCGGTGGGCGGTGTAGAGGACGAAGACGCTGTTCATCGCGTGCATCGCCAACCACAGCAGCACGAGGATGACCGCCAGGGCCGGCAGCCCCTTTCGCGAGACCAGCAGGTTCAGCGCCCCGACCGGATTGGCCTTGGCCCACGACATCGGCGCGCGGTTCTCGCGCGCGAGCGACTCCGGCAGGACGAACAGGCCGTAGACGCCGTTCAGCAGCGACACCGCCGCCGCCGCCCAGAACGGCGCGCGTGGATCGACCGAGCCCAACAGGCCGCCCAGAGCCGGGCCAAGGATCACCCCGGTCCAGGCCGCGGCGTTGAGCCAGCCATAGCTCTTGGCGCGTTCTTCCTGCGGGGTGATGTCGGCGACATAGGCCATGGCCGCAGCCTGGGCGCCGGCCGTCAGCCCGCACAGCGCCCGGCCGATCAGCAACCAGGCCAGGGTCGGCGCCATCGCCATGATCACCAGGTCGATGGCCAGGCCGAACACCGAGATCAGGATCACCGGCCGCCGTCCGAAGCGGTCCGACAACATGCCGATCACCGGGGCGGCGACGAACTGGGCCACCGACCAGATGGCGATCAGCACGCCGATCCAGCGGGCCGCGCCCTGGACGTCGCCGCCCAACAGCTCCTCCACCAGCTTGGGCAGCACCGGGAAGACGATGGTGTGGGACACCACGTCCAGACAGATGGTCACGCCGATAAAGCGCAGTCCGGCGCGCCGACGCAGGTCGGAGCGGGCTTGCACGTCCGGGGCCGCGGTCAGGTCGGATGGGATTGTCATGAACGTCTCGAGAGACCGGTCCGCGACGGCGGCCGGTGGGGATATGGCGCAAAGCGGCAGGCCGGCGATTTCGCCAGCGTCCGTGAGCCTAGGCCCTCATCGTCTCGATCATTCCTGTCATGCTGGCGACGATCCTAGGTCGTGATCGTCGAAACGCAAGCAGAGGTTAAGCGGCCTCCGCCACCGCCTGCGGCGCCCGCGCGACGCGAAGCGCCAGCATGAAAGCCGCAACCAACAGCCCCGCGGCCAGATAGATCGCTAGGCCGGGCTGATGCATGATCCCCTCGTGCCGGATCGACCAGGCGAAGGTCAGGCCGAAGATCACCGGCCCGATCACCGAGGCGATGCCTTGCAGGCTCTGGTTCGCGCCCTGGAGCTGCCCCTGCCCGGACGGCTCGACCCGGCGGGTCATCAACCCCTGCAGGCCCGGCTGCAGGAAGTTCATCAGGGCGAAGACCGGCACGCCCAGGAAATAGACCCAGCCGCTGGGCGCAAAGCCGTAGATCGCAAAGCCGGTGGCGCCGGCCGCAGCCCCCAGCAGCAAGGCGCCGCGCTCGCCGATCTTGGCCACCACGGGGCCGACCAGCAGGGTCTGGACAATGACGCCGGCGAGGCCGGTGGCCATCAGGGTCAGGCCCATGAACCCCGGCGTCCAGCCGTAGCGATAGCCGGTGTAGAGCACGAAGATCGCCGGCAGCACGGTGTGGGCCAGCTGGAACAGGAACCCCACGGTCGCCAGCCCCAGCAGGTCGGCGTGCGCGCGCAGGAAGACCAGCGAGCCCAGCGGATTGGCCCGCTTCCAGTCGAACTTCGCGACCCGCTTCTCGGGCGGCAGCGATTCCGGCAGCACGAAGAAGCCGTAGAGCCAGTTGAGGGTGGTCAGGCCCGCGGCCACGAAGAACGGCAGCCGCAGGTCGATGTCGCCCAGGAATCCGCCCAGCGCCGGCCCCACCAGGAAGCCGAAGGAAAAGGCCGAGCCCATCCAGCCGAACGCCTTGGCGCGCTTGTCGGGCGGGGTCACGTCGGCCACATAGGCGTTGGCGGTCGAGAAGCTGGCCGCCGTCAGCCCGTTGATCACCCGGCCGACGAACAGCCAGGCCAGGCTGGGGGCCAGGGCCATGAACAGGAAATCGATCGCCAGGCCCGCCAGCGACACCAGCAGGATCGGCCGGCGGCCGAACCGGTCCGACAGCATGCCCAGCACCGGGCCGCAGAAGAGCTGCATCACCCCCCAGACCGCGCCGAACACCACGTTCCATTCGGAGGCCGCCGCCGTGTCGCCGCCGGTGAACTCCTTGATCAGGTTCGGCAGCACCGGGATCATGATCCCGAACGACACCGCGTTGATGACCGCCGCGGCGAAGATGAACCGAAACGCTCCAGTCCATTGCTTGGCCTCGGCGCCTGTGCTTTCCGGCGCTGTAGGACGATCGGTCATGGTTCAAGCTCCGGGTAGGGCTTACGAATCTCAAGGCTGAATTAGCATGGCTCGCGAACCGACGTTACGCCGAGGTGTCGCGATAGGACGTCAGCAGGCCGCGCCACCAGTCCGCCAACCGCATCAGCAGCGCCTGGTCGGGGAAACCATGACGCGCGGCGCTGCCGGCGGGGACCTGATCAAAGCCGCGATGCTCGACGCTGACCCGCGTCTCGCCCTCCCCCACGGCCTCGAAACAAACCTCCACCTCGGTATGAAGATCCGGCGGGAAGTTCGCCTGCCGCCAGGAGAAAGCCAGTCGCGACGGCGGATCCCAAGACGTGATCTGGCCGATTTCGAAGACCTTCCCATTGGCCAAGGTCTCGGTCAGCCGGCCGCCCTGCCCCGGCTCGAAGGCCAGCACGCCCGGCGCGCGGGGCGTGGTCTGGAACAGGGCGTTCGGCCGCCACCAGGCGCCGATCTCCTCCACGAAAGCGTCGAAGGCGCGCTCGATCGGAACCTTCACTCGCAGCGCCACATAGACCTTCGAAGTCATGTCCGCCCGCCTTCAGATGCTCCCCCTCTGGGGGAGCTGTCAGCGAAGCTGACTGAGGGGGACTTCGGCTGATGCCAAGAGCCCCCTCCCTGCCCCGAGGGCGGGCCCCCCACCCCCCCCGGGGGGGGGTAGGCCGGACCACAACCCCAGGCGGGCACGGGGCAAGGGGCCGGTGG
>JBEBYB010000193.1:0-5532 GCA_040391295.1 Phenylobacterium sp. | reverse complement strand
GTCTTCGCGGCCATCAGCATGTCGGGCAGGATCACCGCGAACGGCTCGTCGCCGATCAGTTCGCGGGCGCACCACACCGCGTGGCCCAGGCCCAGCGGCGCCATCTGGCGCACGAAGCTCATGGAGCCGGGGGGCAGCAGGTCGCGGCGAACCTCGGCCAGGAGATCGGTCTTGCCCTTGGCCTCCAGGGCGCCTTCGATCTCGGGATTGCCGTCGAAATAGTCCTCGATGGCGCCCTGGCCGCGGCCGGTGATGAAGATGAAGTGTTCGATGCCCGCCGCGCGAGCTTCCTCGACCACATAGGACAGGATCGGGCGGTCGAAGACGTTCAGAAGGTTCTTCGGCGTCGCGCGGGCGACAGGCAGGACGCGTGTCCCCAATCCCGCCACCGGCAATACAGCTTTACGCACTGGTTTGGTCATTCAGTCCTCCCGGTTCATCCTCGACTAGACGACGAGAGCTTCCAAATCCACCGTTACGCTGAGGGGCGCAGTAAACCGCCGTTGATTCGGCTGCCGAGGGGGTTCCTTGCTTAGATTGTGACCGGTGAACGGAACTCACGGGACCGTGAACGGTTGAGGCGACGTCACATGTTTCTGGAAAAGGGTATCCCATGAATTTCCGCACGATCTCAGCGCTCGCCACGGCTTCGGTGCTGGCGTTCTCGCTCTCGGCCTGTGGCAAGCCGGCTGAAAAGTCCGCCGCCGCCGATGCCGCGCCGACGGCTCCGGCCGACTCCATGATGGCGCCGCCGCCGGCTGACTCGATGGCGGCCACGCCTCCCGCCACCGATTCGATGGCCGCCACGCCGCCGGCTTCGGGCTCAATGGCCACGACCCCGCCCGCCACCAACTCGATGACGGCGACGCCGCCGGCTCAGGAAACGGCCCCGCCGAAGTAGGCGCTACTCGACGGTCACCGACTTCGCCAGGTTGCGCGGCTGGTCGACGTCCGCGCCCTTCTGGACCGCCACATGGTAGGCCAGCATCTGGATGGGCGCGGCGAAGACCAGCGGCGCGATCAGCGGATCGCAGGTCGGGGCGATGATCAGTTTCACGCCCTCAGGGGCGCGGCGCGCGCCTTCCTCGTCGGTGATCAGCAGGATGGGGCCGCCGCGGGCCATCACCTCGCTCATGTTCGACATGGTCTTTTCGAAGAGCGCGTCTGACGGGGCGATGACGATGACCGGGGTGGCTTCGTCGATCAGGGCGATCGGGCCGTGCTTCATTTCGCCGGCGGCGTAGCCTTCAGCGTGTATGTAGCTGATTTCTTTCAGCTTTAAGGCCCCTTCGAGCGCCAGGGCCGACATTGCGCCGCGGCCGAAATAGAGCACGTCGCGGGCCTTGGCCAATTCGGGGGCCAGGGCGCGGATCGCCTCCTCGGCCTGGATCGACTCGGCGATCAGGCGCGGAGCTTCCAGCAGCAGCTTCGAGAGCCGCGCCTCCTCGGCCGCGTCGATCTTGCCGCGCGCGGCGGCGGCGGCCACGGCCAGCGCCGCCAGGGCGGTCACCTGAGCGGTGAACGCCTTGGTGGAGGCGACCCCGATCTCCGGCCCGGCATGGGTGGGGAACAGCACATCGGCCTCGCGGGCCATGGTCGACTGATGGACATTGACCACGGCGGCGGTGGTCAGCCCCTGGGCCTTGCACCAGCGTAGGGCGGCCAGGGTGTCGGCGGTCTCGCCCGACTGCGAGACGACGATGGCCAGGGTGCTGGACGTCACCGGCGGCTCGCGGTAGCGGAACTCCGAGGCGACATCGATGTCCACCGGCAGGCGGGCGAGGCTTTCGAACAGGTAGCGGCTGATCAGGCCCGCATAATAGGCGGTGCCGCAGGCGACGATCTGGATGCGGTCGATCTTGGCGAAATCGATCCCGCCCGGCGCGGTCGCGGTGCCGGAAACCGGGTCGATATAGGCCGACAGGGTGCGCTGGCAGGCGTCCGGCTGGTCATGGATCTCCTTTTCCATGAAGTGCCGGTAGTTGCCTTTTTCCACTAGCGCCGCGGAGGCCGGGACCACCTGCATCTTGCGTTCGACCGGCTGGCCGGCCTGGTCGAAGACGCGAGCGCCGGCGTGGTCGATGGCGACATAGTCGCCCTCTTCCAGATAGGCGATGCGGTTGGTGAAGGGGCCGACCGCCAGGGCGTCGGAGCCGATGAACATCTCGCCGTCGCCATAGCCGACGACCAGCGGGCTGCCGCGTCGGGCGCCCATGACCAGGTTCTCTTCGCCTTCGATCAGCACGCCGAGCGCATAGGCGCCGGTCAGGCGGTCGAGGGTGGCCTTAAGCGCCGCCAGCGGCTCCAGGCCGGTGGCGAGTTCCGAATCGAGCAGATGAGCGATGACCTCGGTGTCGGTCTGGCTCTCGAAGATCCGGCCGGCGGCTTCCAGTTCCTGGCGCAGTTCGGCGAAGTTCTCGATGATGCCGTTGTGCACCAGCATCACCTTGCCGGCCTGATGCGGGTGAGCGTTAGGGAGTGACGGCACGCCGTGAGTGGCCCAGCGTGTGTGGCCGATGCCGACCGTTGCGGCCAGCGGCTGTTCGCCCAGCATGTCTTCCAGCGCGCGAATCTTGCCCTTGGCGCGGCGGCGTTCGATCTTGCCGCCGACCACGCCGGCGATGCCGGCGCTGTCATAGCCGCGATATTCCAGCCGCCTCAGACTCTCGATCAACCGATCCTGGACCGGGGCCGTTCCGACGATGCCGATGATGCCGCACATGACCCGGAGTTCCTTTTGGCGCAAGAAGACGTGATAATCCTGAGCCGCCTTTAGCATTCGCCAACGCGGCGTCGATTAAATCTGAGTTTCGTATCGTTTCGAGAACCCGAATGACCAAGCGCGCCTATTTCGGAACTGACGGCATCCGCGGCCAGGCCAACAGCCACCCGATGACCGCCGAGGTGGCCCTGCGGGTCGGCCTGGCGGCGGGCAAGCTGTTCATGTCCCAGGACGAGCGCCGCCACATGGTGGTGATCGGCAAGGACACCCGACTGTCGGGCTACATGGTCGAGCCGGCCCTGGTGGCGGGGTTCGCCAGCGTCGGCATGGACGTGCGCCTGCTGGGGCCGATGCCGACGCCGGGCGTGGCGATGATGACGCGCTCGCTGCGCGCCGATCTGGGCGTGATGATCTCGGCCTCGCACAATGCCTATGTCGACAACGGCATCAAGCTGTTCGGCCCGGACGGCTACAAGCTGTCGGACGCCCGCGAACTGGAGATCGAGGCGCTGATGGATCAGGGCCTGGCCGACGGTCTGGCCGCGCCGACCATGCTCGGCCGGGTGGCGCGGGTGGAGGATTCCCAGGCCCGTTACGTCGAGATCGCCAAGGCGACCTTCCCGCGACGCCTCAGCCTGGCCGGCCTGCGGGTGGTCATCGATTGCGCGAACGGCGCCGCCTACAAGGTCGCGCCGCTGGTGCTCTATGAGCTGGGGGCCGAGGTCATCAAGATCGGCGTCGATCCGGACGGCACCAACATCAACGAGGAATGCGGCTCCACCCATCCCGAGGCCATGGCCCGGGCGGTGAAGGAATATCGCGCCGATCTCGGGATCGCGCTGGACGGCGACGCCGACCGGCTGCTGATCTGCGACGAGAAGGGCCACGTGGTCGATGGCGACCAGATCATGGCGATCATCGCCGACGCCTGGTCGCGCAACAATCAACTGACCGGCGGCGGCGTGGTGGCGACGGTGATGTCGAACCTTGGTCTGGAGCGGTTCCTGGCGGCGCGGGGCCTGAAGCTGGAGCGCACCAAGGTCGGCGACCGCTATGTGATGGCCCGCATGCGGGAAGGCGGTTTCAACCTCGGCGGCGAGCAGTCCGGGCACATGATCATGTCCGATTATTCCACGACCGGCGACGGCCTGCTGGCGGCGTTGCAGGTGCTGGCGGTGTTGAGGGATTCCGATCAGCCGATGAGCCGGCTGGCCCGTCAGTTCGATCCCGTGCCGCAACTGCTGGAGAACGTGCGGTTCGCCGGCGGCAAGCCGCTGGAGACCGAGCAGGTCAAGGGCGTGATCGCGGAGGCTGAACTTCGTCTCAACGGGACGGGTCGGATCGTGGTTCGCGCCTCGGGCACCGAGCCGCTGATCCGGGTCATGGCCGAGGGCGACGACGAGAAACTGGTCAACCAAGTGGTCAAGGACATCGTCGGGGCCGTCAAGAAGGCGGCGGCATGACGGACCAGCTTGAGGGCTTCATTCGCGGGTTGCCCAAGGCCGAACTGCATCTGCACATCGAGGGCAGCCTGGAACCCGAGCAGATGTTCGAATTCGCCCGCCGCAACGGGGTGGAGCTGCCGTTCGCCGACGTCGAGGCGGTGCGCGCGGCCTACGCCTTCTCGAACCTGCAGGACTTCCTGGACATCTATTACCAGGGCGCGCGGGTGCTGCTGACGCAGCAGGACTTCCACGACCTGGCCATGGCCTATTTCCGGCGGATCGCCGCCGACGGCGCGCGTCACGCGGAGATTTTCTTCGATCCCCAGACCCATACCGACCGCGGCGTGCCTTTCGCCGTGGTCGCCGACGGCCTGCTGGCCGGCATGGCGCAGGCGCAGGCGGAACTGGGCGTTTCGTCCAAGCTGATTCTCTGTTTCCTGCGGCATCTGTCGGAGGAGGCCGCCTTTGAAACGCTGGCGCAGGCAGGGCCCTATCTCGACCGCATCGTCGGCGTGGGCCTGGACTCCTCCGAGGTCGGTCACCCGCCCGCCAAGTTCGCGCGGGTCTTCGCCGCGGCCCGCGCCCAGGGCCTCAAGACCGTCGCCCACGCCGGTGAAGAAGGGCCGCCGGACTATGTCTATCAGGCCCTGGATATGCTGGAGGTCGACCGCATCGACCACGGCAACCGAGCCCTGGAGGACGACGCCCTGACCGAACGGCTGGCGCGCGAGGGCATGACGCTGACCGTCTGTCCGCTCTCCAACCTGAAGCTCTGCGTGGTCGAGGACCTGACGTCTCATCCGTTGAAGACGATGCTGGCCCTGGGGTTGCGGGCCACCATCAACTCCGACGATCCAGCCTATTTCGGCGGCTATCTGGGCCAGAACTGGACCCAAACGGCCAAGGCGCTCGACCTCAGCCGCGATGAACTCGTGACCCTGGCTCGCAACAGCTTCACCGGCTCGTTCCTGGCGCCCGACGAGATCGCCGCGCACCTGGCGGAGATCGATCGCTACGCGGCGGGCGCCGCCTAACCTGGTCGTCATCCTCCGGTCGTCTGAAAGACGATCGGGGGACCCAAGCGGGCGACGTCATGTTCTGGAAGTCAGCTTGGGTCCCCCGGATCAGCCTTCGGCTGACCGGAGGATGACGAGCGTGAGGGGAGGGTGCGGCCTTAAGCCTCCAGTGCCAGCAGGGCGAAGGTCGCCAGCCAGTGCTCGCCCATATAGTCGCCGGCGACATGTTCCAGGCCCGCCGCCAGATGCGCGTCGGCGCTGGCCAGGGCGACGGTCCGGGCCGGATCGTTCAGCGCCAGGGTCCCGGCGATCGCGCGCCAGCACCAGGCGCGGCTGAGGTTTAGCCCGT
>JBEBYB010000192.1:0-5552 GCA_040391295.1 Phenylobacterium sp. | reverse complement strand
GGCGGCGAGAACATCTACTGCATCGAGGTCGAGAACGTCATCTACGACCACCCGGCGGTGATGGACGCCGCGATCGTCGGCATCCCGCACCGCACGCTCGGTGAAGAGCCGGCGGCCGTGGTGACCCTGAAGCCGGGCGCCTCGGCGACCGAGGAAGAGATCCGCGCTCACGTCGCCCAGCATCTGGCCGCCTTCAAGGTGCCGGTGAAGGTGAAGTTCTGGCACGAGACCTTGCCCCGCAACGCCAATGGCAAGATCTTGAAGAACGAGCTGAAGAAGCTGTTCGAAGGGGAGCAGGCCTAAAGGTCTGACAGGCGATTGGGCCGAAAACGCGCGGATGTCGTCCTGGTCGAACGGGGCCTGTTCGACAGCCGCGCCAAGGCCCGCGCCGCGATCGAGGCCGGCGGGGTGGTGGCCGACGGCCGTCCCCTCGTAAAGGCCTCTGAACTGGTGGACGAGGCGGCGGTCATCGAGGCGACCGCCGCACACCCCTATGTCGGCCGGGGCGCGCTGAAACTGGCCCACGCGCTCGGCCTATGGCCGGTCATGATTGAAGGCCGCACTGTGCTGGACGTCGGCGCCTCGACCGGGGGCTTCACCGAGGTCAGTCTCCAGCATGGCGCGGCCAGGGTCTATGCGGTCGATGTCGGGCGCGGGCAACTGCATCCGAAACTGGCCGGCGACCCGCGCGTGGTGGGTCTCGAAGGCGTCGATGCACGCAATCTGACCGCGGCGATGATCCCCGTCGCGCCGGATGTGATCGTCACCGACGTCAGCTTTATCGGCCTGGCCAAGGCCTTGCCCGCCGCCTTGCGGCTGGCGACCCTAGGCGCCGATCTGATCGCCCTGGTCAAACCTCAGTTCGAGGTCGGCCCCGATCACGTGGGCAAGGGCGGCTTGGTCAAGGACGAGGCCGCGCGCGCCCGCGCCCTGGAAGAGGTCGCCGAGTTCCTGCGCGGGGCCGGCTGGATCATCCGCGCCACCGCCGACAGTCCGATCACCGGCGGCGACGGCAATCACGAATACCTGCTCTGGGCCCAGAAGATCTGAGCGCGAAAAAGCCGCCCGCGGTGAGGCGGGCGGCTTCGTCAATCATGTCATCCCGGTTTGCGAAACAGGACCGGGACCCATTCGCGCCGCATAGCGGAATGGACCGCGGCCTCGCCACTGTCTGCGCCATCAGGTGTTCATAGGTCCCAGGCAGCCGCTGCGCGACTTTCGGGATGACGGCTGATGCTAGTCGACGACTTGATAGTTGCCGTTCGAGTCGGGGCAGACGCGCACGAAGCGCTTCTGGGTGCGGCCGTCCGGCAGATAGATCGGGCTCTCGGCCAGGCTGCAGCCGTCGGTGGCGGCCGGCGCCTGGGTCACGTTGTAGCTGTCGCCGCGATAGGTGGGCGCGGGGCGATACTGGTTCGTCGGGGCGTAATAGCCCTCGTTGTAAGGCTGCGTGTAGACCGCGCCGTTGTTGTAGGCGGCGCGCGGCGGCGCACGGTAGCCGTTGTTGCAGGCCGCCGAGCGGTTGCCGACCACGCCGCCGCCCAGGGCGCCGAGCGCGCCGCCCAGCAGGGCGCCTTCGGTCCGCGCGTTGCGGGCCGCCGCATTGGAGCCGACCACCGCGCCCAGCGCCCCGCCGAGCAGGGCGCCGACCGTGCTGCGATTGGTCGTGTCGCGCTGGCAGGGATCGTAGTAGCCGCTGTTACCGTAGTAGCCGGCCGATTGAGCCGCCGCGAAGGTCGGGATCGCGGCCACGGCGCCCAGCGCCATGACGCCGGCCACGCCTGCCAGCGCGCTCTTGGCGAAGGTCGAACGGAAGTTCATCTGTTTACTGCCCTGTTGGGATGGATGGTTAGGGTGGGGGCCTTAGGCCCGTCCGCTCGGCCGCCAGACGCCATCGCGCCCACGGCAAACTTCGAAGCTTTGGTTGCGGCCGTCGTATCGCTCCTGCACCCAGCGACAGTTGCTACGCTGGTAGGAACTGCGGGAGACCCGCTTGGGATAGGAACTGCACTGGACGTTGCGTTTGGCGATCTGGTGGCCGGCGACCGCGCCGACCACGCCGCCCAGCACCGCGCCTTCGGTCTTGGCGCCGTTGCCGGCGACCGCGCCGCCCAGCAGAGCGCCTGAAAGGCCGCCGATCACCGTGCCCTTGTTGGCCGATTGGCGTTGCTGCTCGCGGCAGACGTCGCCCGAGCCATAGCTGCGCCCCTGGGCCGAGGCGAAGGTCGGAACCATCATGGACGAGGCCGCGATCGCGGCGATGGCGGTGAAGGTCAAGGCGCGGTTCATAGGAAGTCTCCAGAAATTCGCGAGGCGGCGCCGGAGCCTCGCCTGCTGTAGAGAGAGTGGCTGAACGAATCTGAACGCTGCTTGAGCGGCCTGTTCATCTTCGTTCATGTGACGTTGCGCCTTGGCCGGCTTGGGCTTTTGGGGCGCAGGAATACGAAAACGAGCTAGAGCATGAGAACTTCCCGGCGGCCGAACAGAGCCCGTCCCGCAGAGGTGGCGACCAGCCCCGCCGTCGAGGTGGTGATCGAGGCTGTAGGCGGCGAAGGCGACGGTATTGCGGCTGGTCCGCTCTATGCGCCCTTCACCTTGCCGGGCGAGCGCGTGCGCCTGGCCGCCGGGGGCGAGCGTCGCGAGCTTGAGGCTGTGCTGGAGGCCAGCCCCCAGCGCGTGACCCCGCCGTGCCGGCACTTCGGCGTCTGCGGCGGTTGCGCCCTGCAGCACTGGGAGCATGGCGCCTATCTGGACTGGAAGGTCGATCGCCTGGTTCGCACTTTGGCGCGCGAGCGGCTTGAGACGGAGATCCTGCCGGCCTTCGCCGCCAGCCCCGGCAGCCGTCGCCGGCTGTCTCTGCATGCCCGGCCGGGTCGCAAGGACGCCGCACGCCTGGGGTTCAAGGGCCGCAAATCCTGGGACGTGATCGACATCGACGAATGTCCGATCGCTGATCCGCGTCTGGTGGCGGCTCTGCCGGCCTTGCGCCGCCTGGCCGTGCCGCTGTTCGAGCATTCGAAGTCCGCGCCGACCCTGCACGTCACCCTGACCGCCACCGGGATCGACATCGACATCAGCGGCGTCGAGCGCAAGAGCGGCGGCGGGCTGTCGGCCGACGCGCGCATGCGCCTGGCCGAGATCGCCGGCGAGGCGGACTTCGCTCGCGTCACCCTCGATGGTGAAATGGCCTATCTCGCCCGCCAGCCGACCGTGCGGATGGGCGAGGCGAGCGTCGCCCTGCCGGCCGGCGGCTTCCTCCAGGCGGTCCCCGAGGCCGAGCTGGCCATGGTCAATATGGCGGTCGAGTCCGTGGCGGGCGCCGAGCGCATCGCCGACCTGTTCTGCGGCGCGGGCACCTTCACTTTCCGGCTGGCCAAGATCGCCCCGGTCTTGGCGGTCGACAGCTCGGCCGCCGCGATCCGGGCGCTTAGCGGCGCTCTGGCCACCGCGCCCGGACTGCACGGCGTCGTCGCCGAAGCCCGCGACCTGACCCGTCGCCCCGTCCTGGCCGCCGAGTTGAAGCGCATCGACACCGTGGTCTTCGACCCGCCGCGCGCCGGCGCCTACGAACAATGCGTCGAACTCGCCAGTTCAAAGGTTTCGCGGATCATCGGCGTGTCCTGCAACCCGGCGACCTTCGTGCGCGACGCCCGGCTCCTGGCCGACGCCGGCTTCACCCTCGACCGCCTGCTGCCCGTCGATCAGTTCCTCTGGTCGCCGCATGTCGAGCTGGTGGCGGTGTTCAACCGCTAAGCACAAGCTGCGCGACGCCACCCAACGTTCGTCATGGCCGGCCTCTTGAGCCGGCCATCCATAGACCCCGCGGTCGGGGAATTTGCTCGAACGGCCCGTGCGTATGGATCCCCGGGACAATAGCCCGGGGATGACGAACCTGGAGGGACGGGCCGCGCTCACCCCCCGAACAGATCGCCCTGATCCCCAGCCTTGGGCGGGACCTTGAACAGCGACAGGTCCAGGCTGTCATAGCGGGCATTCAGGCCGTAGCGCCTTTTGGCGCGCTGAAAACGCTGCGACATCAGTTCGGCGATCGGGCCTTCGCCCCGCATCCGCTTGCCCCATTCGGCGTCGTAGTCGAGCCCGCCGCGCATCTGGCGCACCAGCGACATTACCCGGCTGGCGCGGTCGGGGTGATCGGTGGCCAGCCACTCGCGGAACAGGTCCTTGATCTCCAGCGGTAGCCGCAGCGCCACATAGCCCGCGCCCGTGGCACCGGCCTGGGCCGCGCGTTCCAGCACCGCCTCCATCTCGTGGTCGTTCAGGCCGGGAATGGCCGGCGCGAACATCACCGTCACCGGCACGCCGGCCTCGCTCAGCGCCTTGATCGCCGCGATCCGGCGCTCGGGGGTGGCGGCGCGCGGCTCCATACTGCGGGCCAGCTTGCGGTCCAGGGTCGTGACCGAGATCGCCACTCGGCACAGGTTCTTGGCCGCCGTCGCCGCCAGGATGTCGATGTCGCGCAGGACCAGCGCCGACTTGGTGATGATCGAGAACGGGTGGTTGAAGCGCTCGAGCACCTCCAGCACCTGGCGCGTCACCCGTGCCGCGCGCTCCTGCGGCTGATAGGGATCGGTATTGCCGCCGATATGGATGAACTGCGGCTCATAGCGCGGGGCCGACAGTTCGCGCTCCAGCAGCTTGCCGGCCTCGGGTTTGAAGAACAGCTGGCTCTCGAAATCCAGCCCCGGCGACAGGCCCATATAGGCGTGGGCTGGTCGCGCGTAGCAGTAGATGCAGCCGTGCTCGCAGCCGCGATAGGGATTGATCGAGCGCGAAAACCCGACGTCCGGACTGGTGTTCTTGGAGATGATGGTCTTGGCCTTTTCGGCCGTCAGCGTGGTCCTGAGCTGCTGTGGCTCGGCGTCCTCCAGCGTCCAGCCGTCGTCGAACGCCTCGCGGGCCTGGCTCTCGAAGCGCCCGCTGGCGTTGGACCGCGCGCCGCGGCCCCGGACCGTGATCTGCTGGGTGAATGTGCTCACGACGCGATCCTAACGCCGAGTAAGAACAAAACAAGAACTCTATTGACGCGCGTCGCAAACGGCCGCCTCAAGGGGAGATGCTTTCGGTCATCATCCCGACCTTCAATTCCGAACGCGAAATGCAGGTGCTGCTGCCGGTCCTGGTGCCGGCGGCGGTGGACGGTCTGGTGCGCGAGGTGATCGCGGCCGACGCCGGCTCGACCGACGCCACCGGCCTGATCTGCGAGGACGCCGGTGTTGAACGGGTGGAGGGCGGCCTGGACGTCGCGGCCCGCAAGGCGCGCGGCGACATGCTGCTGGTCCTGCCCACGACCCTGCGCCTGCGCCGCGGCTGGGAGGAGGTTCTGCGCGCCCACCTGGAGGAGAAGGGCGGAACCGCCCTGATCGCCGAAGGCCCGCCGACATTCCTCGAACGGATCAGCGGCGTGAAATTGGCTGGGGTGCTGATCGGCGCCGAGGCCCTGCGGCGCACCGGCGCGACCAACCTTGCCGACCTGCGCCGCCACGTCGGCCGCGCCAAGCATCTGAGTTAGCCCACCACTCGCTCGTCATCCT
>JBEBYB010000191.1:0-5561 GCA_040391295.1 Phenylobacterium sp. | reverse complement strand
ACGACGGCCAGCGTCACCACCGCCATCGACCAGCCGACCGGCTCGTGCAGCAGGCTCGCCGCCAGGGCCAGGCCGAAGAACGGCTGTAGCAACTGCAACTGGCCTACCGCCGCCACGCCGCCCTCGGCCAGACCTCGATACCAGAAGATAAATCCGATCAGCATGCTGAACAGCGAGATGTAGGCGAGACCCAGCCACGCCGGCCCGCTGACGCCCGTCAGGGTGACGGGGCGCGAGACCCAGCCGATCAGCAGCATGAGGGGCAGGGCGAGCGTCAGGGCCCAGCAGATCACCTGCCAACCGCCCAGCCGGCGCGAGAGTTTGCCGCCCTCTGCATAGCCCAGGCCGCAGACGATCACCGCGACGATCATCAGGCTGTCCCCGACGGGCGAGGCCTGTGCGCCCCGCGTCAGGGCGAACCCGGCCACCAGGGCCGCGCCAAAGCCGGCGAACAGCCAGAAGGACGGCGCCGGCCGCTCGCCGCCGCGCACCACGGCGAAGATGGCGGTCGCCAGCGGCAGCAGGCCGATGAAGACGATCGAGTGCGCCGAGGTGATGTGCTGCAACGCGAGTGCGGTCAGCAGCGGGAAGCCGACCACGACCCCGGCCGCGATGATCGCCAGCGAGGCCAGGTCGCTGCGCTCGGGCCGCCTGGCGCGCAGGGCCGCCAGCAGCGCGAGCGCCATGATCCCGGCGATCGAGGCCCTGGCAGCGGTCAGGAACACCGGGTCGAAGTCGGCCACGGCCACCCGCGTCGCCGGCAATGATCCGCTGAAGATAAGGACCCCGAGAAACCCGTTGATCCAGCCGCTGGTCTTGACGTGCATCGCCTGCTCCTGATCGAGCGGCCGGTATCGCGGCGGGCGGCTGGCCGATCCAGGCACAGTGCAGTACAATTTGATCAAACTGTAATGCTCAAAAGGCCCATACGGATGGCGCTTGAACACACCCTTGTCGAACAGGCCATGGCCGAGGTTCGTCAGCGGATCGCGCGCCGCGCCCTGGCGCCGGGCGCCAAGGCGCCGTCGATTCGCGCCTTCGCCACGGCGATGGGGGTCTCCAAGTCGACGGTGGTCGAGGCCTACGACCGGCTGGCGGCCGAGGGCGTGATCCAGCCCCGGCGCGGGTCGGGGTTCTATGTGGCCGGCCATATGCCGCCGCTGGCGCTGTCCGAGTTGGAGCCGCGCCGCGATCGCTCGATCGACCCGCTGTGGGTTTCGCGTCAGTCGCTGGAGGCCGGCCCGGACGTGCTCAAGCCAGGCTGCGGCTGGCTGCCGGTCTCGTGGATGCCGGAACAAGGGATCCGCAGGGGACTGCGCACCCTGGCGCGGGCCGACGCCCAGAATCTGACCGACTACGGCCCGCCGTTAGGATCGCCCGCTCTGCGCCAGCTCCTGGCCCGCCGCATGGCCGAGCACGGCGTCGAGGCCTCTCCAAGCCAGATCATGCTGACCGAGTCCGGAACCCAGGCCATCGACCTGGTCTGCCGCTTCCTGCTGGAGCCGGGCGACACCGTGCTGGTCGATGACCCCTGCTACTTCAACTTCCACGCCATGCTGCGGGCGCACCGGGTGAAGGTGGTCGGCGTGCCCTACACGCAGGCCGGGCCCGATACCGAGGCCTTCGCGCAGGTGCTGACCGAGCATTCGCCGCGTCTCTACATCACCAATTCCGGGCCGCAGAACCCGACCGGCGGCGCGTTGTCGCCGGTTGCGGCCCATCGCATCCTCAAACTCGCCGAACGTCATGACCTGCTGATCGTCGAGGACGACATCTACGCCGATTTCGAACACGAGCCGGCCCCGCGCCTGGCGGCCTTCGACGGCCTCGACCGGGTGATCAGCATCGGCAGTTTTTCCAAGACCCTCTCGGCCGCCGCCCGCTGCGGCTACATCGCCGCGCGGCCTGCCTGGATCGAGGGCCTGATCGACCTGAAGGTGGCGACCTCGTTCGGCGGCGGGCATCTGGCGGCTGAGCTTGTGCTGGCGATCCTCAAGGACGGCGGCCATCGCCGCTATCTCGACAGCCTGCGAGAACGTCTGGCGCGCGCGCGCGGCGAAACCGCCGCGCGGCTTACGGCGCTCGGTCTCACGCCCTGGACACAGCCCAGGGCCGGCATGTTCCTCTGGTGCGCCCTGCCGGACGGCCTGGACTCCGGCGAGGTGGCCCAGCGCGCCCTGGCGCAAGGCGTGGTGCTGGCCCCTGGGAACGCCTTCAGCCTGTCGCAGTCGGCTGGGAGCTACCTGCGGTTCAACGCCGCCCAGTCGGCCGACCCGCGCGTCTATGAGGTCCTCGGCTCAGCGATGCGGGGCTAGCGATGTTTCGAGACCCTGGCCCGGCCTGGTTGGGGAAGGCGCAGCGGGCCGCCCTGACCCTGAAGGCGACCACGCGCCGAGCGCCCAAGGCGGGGCAGTCGGTCTATGTCGTCTTGTTGCACGACAGCCGCCGCGCCGACCCCTGGGGTCTCTATGTCGGCCAGACCTCGCGCGACCCCGATCTGCGCTTCGACCAACACAAGGCCGGCTACAAGGCCAGCAGCGCCGCCCGGCGGTTCGGCGTGCGGTTGCTGCCGGACCTAGTCGCGCATCTCAATCCGATGCGCCCCTGGGAAGCGCTCGACCTGGAGGCGGCCCTGGCCGAAGCCTTCCGCGCTGCGGGCGTGCCCTGGGTCGAGGGCGGTCACTGAGGCGCGTCAGTTCACGCGACGCGCGCTGATGATCTTCACCGGCTTGGCCAGCATCTCGCCCTTCATCACCCCGACGCCGGCGGTTTGCGAGGTCGGTTCGGCCAGGATCTTGCGCGCCGTGTCCATGCCCTCGACGACCTTGCCGAAGGCCGCAAAGCCCAGGTTGTCGTCCGGCTGTTTCGGATCGGCGTCCATATAGGTCATGTCGCCCAGCACGATGAAAAAGTCCGAGGTGGCGGTGCCGGGGGCGGTCCGCCCCATCGAGATTGCGCCGTCGGTGTGCGACAGGCCGGTCTTGGTGGTCGGCTCGTGGGCGATGGGCTTCAGCACCCGGGCCGGATCGTTCTGCACCCCGCCCTGGATCAGGCCGAACTCCGGCGCATTGGGCACCTTGGAGGCCCGATAGAAGGTCGTCCCGTCGAAGCGCTTGCCGTCGACATAGCGCAGGAAATTCCCGGCCGTGATCGGCGCCTTGTCCGGATAGAGCTCCAGAATGATCGGGCCGTCGGCGGTCTCCAGCTTGACCCGCACCGGAGCGGCTAGAGCCTGCGCCAGGGCCGGGGAAGCGGCGGTCGCCGCCGCAGCGGCGAGGAATGTGCGGCGCTTCATGGATCGAGGATCGGACATGTCGCGAGCTTACCGCCGCGAGCCAGCCATGCAATCGGCCAAGACGAAGCGCTGCTCCCCAGCGGGCGGGCGTCTCTATCAGTTGGAATGGAAATCCAAGGTGGCTCCCCGAGCAGGACTCGAACCTGCGACAAGTCGGTTAACAGCCGACTGCTCTACCAGCTGAGCTATCGGGGATCACGTTGGAGCCGGGGATATACCCAGCCTTGGTCGGGTGTGCAATCAGCCAAGATCAAAGTCACTCCCGGATGGAGCAAGCGTTTCTCTACGACTGAAGTGGAAATCCAAGGTGGCTCCCCGAGCAGGACTCGAACCTGCGACAAGTCGGTTAACAGCCGACTGCTCTACCAGCTGAGCTATCGGGGATCACTTTGGAGGCGGCGATATACCCAGCGCTTGTCGGGTGTGCAAGCGCAGAAGTGCGGCGATCGAAAAGCGCCCACAGGGAGCGAAAAGTCGCCCTGCCGGCGTCGGCGTCCAGAACGTTTCATGGCGGAGAGCGACCTCCTGAAAAAGGCCCGGACGCCCTGATCGCTTGGTTAGGCGGGGGTTAACGGGCTTGGCGCTGAATGGCGGCGGGCGCGACGCCTTGGCCCCTCGACGGACGGCGTCGGGCTCGATACCAGCAGGCAAACAGAGGTTTTGGGCGGAATGCGCATCCATTTTACCGGAATAGCCGGGGCCGGCATGAGCGCCGTCGCCCTGATGCTGCGCGACGCGGGCCACGAAATCTCCGGTTCCGATGAAGACGTGTTCCCGCCGATGTCGACCTATGTCGAGGATCTGGGCTTTCCGTTCCACCGACGTTTCGACGCCGCGAACCTCCCCGCCGGCCTCGACATCCTGATTCTCGGCACCAGCGCCAAGCTGGGAGCCGAATCGAATCCCGAGGTGATCGAGGCCAGGGCTCGCGGCGCTCGGATCACCACCTTCGCCGAAATGCTGGGAGAAGTGACCAGCGGCCGGCTGACCACGGTGGTCGCGGGCTCGTTCGGCAAATCGACCTGCACCGCCCTGATGGCCCACATCCTGCTCGAGGCTGGGACTGATCCCGGCTGGATGGTCGGCGCGATCTCGCCGTCCTTGCCGGCGACCGGTCAGTGGGGCAGC
Source organism: Phenylobacterium sp. (assembly GCA_040391295.1). GTDB lineage: Bacteria > Pseudomonadota > Alphaproteobacteria > Caulobacterales > Caulobacteraceae > Phenylobacterium. Next base: position 1,138 of record JBEBYB010000191.1, on the reverse strand, counting down.
GGCGACGTGGTGCTGGAGGGTGACGAGTACATCGTCTCGGCCACTGACCGGCGCTCGAAGTTCGCGCTCTATCACCCCGACCACCTGCTGCTGACCTCGCTGGTCCACGACCACGTCAACGTCTTCCCGACCTTCGCCGAGTATGAGGCCCCGTTTCTGGAACTGCTGCGCGCCTTGCCGGGGCAGGGGGTGGCGGTGATGCGCGACCATCCGGCCATCCGCGCGGTGGCGCACGAAACCAAGGCCCGCATCGTCTGGTACGACACCGCGCCCTGCGACGGCTGGTTCAGCCGCGACGTGGTCTATGGCGAGACCACCCGCTTCGACCTGATCGGGCCGGGGGGCCGCAAGGTCGCGCTCACCACCCAGCTTTTGGGCGCCCATAACGTCGAGAACATCGTCGGCGTCGCCGCCTTCCTGCTGGAGCGCGAACTGGTCAGCGAAGCGGCGCTCGTCGCCGGCTTGGCCAGTTTCGCGGGTATCCGCCGCCGCCTCGACCGCCTGACCACCGTCTCGGCGATCCCGGTCATCGAAGGCTTCGGCAGCTCTTACGAAAAGGCCCACTCCGCCATCGGGGCCATGAGCCTGCACTATCCGGGCCGCCCGCTGGTCGTCGTCTTCGAGCCGCACACCTTCAGCTGGCGTAGCCGCGACGCGCTCTCCTGGTACGACACCGTGTTCGAGGGCGCCTCGCGGGTGCTGATCTGTCCGCCGCCGGTGCATGGCGCGGGCAGCCACGATCAATCCAGCCACGAGGAGATCGTGGCTCGCACGCGCGCCGCGGGCGTGGCCGTCGAGGCGGTCGCCAGCTCCGAGCAGGCCATCGCCGCCCTCTCGAACCTGAAGGGCGACGAGGTGGTCCTGCTGCTGTCGTCAGGCCCATTGCTGGGCCTGCCGGGCAGCTTGCCTGCGGTGTTCGATCGCCTCTACGGCGCGCGCGCCTATGCCTGATCGGCGTCCTTGAAGAGGGCGCGGCGCGGCCCGAGATAGCCGAACAAGAAGGCCGCGACCTTGCGCATCTGGATTTCCTCGGCGCCCTCGGTGATCCGATAGCGGCGGTGGTGGCGATAGATGTGTTCGAACGGCTTGTGCCGCGAATAGCCGATGCCGCCGTGCACCTGCATCGCCCGGTCGGCGG
>JBEBYB010000190.1:0-5609 GCA_040391295.1 Phenylobacterium sp. | reverse complement strand
CCTAGCGCCTGCATGGCGTGGAGATAGGCCTGTTCCTGGGGTTTCCCGAAGCCGGCTTCGCCCTCGATCTGCACGTGCTCGAAGAGACGGGCGAGATCGAAACGCTCGACCTTGGCGCGCTGCGGTTCGGCCGCGCCGTTGGTGACCAGGGCCAGTTTCACGCCAAGGCGCTTTAACTCCTCGACGGTTTCCAACGCGCGGGGGAAGAACTTGCCCTGTTCCTCCCGGTGGTTGTGGAAGCGCTCGCCGAATGTCGCGGCGAACTCGGGCGTCAGGCCCGGCGCGCGGTCGGCCAAGGTTTCGAAGGCGGCCGCCACCGCCAGCTTGCGACCCTCCACCAGGTTCTGGCGCCAATGGGCGGCGCGAACCTCGTCGGCCCAGAAGGCGCGGAACGCGGCCTCCAGCGCCTCGCCGGCTTCCGCCGGCGTCACCGGCTCGAAGACCTTCGCGAATTCCTCGACCACGGCCTGCAAAACCAGGCGGCGGGAGCCGAAGGAGATGATGGTCTCGTCGAGATCGAACAGAATCGCGCGTGGCAGCATGGCCCTATCCTAGTCCATGGTTTCACGGTCGGCACTGAGTCCCCGGCGCCACGGTCGCATCAGCCTGACGCGGGTGTGACCGGCTGCGCCCATGGCTCAGCTTGACCCGTCCGGGCGGCCACCGCCAAGGTGGCCCCGTGTCGGAGGGAATATATGCGTATCAGGGCCCAGCTAGAGCGTGATTGGCGTTTCATACGCGGCCTGAATCGCACCTTGAAGCGCGTCAAGTCGATCGCGCCTGGATCGGATCATCTGATCTGCGACGACCTCCAGGACGCGATCGAGGAATGGCGCGAGCGGCCAGCCCTGACCTTCGAATACAAGACGCTGACCTATGGCGAGATGGACGCCCTGGCCAACCGCTTCGCCCACTGGGCCAAGGGCATCGGCCTGCGCCGCGGCCAGACGGTGGCGTTGTTCATGCCCAATCGGCTGGAGTATTTCCCGGTCTGGTACGGCCTGTCGAAGATCGGGGTGGTCGCCGCCCTCATCAACAACCAGCTCGCCGGCCAGCCGCTGCTCCACTGCCTGAACATTTCCGGCGCGGCCCACATCATCGTCGATGGGGAAACCTCGCCCGTGTTCGAGCAGGCCAAGGGGCTGCTGGACCAGCCGATGAAGCAGTGGGTGCTGGGCGGCCAGACGCATGGGGATCAGCGCGACCTGACCCAGGCGTTGAAGAGCTGCAGCCAGCTTCCGCCCGATCAGGCGGTCCGCAACGGCATGACCGCCAAGGACACCGCCCTGTTGATCTTCACCAGCGGCACGACTGGCCTGCCCAAGGCCGCTCGCGTCACCCATGTGCGGGCCCAGCTCTATATGCGCGGGTTCGCGGGGGCGACGGGCGCCAATGAGAACGATCGCATCTATGTCACCCTACCGCTCTATCACGCCACCGGCGGGCTCTGCGCCCTGGGCGCGGCCTTGCTGAACGGCGGCTCGGTGGTGGTGAAGAAGAAGTTCTCCGCCAGCCATTTCTGGGAAGATCTGGCCGCCGAGAACTGCACGATGTTCGTCTATATCGGCGAGCTTTGCCGTTACCTCGTCAATCAGGAGTCCAGCGAGGACGAGGGCCGCCACAAGATCCGCCTGGCGTTCGGCAACGGCCTGCGCGCCGACGTCTGGGCCGAGATGAAGTCCCGGTTCCGCATTCCGGAAGTCCTGGAGTTCTACGGCTCGACCGAGGGCAATATCTCGATGTTCAACTTCGACGGCCGGGAGGGTGCGATCGGACGCTCGCCCAAGTGGCTGCGCGGGAAGGTGAACTACCGGCTGGTCCAGTTCGACGTTGAAAAGGAAGAACCGATCCGCGGCCTGAACGGCCTGTGTATCGAGTGCGGTCCAGGCCAGATCGGCGAGTGTATCGGCAAGATCGGCCATGACGCCCGCAGCGAATACACCGGCTATGTGGACAAGGCGGCGTCGGACAAGAAGATCATGCGCGACGTCTTCGAGAAGGGCGACGCCTGGTTCCGTTCCGGCGACCTGATGCGCACCGACGCCGACGGTTACTTCTATTTCGTCGATCGGGTCGGCGACACCTTCCGCTGGAAGGGCGAGAACGTCTCGACCGGCCAGGTGGCCGAGCAACTCCAGGCCATCCCCGGCGTGGTCGAGGCCAATGTCTATGGCGTGGCGGTCGAGGGCGCCGAAGGCCGGGCCGGCATGGCCGGGATCGTGGTCGACGCGACGTTCGACATCAAGGCGTTCAGCGAAGCGGTGGCGCGTGACCTGCCGGCCTATGCCCAGCCGGTCTTCGTGCGGATCCTGCCCGCCATCGAGACCACCGGCACCTTCAAGTATCGCAAGATCGACCTGGTCGCCGACGGCTTCGACCCGGCGAGCATCAAGGGGGCGGTATTCTACAAGGAAGGGGCCAAGGGCTATGTGAGGCTCACCAAGCCTGGCTTTGCGAAGATCATGGCCGGCGGGGTGAAGCTGTAGGCGGGGAGGCCACGCCTCTCGCGCTCAACCCCACCCACAGGATCGTCATCACCGGCCGCTTGTCCCGGTGATCCATACACGCCGACCTTGCAGGAAAATCCCCGACCGCGGTGTTTATGGATGGCCGACACAAGGTCGGCCATGACGAACAGCGGGGGAGGGCGGGCCTCTCGCGGGGCCCCTCCCACCGTGAAACTGGAACCGCCGCCTACGCCTGGCCGCGGACTCGCCTATATTGGCGGCATGCCGACCGACGCGACACTCCAGGCGCCCTTGCAGGGCGCGGCCCTGATCAAGGACGAAGTCCGCCGCCTGCCCGACGCGCCCGGCGTCTATCGGATGATGGGCGAGGACGGCGAGGTCCTCTATGTCGGCAAGGCGCGCAGCCTGAAGAAGCGCGTGCTGCAATATGCGCAGGGCCGGTTCCACACCCAGCGTATCGCCCTGATGGTGGACCTGACCCGGTCCATGGAGTTCGTCACGGTCCGCACCGAGACCGACGCCCTGCTGCTCGAGATCAACCTGATCAAGCAGCTCAAGCCGCGCTTCAACGTGCTGCTGCGCGACGACAAGAGCTTCCCCGAGATCGTCATCCGCCGCGAGCACCCGGCCGCGCAGCTTCGCAAGCATCGCGGGGCGCACACGATCAAGGGCGACTATTTCGGCCCCTTCGCCTCGGCCCATGCGGTCACCAAGACCCTGAACACCTTGCAGAAGGCGTTCCTGCTGCGGTCGTGTTCGGACAGCGTCTACGAGGGCCGGACCCGGCCCTGCATGCTGCACCAGATCAAGCGCTGCGCCGCGCCGTGCACCGGACTGATCAGCATCGAGGACTATGCCGGCCTGGTCGAACAGGCCGAGGATTTCCTGCGCGGCAAGAGCCGGGCGGTGATGGAGAAGATGTCGCGGGAGATGCAGGCGGCCTCCGACGACATGGAGTTCGAGCACGCCGCCCGCATTCGCGACCGTATCCGGGCGCTGGCCTCCGTCGCCCAGGAACAGCAGATCAATCCCGAGACCCTGGAGGAGGCCGATGTCTTCGCCCTCTACGCCCAGGGCGGCCAGGCTTGCGTGCAGGTGTTTTTCTTCCGGGCCGGCCAGAACTGGGGGAACCGCGCTTACTTCCCGCGCGTCGACAAGAGCGACGAGGACGTCGACGTGATGAGCGCCTTCCTCGGCCAGTTCTATGACGACAAGCCGATCCCGAAACTGATCCTGACCAGTGTCGAGCCTTCGGAGTGCGAGCTGCTGTCTGAAGCCTTCGCCCTGAAGGCGGGGCGCAAGGTGGAGATCAACCAACCGAAACGCGGCGAGAAGGCCCAGTTGGTCGATCACGCCCTAACCAACGCCCGCGAGGCGCTGGGTCGCAAGATGGCGGAAGGCTCGGCCCAGACGAAGCTGCTGGCCGGGGTCTGCGAGGCCTTTGGCCTGGACGCCTCGCCCGAGCGGATCGAGGTCTATGACAACGCCCACATCATGGGGACCAACGCCGTTGGCGGGATGATCGTGGCCGGTCCCGAGGGCTTCCAGAAAAGCCAGTACCGCAAGTTCAACATCAAGGGGACCGACCTGACCCCTGGCGACGACTACGGGATGATGAAGGAGGTCATGCGCCGTCGCTTCGGTCGCCTGGTCAAGGAGGAGGAAGCGGGGGAGGCGGCGGTGCGTCCCGACCTGGTGCTGGTCGACGGCGGCGCCGGGCAACTGGCGGCGGTGCTGGAGATAATGGCCGATCTGGGCGTGGACGACATCGCCGTGGTCGGGGTCGCCAAGGGGCCTGACCGCGACGCCGGCCTCGAGCGGTTCTTCATCGAGGGCAAGCCGCCGTTCATGCTCGAGCCGAAATCGCCGGTGCTCTACTATCTGCAGCGTCTGCGCGACGAGGCCCACCGTTTCGCCAACGGCAGCCACCGCACCCGGCGTTCGATGGACATCAAGAAGAACCCGCTGGACGAGATCGAGGGCGTCGGCCCTGGGCGCAAGCGCGCCCTGCTGCACGCCTATGGCTCGGCGCGCGGCGTTTCCCGCGCCTCGGTCGACGATCTGGCCAAGGTCGACGGGGTCAGCGAGGCTCTGGCCCGGCGGATTTTCGATTTCTTCCGCAAAAGCTGAGGCCGAGCTACAGTTCTACCTGACGCTTCACCAGGAGACGCCGATGCCCCGCTTCGTTCTCGCCCTTGCGGCGCTCGCCGCGCTGACGCCCGCCATCGGTCACGCCAGTTCGCCCGCCGCCTGGGACGCCTTTACGACCGACGTCCGGGCCAAGTGCCTGGCGGCGGCCCAGGCCCAGGGCATGAAGTCGCCGGAGGTGATCGTCCATCCGGTCGGCACCGAAGCCTACGGCATCGCCGTGCTTCGTGAAGGCGCCGACAAGCGAATCTGCGTCTATGGCAAGCAATCGAAAAAGGTGGAGCTGACGCCGGCCACCTGAATCCGTTCCGCGCGTTAGGACCGCCATGAAAGCTCTACCGAATATCCTGACCTCGCTGCGGCTGGTCCTGACGCTCTTCGTGTTCCTGGCGCTCGCCGCCGCGTCCGGAGCCGTGCCCTATGTCAGCGAGCGGCTGACCGCCGATAGCCAGTTCGCCCTGCAACGCTGGGCCTTCTGGTCGTTCGTGATCGCCGCGGTCACCGACTTCTTCGATGGCTGGCTGGCGCGCAAGCTGGACGCCGTCACCGTCTGGGGCGCGATCCTCGATCCGATCGGCGACAAGGTGCTGGTCTGCGGCGCGATCCTGGGCCTGCTGTCGATGGGCGGCCAGCCGATGGTGGTGTTGCCCGCGGGCCTGATGCTGTTCCGCGAATTCACGGTCAGCGCCCTGCGCGAAGTGGGGGCGGGCCGGGGCGTGAAGCTGCCGGTCACCCTGCTGGCCAAGTGGAAGACGACGCTGCAGCTCACCGCCTTGGCGGCCGAACTGCTGGTGGCGTCGTGGGGAGCGTTCAACCTGCCGACCGATCCGGCCATCCAGGCGCCGGCGACCTACATCGCCCATACCCTGATGTGGGTGGCTACGGTGGTGACCCTGATCACCGGCGCTCAATATTGGGAGCAGACCCGCAAGGCGCTGCAAGCGCAGGGGGTTTAGGCGTCTCGTTGAGTCCCTCTCCCTCGGGAGAGGTTAG
>JBEBYB010000189.1:0-5635 GCA_040391295.1 Phenylobacterium sp. | reverse complement strand
GTCTCGGCGAGTTCGGCCGCCATGGCCGCTCGGCTCAGTCTCGGCGCCATGACCACGCTCTCGACCTCGTCGCCGACAACGCCGCTGGACCCGGCGCGGAACAGGTCCCCGATCACCAGGCCGCGTCGCGACGGCAGCTTGCGGATTGACGGCCGGACCGGTCCGCGGGTGAGGACCAGGTGCTCGGGCCCCGCCTCGCTGACCGCCCAGGCGCCGTCCGGCTCAAAGGCGGCCCGCACGGCTTGGGCGGCGGGCGGAGTATCGCCTGTCCAGAAGAGGCCGAGATAGGCGACCATGGATCAAACGATGAGAATGGGTTGATAGGCGCGGACCCTGTCGACCGTGTCGTTGAGGACCGCCACGCCGGACTGCAGCCAGCAATGGGCGCTGAACGGCCAGGTGCGCACGCCGAACACCCAGTCGGCGATCTGACCCCGCCGGCCAAGATAGTCCAGCAGCAGGAAGGCCTGGAACAGGCAGGCGCCCTGCACCGGAGACCAGGGCAGCAGGGTTCGAAAGGCGAGCGCCGCACGCATGCCGATCTCTGGATCGGCGGCTTCGGAGCCGACGCGCATATGTCGCTCCTGAGCCTTTGCGAGAAGCTCGGCGAAGCTGCGGCGGCGATAGTTGAGGGCCATCGTCGCCAGCGAGGCCGCCAGGCTCGCGATCTCGGAAACAGACGGCTTGGGCAGGGAATGGGACAGCAGATCGACCGTCGGCGGAGCCCAAGCCATCTGACGGGAGACCGGGCCGCCCGCCTCCACCAGGCCGGCGGCGGCCAGGTCGCCGGCGAGATCAGGGTCCATCCTGCCGAGGCGGCGATCGCCGACCGCCAGGTCCAGGCCCTGCCCAGCTTGCGGCAGGCAGAAATAGCTGTCGCGCCGGACGTCAAGGAGGACCAGATCATCCCCGCAGACGGCGGCGTAGGCGTACGGCGTCAGCCGCCAGGTGGCGTCGGGCATGGCGTGACTTCTTCCAGACAACAGGATCGCCCCGGAAAACCTGGGACGCAGCGGGATGCGGCGGCGCCGGAGCGGCGCCGCCGCACCGCGGCTCAGTCGTAGGGCAGCAGGAAGTCTTCGGGGATGTTCACCCCGTCGCCGCCCAGGGTCAGGGCCCGGGCTTGGCCCAGGCAAATCAGTCGCGTGGTACGAAGATTGGTCATACTCGCCTCCTTTTGCTGTGAACCGCAACCGTTGCGGCACAACCATGAGGCGCCTCCGAAGCCAGCTACTCAATCTATATTTGTTCTATAGATTCAACATACTTCGAGCCAAGTCAGGCCTGCCGCGCCGCAATAGCGGTGGCCAGGCGCTCAGCCTCGGCGATGCGTCGGCGATGGTATGTGCGTACCGCCTGGGTGAGCAGGCCGCCGCCCTCTTCCAACTCTGCAAGACCGCACAGTTCCGCATCCAGATCGCCAAACACCTGCGCCTCCACCAGGCGGGGCAGGTGCAGGCGGTCGGCGAGCGACCGTTGCAGTCGCCGCAGGGCTTCGCTGCCGCTGGCCTGCACGAGGCGCTCGAACAGCCGCTCGGCGGCGACGGCGAACACCGCCGAGTCCGCCGCCGCGAGATCGCCGCCCAAGACCTCGCGCAGTTTCAGGCCGCTTGCCCGCCGCGCGGCCTCCCCGATCGCAAACTGAGCATAGGTGGCGTGAAGCCGATAGAGGTCGGCGAGGTCCGCAGGGCCGAGGCGCCAGGTCGCATAGCCGCGCCCCTTGCCGCGCCGGCCGTCTATAAGGCCTTCGCCCGCCAGGAAGGCCAGCGCCTCGCGCACCGGCGTCGCGCTAAGCGCTAGGGCGCCCGCCAGATCCATGACAATGAGCGGTTCGCCGGGCGCGATGTCCCCGCGCCGGATCTGACCGCGCAGCTCCTTTAGAACGGCGCCAAAGGGATCGCGACTTCGCAACGCCATCACGCTCCATACCTAAGCGCCGCAGTCTGGACGCCCCATAGACAGGTTGTCCACACCACCGCGGCACTATTCGAAGACGCATATGGGATTCATTCAGGATAGCACCGCCGAAATGCGATCACCTACGATGCAGTACGCAACCCCATTTCATTTAATATGCAACTTTCTTGCGCCTCACCTAGAACTGAACCTAACAATAGAACGAACTTCTCTGTTACGTGTTCGCAAATTTTGCGACTTTTGCTTGCCATCCATCCGCAGAACCATTGATTAGGGCGACAAGCGGACAAGAGTGACCGCGCCCCTAAGTTGTCCGAAACGAGCTAGCGTTCCATGTCAGCGTTGCGCGCAGTCCCCGCTGAGAGTGCGATCTTGTCGGAGGCCCTGCGGCTCATCCGCAAGCATCGGGGCGCAAGGCAGATCGACGTCGCCCGGGCCATGGGCCTGCCGATCCGCACCTATCAGAACTTCGAAGCCGGCCGGATCCATCTCGACTTCGAGAAGATCAAGACGTTCGCCGCCGCCACCGAGAGCGATCCGCACGCGATCCTGGCGGCGGTGATGATCGGCTCGCCGGGCTTCGCCCTGCGGAGCACGCAGAACAAGCTGACCAGCGTGCTAATGACGGCGCTCAAGCGGTTCGACGAACGCTTGGGAGACGACATCGCCCGCATCGAGGTTGGCCGGCTGATCAAGGCGTTCCGCAAGACTTTCGACGACCTCGAAGCCGAACTGGCGGCCCGGGACGCTCAAGCCCGCGACTGGCTCGAAAGCGGTGATCCCCCCGTCCGCAAGCCAGAGGAGGACGACAACGCCGCCTGACGCTTCCAGCTCGCCCCTTTTGCATCCTAGGGTTTGCAACCGCCCGCCAATCACCGATCATGGCCGCAGATGAGAACCAACCTGAAACACCTCCCTGGCGGCAAGCAGCGGGAACTGGCCTATCTGGTCGACATCCTGCTGGAGGAATTCGGCAAGATCGTCGCCACCCGCAAGGCGCCGCGCCTGAAAGGCGGCCAGGTGCTGAAGATCATCCTGTTCGGATCCTACGCGCGCGGCGACTGGGTCGAGGACCCGATCGGCCGCTATTTCTCGGACTACGATCTGCTGATCATCGTCGACCATGAGGATCTGGCCGACACCGTCGAGTTCTGGGAGACCGCCGAAGCCAGAATCCTCAAGGAACTCTCCACCGGCCAGAACCTGCGCACGCCGGTCAATTTCATCGTTCACAGCCTGCAGGACGTAAACCACCAGCTCGAGCGCGGCCGCTACTTCTTCGTCGACATCGTCCGCGACGGCATCCTGCTCCACAACCTCCCCGGCCACCCGCTCGCAAACCCGACCGCGCTCTCGCCAGAAACTGCGCTGGATGAGGCCAAAGGCTACTTCGAGCAGTGGTTTGAGAGCGCTGCTGGCTTTGCCGACACAGCGCGCTACGTCGCGTCACAAGGCAGGTTAAAGGAAGCAGCCTTCCAGACCCACCAAGCAGCCGAGCATCTCTACAACTGTCTGCTCCTTGTCCTGACGCTCTACACGCCGAAGTCCCACAACGTCGTGCGTATAAGGAATCTCGCCGAACCTTTGGATGAGCGGCTGCGGGCTATCTGGCCGACCGACAGTAAGTTCGAGAAGCGCTGCTTCGAACTGTTGCGCGCGGCGTACATCAAGGCCCGCTACTCGAAGTACTACAAGATCACGCCAGAGGAACTCACATGGCTGGGGGAACGCGTGACCGTCCTTCAGGCGACCGTCCGCGAGATCTGCGAAGAGCGGATTGGACGCCTCCGCGACGCCGCGGCCTAGGTGTTCAGCAAACCGGTAACGCCGCCTTGCAGCGCCTACGTCCACTTCCGCTCGGCGCCAGAGGACTAAGCCGCTCGCGCGGCATGGGTGGGCGGCGCACGCGGTAGTGATCAAGCTGCAAGCGACGAGTACGGCGCGTCCTGTCCGAGATCAGGGGTCCATCCCTCTCAGACAGGAGATTCCCATGACCTCTGCACCCACGACCCCGCTGCGCCGGCGGATGATCGAGGACATGACCATCCGGCAGTTCGGGCCCAAGACCCAACACGACTACGTCCGCGTGGTGGCCGACTTCGCCCGGTTTCTCGGCCGCTGCGGTTCTTCTTCAAAGTGACGCTGGCGCGACCGGGCTTCGGCGAGCGGCTGGCGACCGTCCGGAAGGAAGATCGCCTGCCGCAAGTGCTGAGCCCCGAGGAGGTGGCGCTGCGGCTGCACTGCGCGCCGAGCCTGAAGCACAAGGCCGCGCTCAGCATCGCCTACGGCTGCGGGCTGCGGGTCTCGGAGATCGTCCACCTGAAGGTCGGCGACATCGACAGCGTCCGCATGCTGATCCGCGTCGAGCAGGGCAAGGGCCGCAAGGACCGCTACGTGATGCTCTCGCCCGACCTGCTGGAGCTGCTACGCCGCTGGTGGCGGGCGGCCCGGCCGCGGGGCTGGCTGTTCCCCGGCCGTGATCCGGGCCAGCCGATCACCGCCCGACAACTGAACCGCGCCTGCAAGGTCGCGGCGACCACGGCGGCGCTGGACAAGCCGGTGTCGATGCACACGCTGCGTCATAGCTTCGCCACCCATCTGCTCGAGCGTCGGACCGACGTGCGGGTGATCCAGGTGCTGCTCGGCCACAAGAAGCTCGACACGACCGCCCGCTCATCTGAAGGTCTGCTTCCGGGTACATCACGTTGACCGGACCCGACTCTGAGCGGACACTCGCCTTCAAGGTCGCGCTTGGGGACAGGAGGCCATGATCAAGCACCAGGGATCCTGTCTTTGCGGCGAAGTACGCTTCGAGATCGTCGGCGACTTCGATCACTTCTTCCTCTGCCACTGTGGTCGTTGCCAGAAGGACACTGGGTCAGCGCACGCAGCCAACCTGTTCTCGTTGAGCGCGAAAATCGAGTGGCGCTCCGGAGAGACCAGAGTCAGGACGTTTCAGGTTCCTTCGACAAGGCATGTGAAGGGCTTTTGCTCGGTCTGCGGCTCGGCTGTTCCGACCGTGCAACTGGACGGAGCGCTGCTGGTGGTTCCTGCAGGCAGCCTCGATAGCGCAATCGATGTTCGGCCTGACGCCCACGTCTGCGTCGCAAGCAGAGCAGAATGGGACCGCAGCCTCGAAGACGTTCCGCAGATCGAGGAACTGCCTGGATGATGGCTTGGATCCAGTCTCGTCTAGAACCGCCGCTTTCCACCACCCTCCCCTGACATTCAGAGCTCTACCTGTTCTGAAATCGACAACGCGTCCTCGGATTCGATCCCGAGGTAGCGCACCGTGCTCTCCAGCTTGCGATGTCCTAGGAGCAGCTGACAGGCTCTCAGGTTGCCGGTCTTCTTGTAGACGAGCGCCACCTTAGTTCGACGAAGACTGTGGGTGCCATACGCAGCCACCTCAAGATCAATCAGCCTCACCCAGCTGTCGACAAGGCGGGCATACTGACGTGTCGTGATGTGACGGCCGGCTCGGTTCCGGCTCGGGAAGAGCCAATCATCTTCTCGGCGGCCGCGAACGGGTAGCCATTCCTCCAGCGCGCCCCGGGTCGTTTCCGTGATCTCAAAGGGAACTGGTTGGCCGGTCTTCTGCTGAACGACGGTAGAACGCGCCCGCAAGATTCCACCCGGCGCGACGTCCCCGACCCTCAGACGTACGAGATCGCAAGCTCGCAGCTTGGAATCGAGCGCGCAGTTGAACAGCGCTAAG
>JBEBYB010000188.1:0-5646 GCA_040391295.1 Phenylobacterium sp. | reverse complement strand
GCGGCCGGCGCCCTCAACGTCCAGCAATCGACCCTCTCCCGACGTGTCCGTGAGTTGGAAGACCGTCTGGGCGCCTCGATCTGCGCGCGTGGAGCGGCCGGCGTGCGGCTGACCCAGGCCGGCGCGCAATTCCTGGACGGCGCGCAGGGCGCCATGACCCATCTCGCCCAAGCTGTTGATCGCGTGGGCGCTCTCGCCGCAGCCGAGAGGAACCTCGTCAGGATCGGCATCCTCGGGCCTTTAACGCCCGGTTTTCTCGACGAGCTGCTGCGAGCCGCCGTCGCCGGGACGCCGACTCCCCGGCTGTCGATCACCGAGGCGCCAGCCCATGACCATATCGTCGCGCTCCAATCTGGACGGCTGGACGTCGCCTTCCTGAGCGGTGAGGCGTTAGCGCCCAACGTCACGACCCGGCGACTGTGGACGGAGCGGCTCGTCGTGGTGCTGCCGACCGATCATCGGCTGGCCAAAAGGCCGATGGTGGGGTGGTCGGACCTCGCCGAGGAGCGCTTCCTCGTGGCCGGACCCGGGCTTGCGTGCGGTGGCGAGGATCTCCTGGTCCGTCGCCTCGCGCGTCTCGGCCGCCCGCCCGTGCTCCTGCGCCAGGCCGTCGGCCCCGATACCCTTTTGCGCCTTGTCGCCCTGGGGCAGGGCTTGGTCGTGACTGTGGCGTCAGCGACGGTCGGCCAGGTCGGCGTGGTCTGCCGGCCGATCGCCCGCGAGGTCGTGGCGTTCAGCGCCGCTTGGTCGGCCCTGAACGGCAAGCTGGCGGTTCGCCGTTTGATCGCCTTGGCCGAACGGCTAGCCGATCCCGCCCAGCCAGGATGTTGATCCCTGTCTACGCGTCCCTCGGGCTGCGGCGGTCAAAGCGGACCCGCTCGCCCCGCAGCAGCGTGGCGCCATAGCCGGCGCCTAGCCAGGCGTCATGCTGCACGGCTCGCGGTGACATCTCGGGATCGTGGGTCCACCACTCGGGACGTTGAGCGCCCTTAGGCAGGAACGCGCCGATGATCCGCTCCAGGTCTGTGAAGGTCAGCTCCAGCGCGTCGGCGCGCTTCCTGACCAGATAGGCGGCGAGAGGATCGTACTTGCCCACGGGAATTGTCCGAACACGAAGAGAGCCCGAACCCTAGCATTACAGTTGCGCCTAGTCTTGATGTGGGCGCGTCGCGCTGCAGCTTGATGGGCTCTTCGCCATAGAGACCAGGTGATGACGTCGGCGGGCTCGATCTGCTGCCCGGCCAGCCGGTTGGCGATGCGGCGGATTTCCTGGACCGACCAGCAGATCAGGTCTGTTGCAGCATCCGCGCGATCCAGGCTTTCGTTTTTGGGGGCGTCGGGGTGTTGGCGTGATGACGGATCGCGGCGGTCATGGCGAAGGCCAGCATGACCAGAGCGACATGGCGATGCCAGCCGTGCCAGGAGCGGGTCTCGTTGTGGTCGAGGCCCAGCTCGTTCTTGGCGGTCTCGAAGCTGTCCTCGATGGTCCAGCGACGGCCTTCGACCTTGACCAGGGTGTCGATGCTGGTCCCCGCCGGACACCAGGTGGTGAAGAAGGCCAGGTCGCCATCGGCGATGTTGCGGCGGATCAGCAGCCCCCGAGTCCACAGACCCGTTCGGGTCTCGTCGTATTCGGCGGCGTCCAGATCGGCGAGTTCGCAGTAGACCCAGTCATGCAGCCTGGGCCCCTTGGTTCCTTCGCCGGCCGATAGCCGCTTCCAGACAGAGGCGTCGAGACCCTTAGCGATCTCCTCGGCCGTGCCGGCGACCACAGGCTTATCCCACGAGCCGAAGCGATAGTTGCTGGCCACGCCCAGCACATAGCCTTTGCCGGCGCCTCGCAGCGCTGTCTCGATCTCGCCAACCCCATAGACCGTGTCGGCCGCCACCCAGGAGAAGGCGACGTCGGCGGCGAGCGCTTGCTCGATCATCTGCCGCGCCAGGGCCGGCTTGGTGGCGAAGGCCGTGCCTGGGGGCACATGCGCCGCCGCCATCCGGGCCGGATCGTCCGTCCAGGCCTTGGGCAGATAGAGCCGGCGATCGATGAAGGCGTGGCCGTGGCGCGAGGCGTAGGTCGCAAACACCCCGATCTGGCAGTTGGTGATCTTGCCAGCCGAGCCGGTGTATTGGCGCCCGACGCCGCACGAGGCCTTGCCCTGCTTGAGGAAACCCGTCTCGTCGATCACCAGCACCGCATCCGGGTCGGCCAGGTTCTCCAGGACATAGTCGCGCACGATGGCGACCAGCGCCTCGGCGTCCCAACGACTGCGGCCCAGAACCGCCTGCTGGCGCCACGGCCCAGGATCACCTGCCGCTTCGGCCCGCATCCAGCCGGTCTTGCGACGCTCTTCGCCCAGCAGACCGTCCAGGAAATGGTTCGCCGACGAAGCGATCCGCACGTCACCGAACAGCGGCGCCATCCGCGCCTTCACATCCCGCAGTGACGAAGCCCACAGCTCTAGCGTCGTCTCGATCGAGGCGCTCGACATCCCATGACCTCCGAATCATGGTCACCCATGGATTCAGAGGCCGCGAGGCGGCGCAACTGTAATGCTAGGCCTTGTGCCTAGGACCCCTTTGGCCGTCGCACTGACTGAGAGAGCGGCCACGGCCAGCGCCATTTTCTGCGCTGCCTCACCGCTGATCGAGGGGTCCTAGGCACAAGGCCTAGGATGACGAAGTGGGGTTAGACCTGCGGAGGCGCGTCCTGCGCCGCGCGAGCCGCCTCGATCGCGCTGGTGATCGCCGCGCGGGCTTGCGGGCTGTTGCGCCAGCAGGTCGAGCCTAACTGGGCCGAGGCCGCGACGCAGAGGGCCGTAGCGTCCTGCTGGGCCAGGGTGGCGAGATCCTCGATCCCCAGTTCCTCAAGGCGCTGCACGACCGTGGGGCCGACGCCCTTCACCGCGAGCAGAATAGTCCGGTCGTGCGCGGGAAAGGCCATGACGATCTCCGGGCTCGCTAACCCAACTGTAGCTTTAGTTTGAGGATCTGGGCCAGGGACTGGGCGCGCTTGGCGGTCTGTTCGCCGAGCAGCATGTCCGACCAACCCTCCTGGGCCTTAAGGACCAGGCGGTCGCCCTCGATGGTCAGGGTGCAACGGCTGAGCAGGCTGGCGTTGCGGCCCGAAAGGTCGCAGCCGAGCCGGATAGCCGAGCCCAGGGCGCGGGCCCGCTGACGACGTTCCACCGACAGCACCTTGGAGACGGTGCCCGGCTCCGGCGTCGTCGGGGCTGAGGAATGTCGGGCGAAGGCGGCGCAGGCCAGGAAGGCGCGCTCGGGATGGTTCATGCCGGCGATGGGCGCGCGGAGCACCTGTTCGAAGGCCAGCTCGCCGCGATGATCTGGGTGGAGCCGCGCGCCGAGGTCGGCCAGGCGGCAGGCGGCGGCGGTCAGGATCGGCTCGCGCGTTCCGAACACCGGCGACAGGCGGCTGAAAGCCGGGTCAAGCCAGGCGTGCAGCGCCATGCCGAGGTCGCAGGAGAGCCCGCGCACCGTGGTCAGGGCCTCGCAGCCCTCGATCAACGGATCCTGCGCGGCTTCCTCAGGCGGCATGGCCTCGAGCAGGAGCCCTTCGCGCAGGCCATAGGCCGAGATCACGATGCGTTCGATGCCGAGCCGTTCGATCAGGGCGTCCAACACCAGGGCCGAATAGGGCAGGGTTTCGAAGCGCTTCTTCGACAGGCCCTGCATCCGTTCCAGCGAGCCCCTGGACTGGCGGGCGACGAAGCGAGCGACGTCGATCGCGTCCGAACGGTTCATCTCGTACTGATGAGCGACGCGCAACGGATAGTCGGCCATTTCCATGTGCAGGAGAGCCAGGTTGCGCCAGGCGCCGCCGACGGCCTGGAATTCGCGGGTGCGGAAGAGCGGGCCGGCGTTGTTGAGACGGCCCTCGATCACCTTGCGCATCTTGTCGATATCGAGCGGCTTGGGGGCGCCGAGCGCGAAGGGGCCGAGCGGCAGGGTGACGCCGTCGCGCGGCGCGCCGGCGTCGAGATGCACAAGCTCCAGGCTGGAACCGCCCATGTCGCCGACGACGCCGGTCGCATAGGGCTGGCCGGCCAGGACGCCGAGGGCGGCGTAGCGGGCTTCCTCGACGCCCGAGAGGACGCGCAGGCGCAGGCCGGTCTCCATCTCGACCCGAGCCAGGAAGGCTGGACCGTCGGAGGCCTCGCGCACCGCGGCCGTGGCCACGGCGAAAATGTCGGCCCGCTCCCAACCGCTGAGTGCGGCGCGGAACCGGCGCAGGGCGATCAGGGCGGTCTCGATGCCGTCGGGCGACAGGCGGCCGGTGGCCGGCAGGTCGCGGCCGAGGCCGGCGAGGGCCTTTTCGTTGAAGACCGTCCAGATCGCGCGGCCTTCCAGCCGATAGATCACCAGGCGCACGGAGTTGGAGCCGACGTCGATGACGGCGGTCTGACGGGAACCTGGGTCCTTGAAAGCGCCAGGACCGGGATCGGGGGCGTGGACCCGGCTATCCGCGCGTGGCCACATGATCAATCGCGCGCGGCATGTCCTTCACCTTCTGCCCCCGGCCCGACAGGCTGGGATTGGTCATGAAGTACTCGTGCGCGGAGAAAGCGCCCGGGTGATCCCATGATGGATCGCGGGTATAGCGGCCGTCCGCGTCGAGCGTCCAGCTTTGCGCTTCGTCCTTGAGATTGGCCACCATGATCTGTTGCAGGACCTGTTGGTGGACCGTGGGGTTCTCGACCGGGGTCAGGCACTCGACACGGCGGTCGAGATTGCGCGGCATCCAGTCGGCGGACGAGATGAAGACGCGGTTTTCCGCCGAGGGCATGGGCGCCCCGTTGCCGAAGGCCACGATCCGGGCGTGCTCCAGGAACCGGCCGACGATCGACTTGACCCGGATGTTTTCCGACAGGCCCGGTATGCCGGGGCGCAGGCAGCAGATGCCGCGGATGACGAGGTCGATGGAGACCCCGGCCTGGCTGGCTTCATAGAGCGCGTCGATGATCACCGGATCGACCAGCGAGTTCAGCTTGGCCCAGATGGCGGCCGGCTTGCCGTCGTGGGCGTTCTGAACCTCGCGCATGATGTAGGTCAGCAGGTCCGCCTTCATGGTCAGCGGCGACGGCGACAGTTTTTCCAAACCGTCGGGACGGGCGTAGCCGGTGATGAAGTTGAACAGTCGGGCGCTGTCGCGGCCCATGGCCGGATCGCAGGTGAACAACGACAGGTCGGTGTAGATTCGCGCGGTGACCGGGTGATAGTTGCCGGTTCCGAAGTGGCAGTAGGTGCGAAGGGTGTCGCCCTCCTTGCGGACCACCATCGAGAGCTTGGCGTGGGTCTTGTACTCCACGAAGCCGAACACGACGTGGACCCCGGCGCGCTCCAGGTCGCGGGCCCATTTCAGGTTCGCTTCCTCGTCGAAGCGGGCCTTGATCTCGACCAGGGCGGTGACGTTCTTGCCGTTGTCGGCCGCCTCGATGAGAGCGGCGACGATCGGGCTGTCGGACGAGGTCCGATAGAGGGTCTGCTTGATCGCCAGGACGTTGGGGTCGCGCGCGGCCTGGCGCAGGAACTGGACCACCACGTCGAAGCTCTCGAACGGATGGTGGACCAGGATGTCCTTGTCGCGGATGGCGGCGAAGCAGTCGCCGCCGTGGTCGCGGATGCGTTCGG
>JBEBYB010000187.1:0-5647 GCA_040391295.1 Phenylobacterium sp. | reverse complement strand
CCGCCGGAGATCTTGTAGCTGCCGTCAGCCTGCGGGACCGCCTTGGTGCGCAGCAGGCCCAAATCCGTGCCGCAGTGCGGTTCGGTCAGGTTCATGGTCCCGCCCCATTGGCCCGAGGCCAGCTTGGGCAGGTAGAGGCTCTTCTGCTCGTCCGAGCCGCCGTTCAGGATCGCCGAATAGGCCCCGTGGGTCAGGCCCGGATACATCGAGAAGGCCATGTTCGCCGAGGACGACATCTCGGAAAACGACAGGTTCACCACATGCGGCAGGCCCTGACCGCCGTAGGCGGTCTCGGCGCCCAGCGCGGGCCAGCCGCCCTCGACCAGCTTGGCGTAGGCGTCCTTGAAGCCGGCCGGGGTCTTGACGCTGTGGTCCGGGCTCCAGGTGCAGCCCTCCTTGTCGCCGACCGCGTTCAGCGGGGCGAGGACCTCGCCCGTGAAGCGGCCGGCCTCCTCGATGATCTGCTCGACGACGTCCATCGAGGCTTCGGCGAAGCCTGGCAGGTTGGCGTATTTCTCGATCTCCAGCACGTCGCGCAGGAGGAAGACGTGGTCGCGTACGGGGGGCTGATAGGGCATGTCCGCTCCGGTGTGACGGCGAAAAGGGTCCCCGACCCGGTCGGAAACCCTTCGAAGTTTAGCTTGAACGCGGCGCCGGGGCGAAGCCCGTAGAGCGCCTACTTTACGTGTTCGAGATCGCCCAGCCGCGCCCGCAGCATCTGGTCGTAGTCGGCGGCGCGAGGCAGCAGGTCAGGCCGAGTGGCGGCCAGGTGCTCTTCCAGCATGTCGCAACCGCGGCGCAGTTCCTCGATCGCGTGGTCGATGTCGGAACGCTGAGATTCCAGCGCTACGATCCGTTCACGGAACTTCAGCAGCGACTTGGCGTTTTGCGCCGCCCCGCCGTCGTTCAGTTCGTAGAGATCGAGGATCTCGCCAATCTCGGCCAGGGCCAGTCCCACCCGCTTGCCGCGCAGGATGAGCTGCAGGCGGGCGCGGTCCTTGTAGGAATAGACCCGGTTCAGCCCATCGCGGGCGGGGAACAGCAGGCCCTTGTCCTCGTAGAAGCGCAGCGCTCGCGGCGTGCATTTGAACTCGAGGCAGAGCTGCCGGATGCTGAAGGTGCGGTTGGGCCGGCGAAGGTCAACAGGCATAAGGCGTCCTCCCTGGACGCTATGTTTCTATTTCTGACATCGTAAGGCGATGCTTCCGTTTACGTCAAGGTGATCGGCGTTCAGTCAGCCGTGATGCGATCACTGGACCATGCCTTGCGACCGCCGCTAGCTTGGGTGGCGAAAGGGGCGTTCGCTGCCCGCGCCGGACGCCGATGGCGTCAGCGGCCGCTATCCCTACCTCACCGCCCTGAAGGCCGGTCTCGGTTCAGCGCCGGTCGGGCTCGACCGCGCACGGCTGGGCGACACCCAGGTGCTAGCCTTCCGCCGGATCGGCAAGAAGGTGGTGGAAAGGCCATCGGCGTCGCCGACGCCCTGAAGCAGGCCATCCCCCGGATCGTCTTTAAGACGACCGGAAGATGGCGAGGCGTGTGTGTTTAGGCCGTCAGCTCGCCGGCCAGGGCGCGTTCGATCAGGCTGATCGTGCGTTCCAGGCCGAAGATCGCGGCGAAGGAGCCGAAGCGCGGGCCTTGGCTCTGGCCGAGCAGGACCTCGTAGAGCGCCTGGAACCAGCCGCGCAGCGGTTCGAACCCGGCGTCCTTGCCGACCTCGAAGACGTTGTTCTGGATGGTCTCGGCGTCGGCGTCGGCGGGCAGGGCCTTGAAGCGGGCGACCAGCGCCGTCATCGCCGCGCGCTCCTTGTCGTCGGGCGCGCGGAACGTCTTCGAGGGCTTCACGAAGTCCTCGTAGTAGTTGATCGCATAGCCGGTCAGGCGGTCCAGGGTCGGCTCGGTCTCGGGCGTCGCGCCGGGGATGTAGCGGCTGATGAAGCCCCAGAGGATGTCCTTGGTCGAGGCGTCGGCGGCCGAGACCAGGTTCAGCAGCAGCGAGAACGACACCGGCGAACCGCGCTCCGGCGGGGCGCCGCGATGGACGTGCCAGGCTGGATTGTCGATGGCCGGGCCGTTGGCGCCCTCGGCCCGCGCACGGTTGTAGGCGTCGAGCTGCTGCAGGTACTCGTCGGTGGCCTTCGGAATAACGTCGAAATACAGCCGCTTGGCCGACTTCGGCGACTGGTACATGTAGTAGGCGAGGCTCTCGGGCGCGCCGTAGCGCAGCCACTCCTCCATGGTCAGGCCGTTGCCCTTGGACTTGGAGATCTTCTGGTTGTTCTCGTCCATGAACAGTTCGAAGTGGAAGGCCTCCGGCGGGGTCCCGCCCAGCACCTTGGCGAGCTTGTTCGAGACCCGGACGCTGTCGACCAGGTCCTTGCCGGAGGCTTCGAAGTCGACCTCCAGCGCGGTCCAGCGGGCGGCCCAGTCGGGGCGCCATTGCAGCTTCACATGGCCGCCGGTCACCGGGACCTCGGTCAGGGTTCCATCCTCGTCGGCGAAAACGATGGTGCCCTTCTCGACATTGCGTTCCAGCGTCGGGACCTGGAGGACGCGGCCGGTCTTGGGGCTGATCGGCAGGAACGGCGAATAGGTGGCGCGGCGCTCGTCGCCCAGGGTCGGCAGCATCACCGCCTGCATGGCGTCGAAGCGGGTCAGCACCCGCAGCAGCACCTCGTCGAAGCGCCCCGAGGTGTAGCAGTCGGTGGACGACATGAAGTCGTAGTCGAAGCCGAAGCCGTCGAGGAAGGCGCGCAGCCGTGCGTTGTTGTGGTGGGCGAAGCTCTCATATTCGCCGAAGGGGTCGCGGACCTTGCTGACCGGCTTGTCGCGGTCTTCTTCCAGCATTTCGCGGTTGGGGACGTTGTCCGGGATCTTCCGCAGGCCGTCCATGTCGTCGGAGAAGACGATCAGCTTGGTCGGGATGGCGTCCTCAGTCAGGGCGCGGAAGGCGTTGCGCACCATGGTCGGGCGCGCGGCCTCGCCAAAGGTGCCCATGTGCGGCAGGCCCGAGGCGCCGAAGCCGCATTGGAACACGACCGGCTTGTCCAGGGCGGGCAGGGCGGCGACCGCCTCGGCGAACTTGCCCTGGGCGATCAGGGTGGCGGCCAGGTCGCGCTCGGCGTCCGACAGCCGAAGTTTGAGCACGCGGTCCAGCAGCAGACGGGCCTGTTCGAAGGGCCAGCTTTTAGCTTCACGGGCCTGATGAGAGAGGCCTCGCAGGGACGGGTTCTGGAGCGTGTTCTGAGACATGCTGCGGCCGTACCGCCCTAAGCCCCTCGCCTCAAGCAGACTTTTGCGCTCATCTTCGTCGTCGGGCTGTCACGGAACCGGAGGAAAAGCCGGTCCGAACCACCCTGGGGGAATTTCTGATGATCACGCGACGCCTTGGCCTGGCCGCCGCCCTGTCTTCGATCCTGGTGCTGGGGGCTTGCAACAAGGCGAGCGAACCGGCGTCTACCGAGCCCGTCGCGGTCAATTTCTCGATCATGTCGACCGAGGGCCGCCAGACCCAGATGGACGACTGGGGGCCGTTCCTGGCCGATATGGAAAAGGCTCTCGGCATTCCGGTGAAGCCGTTCTTCGGCACCAATTACACGGCCCTGATCGAGGCGATGCGCTTCAAGCAGACCGATGTCGGCTGGTTCACCAACCAGTCGGGGCTGGAGGCGGTGCGCCGGGCGGGTGGCGAGGTGTTCGCGCGGACCGTGAAGCCCAATGGGCCGGACGGCTACAACGCCGTGGTGATCGTCCGGAAGGGCTCGGGGATCACGCTTGAGAAGCTGCTGAAGTGCGACAAGAGCCTGACCTTCGGCATGGGCGACGCCAAGTCGACCTCCGGCACCCTGGCGCCGATGACCTATCTGTTCGCGCCGCGCGGCATTGATCCCAACGACTGCTTCCGCACCGTGCGCTCGACCAACCACGAGGCGAACCTGTTCGCGGTGGGGCAGGGCCTGCTGGACGCGGCGACCAACAACACCGCCTCGATGGACCGGATGGCCATGATGGGCACGGATCTCTCGAAGAAGACCTTGGACAATATCGAGGTCATCTGGACCTCGCCGCTGATCCCCGAGGACCCGATGGTTCAGCGCAAGGACCTCGATCCCGCTCTGAAGGCCAAGATCGACGCCTTCATCTTCAGCTACGGAACCGGCGAAGGACCGGAGGCCGAGCGCCAGCGCAAGGTGCTCGAACGCATCCAGACCAAGCCGTTCAAGCGCGCCGACAACAGCCATCTGCTGCCGGTGCGCGAGATGGAAGCCTCAGGCCAGCTGATGCAGGCCAAGGCCAAGGGCGACGCCGCCGGGGTGAAGGCCGCTGAGGCCGAGCTGGCCAAGATCGCCGCGGAGCGGAAGGCGCTGCCGGCGTCTTAGCCCTTGGATCTTAGATCCTCCCCCGCTGGGGGAGGTGGCGCGCGCAGCGCGACGGAGGGGGCTTGCTGTAGGAGTCAAAGTCCCCCTCACCCGGCCACAAGGGCCGGGAGCTCCCCCAGCGGGGGAGCATCTCTTTGGGGGGCCAAGTCGCCCTTCGGCAAGGGCGCCGACCGGCGGGCCGCGGCCTAGGCGCCGCTCAACAGGAAATGCCCGCGCAGGAAGGCGACCGGCTTGCTGCGCGCCTCCTGCCAGGCTTCGACATGGACGTTGGCGACCTGGCGGCCGACCTTGCGCACGTCGGCGCGGGCGTAGGTGATCTGGGCCTTGCCGGGGCGCAGGTACTCGATGGCGATGTCGATGGTCTTGTGGACCCGGGGCGCGGGCGAGGTCACCGAGAGCTGGGCCAGGGCGGTCATCTCCATGAACGCGCCCAGGACCCCGCCGTGCAGGGCCGGCATCACGACGTTGCCGACCAGATGCGGGGCGAACGGCAGGGTGGCGGTCATCTCATCGCCAGCCAGTTCGGCGCGCATGCCCAGGAAGCGGACATAGGGCACCCGGCCCAGGAAGATCTCGAGGCGTTCGGCGGCTTCGCTCATGCGACGGGACCCCGCTTGAGGACAAAGGCGGCCTGGGCCGTGGCGATGGGATCGGCCGGATCGGCGTCGTAGGCGTGGGCGCGCACGAAGGCGATGGTCCGGGTCAGCTTGTAGCAGTGAGCTTCGGCGATGATGTCCGCGCGGGGCGTGGCGGCGCGCATGTAGTCGATGCGCAGGTCCAGGGTCGCGGTGGAGAACGGGGTCCTGCTGTCGGTGGCCATGGAGATGATGGCCAGGCCGCAGGCGTGATCGAGGAGGGCCGTGATCACCCCGCCGGCGATGACCCCGGTGTCGGGGTCGCCGACCAGGTCTTCGCGCCAGGGCGTCAGGATGGAGCCTCTGGAAGGCTCGATGGAGCGTAGCTTAAAGCCGAGGGCGGAGGCCTGCGGAACGGTTTCCACCATGTTCCGCGCAATCTCGCGAAGGGCCTCTGGGGACATTGTCATCCCCGCTGTTTGAGGCGCCTCCGCCTATCGGTCAATGTGACGGCGGGTCAACGGACGCCGCCTTTAGATCTGGCCGAAAGCCTGGGTGTAGACCGCGAGCAGGACGGCGACCAACGGTGTGGCGGCGAGAACGAGATTGGCGATGCCGTTGAAGGCGAAATTATTCGACATGGGAAGCTCCGTTGATTTGCGTGGGACCCGGTGTCCGCGTCCCGATGTCGCA
>JBEBYB010000186.1:0-5652 GCA_040391295.1 Phenylobacterium sp. | reverse complement strand
GTAAACCCCGTCCCCGTCCGGCCCGTCTCCAAGCGAGGGCGGCTTCTACCCAGCCCCCTGCCCCCGCGCAATAGCCAATGACGTTTCGACGACATTTTCTTGCGGAGAATTCTTTGCGGCCCCGGCGGGCCTAGGCTTCGTCGCCCGCGATCGTCGCCGGATCGATGGCGTAGACTCGCGAACAATACTCGCAGGTCACGCGGATATGGCCGTCGTCCTCGACCATCCCGATGCGTTCGGCCTGGTCGAAGGACTTGAGCACCGACTCGATCCGCTCATGTGAGCAGCGGCAGAAGGCTTGGAGCTGCTTGGGCTCGAACACCCGCACCCCGTCCTCATGGAAGAGACGGAACAGCAGGGTCTCGGCCGAGATCGTCGGATCCAGCAGTTCGTCCTCGCCGATCGTCTCGAAGAACGCCTGCGAGCGCACCCAGGCTTCCGCCGTCGGGCCGCGCGCATCGTCCTCGGCGATGTTCTGGATCAGCATGCCGCCGGCGCGCCAGCACATCCCCTCCCCGACATCGGCCCGGCCGACAGCCAGGCGCACGCGGGTCGGGGTCTGCTCCGACTGAGCGAAGTATTGTTCGGCGCACAGGGCGAGCGTCTCGCCCTCGATGGCGGTGACGCCTTGATAGCGATCCATGTCCGGGCCCTGGTCCACGGTCATGATGAAGACGCCCTCGCCGAGCAGGCTCTTGGCGCCTGGACGCACAAGGCCCGTGATGAGCTCGGCGACCTTCTCTTCATCGAAGCGGCAATAGCCCCGCAGCGATCCGGAGGTGTCGTAGTCGGCGACCACATAGCGGACGGGGCCGTCGCCCTGCGCCTGGACGATCAGCCGGCCGTCGAACTTCAGGCTGGAGCCGACCAGGGCGGCGAGCGCGCAGGCCTCGCCCAGCAGGTTGGCGACCGGCTCGGGGTAGTCGTGACCGGAAATGATCTCGTGGATGGCCGCGCCCATGCGAACGAGGCGGCCGCGCACGGACTCCCCCTCGACTTGGAAGGGCGCGACGATGTCATCGGGAGCGATTTGAAGAGCTATGTCGGACATGGTGCGGGCATATAGGGGGGGCGTCCTTCAGTTGCGAGCTTCAGCGCCGCGCGGTCGTCAGCCGATGGCGCCGAAACACCAGGCCAGGATCGACTTCTGGGCATGGATGCGGTTTTCCGCCTCATCCCAGATCACCGAGCGCGGGCCGTCGATCACCGCCTCCGTCACCTCCTCGCCGCGGTGCGCGGGCAGGCAGTGCATGAAGACGCCATCCTTGCCGGCGAGCGACATCAAGCCCTCGTCGACCTGATAGGGGCCGAGCGCCGCCAAGCGCTCATCATGGTCGGTGTCGCCCATCGAGACCCAGGTGTCGGTCAGGACGCAGTCGGCGCCGCGCACGGCCTCGCGCGGGTCCTCGGTCGTCATGATCTGGGCCTGCAGGTCGGCGGCCCGCGCCAGGTCCGCCCGGTCCGGGTGATAAACCGCCGGGCTCGCGATATTCAGCTTGAAGCCCAGCATCGGCGCCGCATGGATGAAGCTGGAGCACATGTTGTTGCCGTCCCCCACCCAGGCGAAGGTCTTGCCCTTCACCGGGCCGCGATGTTCCTCGAAAGTCATCAGGTCGGCGATGATCTGGCAGGGGTGGCCCTTGTCGGACAGGCCGTTGATCACCGGCACGCTGGACGCCGCGGCCAGCCGCTCCACGTCGTCGTGGCTGTTGGCGCGCAGCATGATGGAGTCGACCATCCGCGACAGCACCTTGGCGGTGTCCTCGATGCTCTCGCCGCGACCGAGCTGCATGTCGTTGGCGGTGGAGATGATCACGTCGCCGCCGAGTTGGCGCATGGCCGCGTCGAACGAGAACCGCGTGCGGGTCGAGTTCTTCTGGAAGATCATCGCCAGGGTCCGCTCGCGGGCCGGGGCGTCGCCGTCCACCCGCCCCTGCGGCCAACCGCGTCGCGCGGCCTTGCGAGCCTTGGCGTCATCCAGGATGGCGCGCAGGTCGGACGGCTGGAGCCGCCAGAGGTCGACGAAGTGTCTCGGGGATTGGGTCATCGAATAGCTCCAACTCCGGTCGCCCCGACCAATGGCCGGGGCCCAGTTTCCGCTGGAAGACCGGAGAGCTTGATGTGGATCGCGGCCCCTGAGCGGACCGAACGAATTTAAGCCGCCGCCTTGGCCTTGGCGCGGGCCGCTTCGCAAGCCTGCTCCAGCTTGCCGACCGCTTCGCGCGCTTCCTCGAGGGTGAGGGTGAGCGGCGGCAGCAGGCGCACGCAGTTGTCGCCGCCGCCGGCGATCAGCAGGTGGTTGTCACGCGCATGCTGCATGAACTCGCGGTTCGGCGTGGCGAGCTTCAGGCCCATCAGCATGCCCTTGCCGCGGATATCGAGCACGACGTCGGGATAGCGGTCCTTCAGACCGTTGAACTGCTGGGTGAAATAGCCGGTGACCTCGCGGACGTGGTCCATCAGCTCGGGCTTGGCGAGTTCCTCCATGGAGGCCAGGGCCACGGCCATGGCCAGCGGGTTGCCGCCATAGGTCGAGCCGTGCGAGCCGACGGTCATGCCGGCTCCCGCCTGCGCGCTGGTCACGCAGGCGCCGACCGGGAAGCCGCCGCCGAGCGCCTTGGCCAGGACCAGGATGTCCGGCTTCACGTCGTCGGCCCACTCATAGGCGAACAGCTTGCCGGTCCGCCCCAGGCCGCACTGGATCTCGTCGAAGATCAGCAGGGTCCCGGTTTCGTCGCAGAGCTGGCGCAGGGCCTTCAGGCTCTGCTCCGACAGCGAACGCGCGCCGCCCTCGCCCTGCACCGGTTCGACGATGATCGCCGCCGTGGTCGGGCCGACAGCCGCCTTCAGGGCGTCCATGTCGTCGAACGGCAGTTGGACGAAGCCCGGCATCCGGGGGCCGAAGCCCTCCAGATAGGCCGCATTGCCCGAGGCGTTGACCGCCGCCAGCGTCCGGCCGTGGAACGAGCCCTCGAAGCCGATGATGTCGATCCGCTCAACATCGCCGCGCGCCCAGTGATACTTGCGCGCGGTCTTGATCGCGCACTCGATCGCCTCGGCGCCGGAGTTGGTGAAGAACACCTCGTCCAGCCCGGTCAGGTCGGTCAGCACCTTGGCCAGCTTTTCCTGGCCCGGGATCTTGAACACGTTCGAGACGTGCCACAGCTTCTCGGCCTGGTCCTTTACGGCCTGGACCAGCTTGGGGTGGGAGTGGCCCAGCGCATTGACCGCGATGCCGGCCATGCAGTCGAGATAGGCCTGCCCGTCCGTGGTGAACAGTCGCGCGCCTTCGCCTCGTTCAAACGCCAGCGGGGCGCGATTATAGACGCCCATGATGTGGTCGCTGGGAACGCTCGCGGCTTGATGCGCGGTCTTTTCGGTCACGGGGATGGCCCTCCGGAAACATAAGCGTCCCCGCAGCTTAGCGGCGGGGACTGGAAGGCTTTGCGTTTTCCGCTTGGAACGAGGGTCTGTCAATCGTCGGTTCTGTGACAGCCCATGGACGCCCCGGCCCTGTGGGTTCAAGGTCACGCGCTCACCCCAAGGAGAAGTCGGATATGGGCCTGCCGCAGACGCTCATGGCTCTTGCAGCACTAACGCTTTCAGGATGCGCCGCGATGGAGTCATCGCCCCCGCCGGCCGCGCAGGCGCAGGTCACCGGCTCGGTGTTCTACCGCGAGCGCATCATGCTGGCGCCGCCCGGCGTGGTGACCGTGACCCTGGCCGACACCTCCCTGATGGACGCGCCCGCCAAGGTGATCGCCACCCAGGTGATCCCGAACGTGACCGCGCCGCCGATCAACTTCGTCCTGAGCTATGATCCGGCCCAGATCATCGCCAACCACACCTATTCCGTCTCCGCGCGGATCGAAGTCGAGGGGAAGCTGCGCTTCATCACCGACACCCACTATCCGGTGATCACCCGCGGCGCGCCGACCCATGTCGAAATGCTGGCCGTCGGCGTTCCCCGGAACTGATCAGGAGGCCGGCTTCAGGTCTTCAGCTTGTAGCCGGCTTCGAACATCCACATGCACAGGCAGGCGAAGGCGACGACCAGTCCGGCGGTCACGCCGACGCCGGCCAGCAACGAGCCCTCGGCCTGACCGATGAAGCCGTAGCGGAACCCGTCGATCAGATAGAAGAACGGGTTGTAGTGGCTGGCCGAGCGGAACGGCTCGGGCAGGCGGTCGACCAGATAGAAGGTCCCCGACAGGAACGTCATCGGCATGATGATGAAATTGGTCACCACCGCCATGTGGTCGAACTTCTCGGCCCACAGCCCGGCCATGATGCCCAGCATCCCCAGGATAAGCGCAGCGCTGATCCCGAAATAGAGCACGGCCCAGAGATGGGCGATCGGCAGCCAGGCGAAGGGCAGGATCGCCGCGAAGGTCACGGCTCCGACCACCACCCCGCGCGTCGCCGCGCCCAGCGCGAAGGCCAGCACCTGCTCCAGCGGCGTCAGCGGCGGGGTCATGAAGTCGCCCACCAGGCCGTTGAACTTGGCCTGCAGCAGTGATGACGACGAGTTGGAGAAGGCGTTGTTCAGGATCTGCATCATGATCAGACCCGGCGCGACGAAGATCGCGAAGGGCGTCCCGTGGATCGGCGGGGCCGCGCCCTGAACGGCCACCACGAAGACCATCATATAGAGCAAGGCCGTCACCACCGGCGCGGCCAGGGTCTGCAGCCCCACCTTCCAGAAGCGGCGGATCTCGCGGAGATAGAGGGTGGTGAAGCCCGCCCAATTGAACCCGTGGTAGTCGCGGGGCAGCGGCGGGATAACGGCTTCGGCGGCGGGCATGTCCTTCATACCCGCCGATGTGCGCCCACGGGGTGCAGTTCGCAAGCGTGCCGCCGCCATTCCCCACCCCGATCTCGCTTAGGCAAGCCCAAAAGCGCCCTTTCGAGAGGCTCGCCTGTGGAGCGAATTCCGAATCGACGACGCTACATGTGGTTTCTGTGGACGAAGGAAGGGGCGCCTATTGTGGCCCATAAGGAAGTTGTTACGATATCTAGTAGTTGAGGCGGTCAGAAATCGAGACCGCCACAAGATATTGAATCCTGGCCGCCGCGGGGGCGGCGCCGGGTGTGTACACAGCGGTGGAGGCCAGACATGGGTTGGACTGACGAGCGCGTCGAGAGCCTTAAGAAACTCTGGCAAGATGGCCTTTCGGCCAGCCAGATCGCGAAACAATTGGGCGGGGTGACCCGCAACGCCGTCATCGGCAAGGTCCACCGCTTGGGCCTGTCGGGTCGCGCCACGCCGTCGAAGCCGGCCCGCCCGGTCTTCAAGGCTCCGCGTCCCGCGCGCCCCGCCGCGGCGGCTCCGGCCGCGCCGCGCCGCATCGCCGAACCG
Source organism: Phenylobacterium sp. (assembly GCA_040391295.1). GTDB lineage: Bacteria > Pseudomonadota > Alphaproteobacteria > Caulobacterales > Caulobacteraceae > Phenylobacterium. The sequence goes on along the minus strand of JBEBYB010000186.1, from coordinate 293 downwards.
GCGGTCGCCGCCGCCAGCGCGCCGCCGCCGGCGCCGGTGCGTTATGTCGATGAAGCTCCGGGCTCGGCCACCGTGCTGACCCTCGGCGCTCACATGTGCAAGTGGCCGATCGGCGATCCGTCGAGCGACAGCTTCACCTTCTGCGGCCGCCGCCAGGACGAAGGCGTCTACTGCCTGGAGCACGCCCGCGTCGCCTATCAGCCGGTGCAGACCAAGAAGCGTTCAGGCGCCAACGAACTGGCCCGCTCGCTGCGCCGCTACATCTAAATCCGGGGGGATGGGGTCGGGGCGCC
>JBEBYB010000185.1:0-5660 GCA_040391295.1 Phenylobacterium sp. | reverse complement strand
GGGTCCGGAAGCACGCCCTGGGGCGCCGTGGCGGTGGGGCTTGGGGCGGAGTCGATCGGCAGGGTGCGCGGCGGCGCGGGGCGGTCGGCGCGGTTGCGCGGATCGACCGTGTGGATCGTGCGGCCCGGATCGGCGCCGGCGTCGGCGCCTGAGCCCGCGCCGACCATCGGGCCGGGACGTTCCAGGGCGCCCATCTTGCCGCAGCCGGCGAGGCCGGCGGCGCCGATCAGGGCGATCGCGAGCAGGGGGCGAAGGGTCATGACAGCTTCTCCTTCCAACGCGCGATCTGGGCGCGGACTTGTTCCGGCGAGGTCCCGCCGTAGCTCTTGCGGCTGGCCGCGGACGCTTGCGGCGTCAGGAACTCATAGACTTGCGACGTGATGCGCGGCTCGATCGCCTGCAACTCGCCCAGCGGCAGGCCAGGCAGGTCGCAGCCCAGGCCTTCGGCCCTCTTCACCGCCGCGCCGGTGACGTGGTGGGCGTCGCGGAACGGCATGTCGAGGGTGCGGACCAGCCAGTCGGCCAGGTCGGTGGCGGTCGAGAAGCCGGCGCCGGCGGCCGCGGCCATGCGATCAGCCACCGGTTCCATGTCGGCGACCATGCCGGCCATGGCGGCCAGCGACAGTTCCAGGGCGTCGAAGGCCTCGAAGGTCGGGACCTTGTCCTCCTGCATGTCCTTCGAATAGGTCAGCGGCAGCCCCTTCATCACCACGGTGAGCTGGGTGAAGGAGCCGAGCAGCCGGCCGACCTTGGCGCGGACCAACTCGGCGGCGTCCGGGTTCTTCTTCTGCGGCATGATCGACGAGCCGGTGGTGAAGGCGTCGGTCAGCTTGATGAAGCCGAATTGCGGCGTCATCCAGATCACGATTTCCTCGGCCAGCCGCGACAGGTGGGTGGCGCAGATGGTCGCCGCCGCCAGACTTTCCAGGGCGAAGTCGCGATCGGCGACGCTGTCCAGGGAGTTGGCGGTGGGGGCCGCGAAGCCCAGCGCCGCGGCCGTCGCATGACGGTCGATCGGGAAGGGCGAGCCGGCCAGGGCCGCGGCGCCCAGCGGGCTTTCGTTCATCCGGGCGCGGGCGTCGGCGAAGCGCGAGGCGTCGCGGCCGAACATTTCCACATAGGCCATCAGGTGGTGACCGAATGTCACGGGCTGGGCCGGTTGCAGATGGGTGAAGCCCGGCATCAGGGTCGCGGCGTGCGGCTCGGCCTTGGCGACCAGGGCGACTTGCAGGGCGCGGATCTGCGTGATGGTGCGGTCGCAGGCGTCACGAACCCAGAGGCGGAAATCCAACGCCACCTGGTCGTTGCGCGAGCGGGCGGTGTGCAGCCGGCCGGCCGTCGGGCCGATCAGTTCGCGCAGGCGCGCCTCCACGTTCATGTGGATGTCTTCGTACTCGTCGCGGAACGGGAAGGTCCCGGCGGCCATCTCGGCCTCGATGGCCTGGAGGCCGCCCTGGATGGCCGCCTCGTCCTGGCTTGTAATCACGCCTTGCTTGAGCAACATCGCCGCGTGCGCGCGGGACCCGGCCAGATCCTGCGCCGCGAGCCGCTTGTCGAAGCCGATGGAGACGTTGATCGCCTGCATCAGTTCGGCCGGTTTGGACGAGAACCGTCCGCCCCACATGGCTTGGCCCGCGCCTTGCGGGTTTTGCGCCGGCTTACCGGAAGCAGTCGAGGAAGAGTGCGTCATATGAGCGAAAAATCAGGTGGTGAGGCCAAGGGCGAACCCAAGGCGATCCCATTGAAGTGGGCGCTCCGGGGCGTCGCCGTGCTTGGCGTCGCGGGGATTGTCTACATCATCGCCCAGGCTTCCATAAACCCCCAGCGGGAAACGAACTTGAAGTCGCTGGCCACCGGCGAGATGGCGAAGTTCGTGACACCGGTCGAAGCCGCGCCCGCGCCGGTCAACAGCTTCCAGGATCCGACCGGCGCGCCCAAGCGGATCGCCGACTTCAGGGGCAAGGTGACGGTGGTCAATTTGTGGGCCACCTGGTGCGGCCCCTGCGTGATCGAGATGCCGACCTTGGCCAAGCTGGCGGCGGAGTATCAAGGCAAGCCGGTCGAGGTCGTCGCGATCAGCGTCGACCGGCCTGACGACGCCGACAAGGCGCGGGCCTTCATCGCCAAGCATGCGCCGCTGGCCTTCTATCACGACCCGAAGATGGCCCTGCCGTTCGCCTTTACGCCGACGGCCTCGGGTATGCCGACCACCATCATCTATGGCGCGGACGGTGTCGAACGCGGCCGGCTGGCCGGCGGCGCGGACTGGGGCGGCAAGGACGCCAAGGCCCTGATCGACAAGGTGCTGGCGGAAAGTTGAACCGGCGAACGTGTTGACGGTGCATCCAGGCCGTGTGCAAAAATTTCGCCCGCAATCCGGACTTGGGCCTGCTTCCCAGATGACTGAGATTGTTTTCGGGCGTCTCGGCGGGGTTCCGCCGGGCCTCCCGACGCTTGTCAGGGAGACAAGAGCGCCATGGCCACCGGCACCGTCAAATGGTTCAACGCCACCAAGGGTTTTGGCTTCATTCAGCCCGATGATGGCGGCAAGGACGTCTTCGTCCACATCACCGCCGTGGAGCGGGCTGGAATGCGCGACCTCAACGAAGGTCAGAAGCTGGACTACGAAGAGCAGGAAGAGCGCGGCAAGAACGCTGCGGTCAATCTGAAGGCTCTCTAGAATTTAGATATAGCCCTGCGGGCGTCGGCTCTCATCGAGGCGGCGCCCGTTTCGCCACGGCTAGGCCGCCGCTTCCTTCTGGCGCACCTTCTGGCCCGACTCCGGGTCGGTCATCACGCGGAGCAGACTGACCAGCGATGAGCGGGCCTCCTGCGGCAGCCGCTCGAAGGCGGTGAGCAGTTCCAGCGCGCCTGGCGTTCGCATCCGGCTGAGCAGGTCCACGTCCCCGTCCCCAGCCGGGGTGTCGAGGACGTCCATCAGGTCCACAACCCGGCATCGCAGAGCTCTTGCAATCTGTACGAGTCGTGAGAACGAAATCCGGTTGGCGCCGTTCTCGTATTTCTGAATCTGCTGGAAACTGACCCCGCACTGTTCGGCCAGCGCCTCCTGCGACATGCCGATCGTTCTCCTACGGATACGAACGGCGGCGCCAAGCGCCACATCCATGGGGTCGGGGGTTTTGTTTGAAGGCTCCGCAGACATGGTGGTCTCCTCACCCTAAACGTCCGCCGACGGAGCGATTGCTCCGGGGTTCGCGTTGGATTCGCTGAAGTTAAGGCCCATATTTTTGCTTTGGAAAGCGTGCATTTAGCTCCAGGCTGCACGATAGACGAGCATGCTCACCGAACGCGTTTGGTGGGATTGGAGTAGTCGGCGCCCGAAAGCTGGGCGGTCTGAAGAAATCGAGCTGCAAATGCGGTTGCGAGGACCTGGAGGGCTCGTTTTCCCGGTCTGGAGGAGCTGGAAAGCGTCGCTGCTTTCGGACTTTAGGGTTGAGTCCCGGTTTGGAGCCGAGTCTCTCGATAGGCCGCGCTGGGCTCGGTGCTCGCCTAGAAGGTGAATTTGCGCGGCCCGTCCGGGCGGGCCGCGGCGTTGCGCCGCCGCCTTGTCCCTATTCCGTGTCCAAGGCGGTCACCGGCGGCAGGCGATAGCTGCCGTCCAGCAGCGCCGGCTTGGGCAGATAGGCGCGCATGAACAGCGCGAAGGGCGCCGGGGGGGCCGGCAGCCAGTTGGCGTCGCGCTCGCCGCCCGGGCGCTCATTGCCGATCCAGATGTCGAGCGAACCGTCGTCGTTATAGGTCAGGCCGGCGGTGCGATCACCGATCGAGTAGCGGTCGATCGGGTTGTCGGCGAAGAAGAACTGACCGTCGGCGGTCGCCTCATAGAGGCTCAGCGACCAGAAGCTGTTCACGGCTGGCAACTGGTCGGCTGGGAAGTGCAGACGCCAGGACTTGTGGCCGTCATAGATGCCGCCCCGCTCGCCGCGGCCGCGCATGTACATCGCCTCGACCGGCGGCAGGGCCGCCAGCCCGGCCAGCGCCACACCGGCGCGGTAGGCGTAGCTCTGGCCGAAATCGCCCAGGTCGGCGCGCGGATAGAACCAGCCGTCGATCCAGTTCGCGCCGCCGCCGCCGCGACGCACCGCGACGCGCGCCTCGGCCACCCCGGCCTCGATGGCGGCGGCCTCCTCGGCGCTGAAGCGTTCGACCGAGAAGTCGCCCTTGCCGAGGCCCAGGGCCGAAATCTTGCGCAGCAGCGCCAGATCCGTCACCGGGGGCGGATTGGCGGCCATCAGTTCATCGACGCTGGCGAAGTATTCGTTCCACGGGGCCGAGCGACGAGCGTGAGCTTTCGCCTGCGGGGCCGCCGGCCCTTGCAGCGAGAAGCTGGACTGGATCGCGCGGGCCGCTTCCAGGTCGGGGGCGCCGTCGACCAGGATGCGGGCCAACGCCCAGACGTGGTTGGTCGGCGCGCGCACGACGTTGGGGCCTTCGGCGGCGTCGTTTGGGCCCACCAGGCTGAAAATTCCACCGTCCGGCCCCGTGGCCCGGGTCCCGAGGATCGCGAAGTTGTTGGTGTAGGCGTCCATCAGCGCCAGCGAGAGATAACGCTCTCCGGCCGCCGGCAGGGTGATGCTCACCGGGCCGGCGCTCAGGTCGATCTGGGCGCTGGTGTAGAGGGTGTCGTTATTGGGCGTGGTCACCGCCCGCATCCTGTGGTCGGCCAGGTCGCGCGTGTGGCTGAGGGTGTTGATCTCGCCGCCGAAGTCGCCGCGCTTGGCGCGGGTCATGGCGATCTCAATCAGCGGCAGGGCGTAGATCCAGGCGTCGCGCGCCGCCTCGCGCAGTTGGTCATGGGCCGAGAGAGGGACTTGCGAATTCGACATGTGACGACGCCCAGGCCGCGGGTTGCACGTGCGCCGCCCCTGCGGCCAAAGGGCGGCGGCCGGCAACCTGCCGCGCCGCCCGGCCGATGGCAATCGTCCCTAGGCGAACACGAAGTCCGCGGCGGTCAGCGAACCGGCCGAAACCCCGACCAGGACCACGGTCTGCGCGCCCAGGGTGATCAGGGTGTCAGCCCCCTGGCTGGTGATCGACAGGGCCGAGAAGTCGGCCGCGTCGCTGGGCGAGATGCGGATGTGGTCGCCTTCGGCCCGCGAGAAGTCGGTGACCACGTCGTGGCCTGACCCGTTGGAGAAGTTGAACAGGTCCGCACCGGCCCCGCCGGTCAGGGTGTCGTCGCCCAGATCGCCGGAGACATAGTCGTCGCCCGCGCCACCCAGGACGATGTCCGCGCCCTGGCCGCCCAGGACCGTGTCGTTCCCCAGATCGCCCGCCACATAGTCGTTTCCGGCGTTACCCTGGACGAAGTCGGCGCCCTGGCCGCCGGCGGCGGTGTCATCGCCGAGGTCGCCGAAGATCAGATCCTCGCCGGTGTTGCCGTGGACGAAGTCGGATCCCTGGCCGCCGCGCACGATGTCGTCGCCGCCGCCGCCGGACACGGTGTCGTCGCCGACATTGCCGTGGATGAAATCGTCACCGGCCGCGCCGGCCACGCTGTCGGCGCCTTCACCGGCCGAGATCGTTCCGCCGGCGGCCGGCAGGGTGATCACGTCGTCGCCGGGTGTCGGGGTGGGTGTCGTCGGCTCGGGCGGTGTCGGGGGCTCAGTAATGGTGATCGTGAAATTGGCGGAGGTCGT
>JBEBYB010000184.1:0-5668 GCA_040391295.1 Phenylobacterium sp. | reverse complement strand
TGGTCCTGACCGGCGCGCCGGTGAACCAGGGCTGTTCCTCGGCCTGGGCCCAAGGCGGCATGGCTGCGGCTCTGTCGGACGACGACGCCCCGGCCCTGCACGCCGCCGACACCATCGCGGCCGGCGCGGGCCTGGTCGATCCGGCCATGGCCGCCATCCTCGCCGAGGAAGGCCCCGAAGCCGTCCGCCGGCTGGCCCTGCTGGGCGCGCCGTTCGACCGTGACGATCAGGGCCGCTTCGCCACCAGCCTCGAAGCCGCCCATTCGCGCTCGCGCGTGGCGCGGGTGAAGGGCGACCAGGCCGGCCGCGCCATCATGGACGCGGTGGTCCGGACCGCGCTCTCGGCGCCGCACATCCAGATCCGTTCGGGCGCGCGCCTGCGCGGCCTGCTGCAGGACGCCGACGGCCGCGTGCGCGGCGTGTTGGCCGAGGAAGACGGACGTCTGATCGAGATCACCGCGGCCGCCACCATCCTGGCGACGGGCGGAATCGGCGGCCTCTACGCCGTCACGACGACCCCGCCGGAACTGAAGGGCGAGGGCCTGGCGCTGGCCGCCATGGCCGGCGCGACCATCGCCGACCCCGAGTTCGTGCAGTTCCATCCGACCGCGATCGACATCGGCCGCGATCCGGCGCCCCTGGCCACCGAGGCGCTACGCGGCGAAGGCGCCAAGCTGATCGACGGGAACGGCGAGCCGTTCATGGCCCGCTACCACTCCGACGCCGAACTCGCGCCCCGTGACGTGGTGGCCCGCGCCATCCACGCCGAGCGCGAAGCCGGTCGCGGCGCGTTCCTGGACGCCCGCGCCGCCGTCGGCGCGCACTTCCCCGACGAGTTTCCGGCGGTGTTCGCGGCCTGCCTGTCGGGCGGCATCGATCCGCGGGTCCAGCCGATCCCGGTCGCGCCGGCCTGCCACTACCACATGGGCGGAATCGTCACCGACGCCGACGGCCGCACCTCGCTCACCAATCTGTTCGCCGCGGGCGAGTGCGCCTCGACCGGGGTGCACGGCGCCAACCGTCTGGCGTCCAACTCGCTGCTGGAGGCCGCGGTGTTCGGCGCCCGCGCCGGACGCGCCGCCCGCGACGTCCAAGATCCGAAGAGCCGGCCGCTGCGCGCGGCGCCCGCGCCGGACCTGCCGCCGGAAGCCTTGGCGCGGCTGCGCGTCGCCATGAGCCGCGACGCCGGCGTGGTCCGCGACGCCGCCGGCCTCACCCGTCTGATCGCCGAGATCGACGCGATGGAAGACGCCCATGGCCGCGCCGCGCCGCTGGTCGCCGCCAGGCTGACCGCCCAAGCGGCCCTCGCCCGGCCCGCCAGCCTCGGCGCCCACTTCCGCGCCGACGGCGTTCGCGATGATACGCCCGCGCGGACCTTCGTCACCCTGCCCGCCCCCAGCCCCCCACGCCTGGCCGCCGAATGACCGCTCCGATACCTGATCTATTGATCGCGCCCGTCGTCACGGCCGCCCTGGCCGAAGACCTGGGCCGCGCCGGCGACGTCACCGCCCAGGCCTGCATCGCCGCCGACGCCCGCCTCTCGGCGGTGTTCGCGGCGCGACAACCCGGCGTGGTGGCGGGCCTGGCCTGCGCGCGTCTCGCGGTGCTGACCCTCGATCCGGGCGCCAGCTTTGAGGAATGCGTATCCGATGGCGACCTCGTCCAGCCCGGCGACGTCCTGGCCAGGGTCGAGGCCAACGCCCGCGCCTTGCTCTCGGCCGAGCGCACCGCGCTGAACCTGCTGGGCCGGCTCTCCGGGGTCGCCACCCTGACCCACGCCTACACCACCGCCGTCAGCGGGACGAAGGCGCGAATCGCCGACACCCGCAAGACCACGCCTGGCCTGCGTCACCTTGAAAAGTACGCGGTGCGCTGCGGCGGCGGCCTGAACCACCGCTTTGGTCTCGATGACGCGATCCTGATCAAGGACAACCACGTCGCGGCCTGCGGCGGCGTCGCCCAGGCCCTCAACCGCGCCCGCGCGGCGGCTGGCCACCTGATGAAGATCGAGGTCGAGGTCGACAGCCTGGCGCAGTTCGACGAGGCTCTGCCGCTGCGCCCAGACGTGATCATGCTGGATAATTTCGACCTCGAAGACCTAGCGACCGCCGTGCGGTTGGCGGCCGGCAAGGTCACTTTAGAGGCCTCCGGCGGCGTCAATCTGCAGACCGTGCGCGGCATCGCCGAGACCGGCGTCGATGTGATCAGCGTCGGCGCTCTCACCCATTCGGCCCCGGTTCTCGATATCGGGCTGGACGCCGTCTAGCCGGAACAAGGCCCGCCGCCGCCGGTTCCTTCAAGGCATTGAAGGAGGTTTTTGATGAGCAGGGCCCCACCTATTCCCAAGGAACAGCGCTCCTTCCGCGGCGCGCGGCCGGACATCCAAGGCGCTGGCCAAGATCGGCGTGACGTCAAGACGGGCCTGCAATCTGGCCAGCCCGGCGACGGCGACGTGAACCTCAAGAACCAGGGTCGCCAGGGCAACATTCACCAGAATGTCGACACGGTTCACGCCAAAACCCAGGATCGCTGATCGTCATTTTGATCGCGCTGGGGTGGCGCTGTTAAACCTATCTTGCGCAATCGCGTCGACACTGCGCGCCGATCGGTCGGGCGGCGTGATGAAGTTATCGGTTTTTGCGTGGGATGAGGGCTTTGACGGCGTAGCGCGGTCAGCCCGAAAGATGGCGCCGTCGCGATGGGTCGTCGGCGCTCTCAACATTATGCTAGTTGGCGCGGTGCTCGGTCCGAAGACCGCCGCGATCTGGGGCGCGGCCTTTGCGGCCGCCGAGATTTGGACTTGGTTCGCCACCCAGAGCGGGGATCGTCCTCCAAGCTTCCTTCAACGCCTCTCCTATCTAGGTTCAGCCCTTGCGGTGAACCTAGCCTGGGTTGGCCTGGGTTTCGCCTTCTGGCTGTCCGACCTCCCCGGTGCGGAATTCCTGGCCCTGCTGACCTGGTCGGCCTTGCTGGTGAACGCCATCAGCCACGCCTTCCGCTCTCCGCTGGCCCTCCTGGTCTTCGGCGCGCCCAGCGCGGTCGCGCTTCTCCTCGCGATCCTGTTGTTTCCAGCTTTTGAGGGCTCCGAACGACTAGCCGCCGCCATGGGGGCCGTGGTCGTCGTCAGCTACGCCGCGATGTCCGCCCAACGAAGCGTGCGCGCCGCGCGCGAACTGGCGGCTGCCCGGCTCGAACTAGAGACGCAGACCCGCGCCGCGGAGACCGCCAACCAGGCCAAGTCCGCCTTCCTGGCGATGATGAGCCACGAACTACGCACACCGATGAACGGCGTGCTCGGCATGGCCCATGCCCTGGAACGCACGGACCTCAACCCCCGCCAGGCTGAACACGTCGCCACCCTGCTGCGGTCCGGCGGCGGGCTGATGACCATCCTCAACGACATTCTCGATCTGGCGAAAATCGAGGCCGGCCGGTTCGACATCGAAGATCGCCCTTTCGACCTGCACCATGCCGTTGGCCGATCGATTGAGCTCTGGAGCCCCACCGCGCTTGAAAAAGGCTTGGTCCTGACCTGCCAGATTTCCCCCGACGTTCAGACCTGGGTGATCGGCGACGACGCCCGCATTCGCCAGATCCTGCAAAACCTGCTGTCCAACGCCCTGAAGTTCACCGCCAAGGGCGATGTGCGACTGAGCGTCGCCAACACCGGGCGCGGCGACGAGATCGCCTTCACCGTCGCCGACACCGGACCGGGGATCGAACCGGGGACGCAGGCGCATCTCTTCCAGGGCTTCACCCAGGCCGACACCAGCATCGCCCGACGCTTTGGCGGCACCGGTCTGGGCCTGGCCATCTCGCGCAACCTCGCCCGCTTGATGGGCGGCGACATCACCCTCGACAGCCGCCCCGGCGAGGGATCAAGCTTCACGCTCACCCTGCCCTTGCAGGAGGCGGGTTTCCGCCCCGCGCCGTACGCCCCCGCTCAACCACCGCCCCGGCACACGCCTGTCCGGGCCTTGGTGGTCGACGACAACGCAACCAACCAGGACGTCGCCCGCGCCCTGCTCGAGGCGCTGGGCCTGAGCGTCGAGACCGTCGGCAGCGGCCAGGAAAGCCTGCACGTCCTGCAAGCTGAGCCCTTCGATGTGGTGTTCATGGACATCCACATGCCCGGCATGAGCGGCATCGAGACCCTGGAAGCCATTCGGGCCAGCGGCCAGGTGACGATCCCGGTGGTCGCCCTGACCGCCGACGCCATGACCGGCGAGCGCGAGCGCCTGCTGGCGCTCGGCTTCAACGATTATCTGAGCAAGCCGATCGAACCCGCCGCCCTGGTGCGCATCCTGGGCCTGACCGCCTAGCTGGCTATTGGGATGGAGGAAGGCGCGCGGCGGCTTGCTCAGCCGCGGCCAACCGCGCCGCGGCGCCTGAGGCCATCGCCGCCTTGACGCCAGCCAGCACCTTGGGGGAGGCCAACTCGGGCCGTCCCGAGGCGAACGGCGGCGCCGGCGCGTATTCCAGGCCAAGCTGGATGGACTGGGCGAAGGTCTCCCCCGCCAGTTCGGCGGCGACCACGAAGGCGAAGTCGAGACCCGCCGTCACCCCGCCGCCGGTGATGATGTCGCCGTCCCGGACCACCCGGCCCTCATCGACGATAGCCCCGAACGGGATCAACAGATCGCGCCAGGCCCAGTGACAAGCCGCCCGCTTGCCGCGCAGGAAGCCGGCGGCGGCCAGGATCAGCGAGCCGGTGCAGACGCTGGTCAGATACTTCGATCCCGCGCCCAACCGCCGGATCTGCGCCATGAACGCCTCATCCAGCATGGCGTCGGTCGTGCCGAAACCGCCCGGCACGCACAGCATGTCGCAATGCTCTACCTTCGACAGGTCTGCGAGATTGGCGAAGGTCAGGCCGTCCGCCGTGACATCGACGCCGCCCATCGAGGCGACGGTGACCTTGGTGTTGGGCAGGCGCGCCAGCACCTGGTGCGGGCCGGTGAAGTCGAGATGGGTGACGTCGGAATAGAGCGGAATGATGATCTGAAACTGCGACATGGCGACCTCCAGGGATTTGACGAGGCCACAGTGCGCGGCCTAACTTCCGGCCGAAATGACATTCTTCCCTCGGATTCAGCCATGCGCGCTGTCGGCGTCCTGATCTTCCCGGACTTCCAGATCCTCGATGCGGCCGGCCCCATCGCCGCCTTCGAGATCGCCGCGCGCTATGTTCCGGGAGCCTATGAGATCAAGGTGATGGCCCGCGAGCCCGGCCCGGTCGCCTCCTCGTCACGCGCCCTGCTGATCGCCGAGCCACTGACCGACACGCCCCTCGACACCCTGATGATCGCCGGGGGCGATGGATCGCGGACGGCGGTGCTGTGCGCGCGCACGGCCGAATGGATTAGCACGACGTCAGCTAGCGCGCGGCGCACCACCAGCGTCTGCTCGGGGGCCTTCCTGCTGGCCCGCGCCGGTCTGCTCGACGGGCGCAGGGCCACCACCCACTGGGACCGCTGCGCCGATCTCGCCCGCCGCTATCGCAAGGTGCGGGTCGAGCCGGATCGGATTTTCGTGCGCGACGGCGACATCTGGACGTCGGCGGGCATCACCGCCGGCATCGACCTGGCGCTGGCCCTGATCGCCGACGATCTGGGCGAGGACGTCGCTCGCGCCGTCGCCCGGCAGCTGGTGGTCTATTATCGGCGGC
>JBEBYB010000183.1:0-5672 GCA_040391295.1 Phenylobacterium sp. | reverse complement strand
CAGCAGCGGAAGCCGCCCGAGCCGCCGCCATAGCGGGCGTCCTGGCGGTTGCGGAAGAACTCGACCCGGGTCATTGGCGCCTGATCCGGATGGGTCCGCGTCACATGTTCGACATAGGTGTCGTAGTTCGGCACGCCGACCATCAGCCGCGCGCCGTCACAAAGGCAACGGGCGAAATCGGCGAAGGGGTTCGACTGGCCCATCGCCCTACTCCGCCGCCATCATGGCCGACTCGGCCTCGCGGGCCGTCCAGCCGTCGGTGCGGTAGGCCTTGATGCAGGCCTTGATCCCGAACCAGATCATGCTCAGCACCACGGCGATGAACAGCACGCAGAGCGCGGCGTCGATGCGGTCGTTCCAGACGATCTTGGCCATCTCGCCGGCGTTCTTGGCCGGCGCCAGCACCTCGCCCGCCGCCAGCGCGTCGCCATAGCGCTTGGCGTGAGCCAGGAAGCCGATGGCGGGATCAGACGAGAACACCTTCTGGCCGCCCGCCGTCAGCGTGCAGATGCATAGCCACAGCGCCGGCACGATGGTCACCCAGGCGTAGCGCTCGCGCTTCATCTTGAAGATCACCACGCTCGCCAGGATCAGGGCGATCGCCGCCAGCATCTGGTTGGAGATGCCAAACAGCGGCCACAGCGTATTCACCCCGCCCAGCGGATCGGTCACCCCCTGGTGCAGGAAGTAGCCCCAGGCCGCCACGCAGAGCGCGGTCGCGGTGATGTTGGCGGGCCAGGACGCCGTGTTCTTGAAGCCAGGCGCGAAGGTTCCCAGCAGGTCCTGCAGCATGAACCGCCCGGCCCGCGTGCCGGCGTCCACCGCCGTCAGGATGAACAGCGCCTCGAACAGAATGGCGAAATGGTACCAGAAGGCCATCATCGCCTTGCCCCCCAGCACGTGGGAGAAGATGTGGGCCATGCCGACCGCCAGGGTCGGGGCGCCGCCTGCGCGCGAGATGATGGTGGTCTCGCCCACGTCCTTGGCGGTCTGGATGATCACTTCGGGCGAAACCGGATGGCCCATCGCCGCGACCGCCGCCGAGGCGCTTTCCGCCGTCGTGCCGACCACGGCGGCCGGACTGTTCATGGTGAAGTAGATGCCGGGATCGAGGATCGAGGCGGCGATCAGCGCCATGATCGCCACGAAGCTCTCCATCAACATGCCGCCGTAGCCGATGAAGCGGGCGTTGACCTCGTTGTCGATCAGCTTGGGCGTGGTGCCCGAGGCGATCAAGGCGTGGAAGCCCGAGACCGCGCCGCAGGCGATGGTGATGAACAGGAACGGGAACAGGGTGCCCGACCACACCGGCCCGCCGCCATGGATGAACGGCGTCAGGGCCGGCATCTGCAGGTTCGGCCGCATGATCACGATGCCGATAGCCAGGGCCAGGATCGCGCCAATTTTCAGGAAGGTCGAAAGGTAGTCGCGCGGCGCCAGCAGCAGCCAGACCGGCAACACGGCGGCGATCGCGCCGTAGCCGATCAGGATCCAACAGAGCTGAATGCCGGTCAGGGTGAACAAGGGCGCCAAGGTCGGCGAAGCCGCCACATGCTGGCCCAGCACAATGGCCCCGATCAGCAGGGCGAAGCCGACGACCGAGACCTCGGCGATCTGGCCTGGCCGGATGTAGCGCATATAGACGCCCATCAGGATGGCGATGGGAACGGTGGCCGCCACGGTGAACGTCCCCCACGGGCTGCCGGTCAACGCCTTGACGACGATCAGCGCCAACACCGCCAGGATGATCACCATGATCATGAAGGCGCCGAACAGCGCGATCACCCCGGGGATCGGCCCCATCTCCTCGCGGATCAACTCGCCCAGGGACTTGCCGTCCCGGCGCATCGAAATCACCAGGATCAGGAAGTCCTGCACCGCCCCGGCCAGCACCACGCCAGCCAGGATCCATAGGACCCCTGGCAGATAGCCCATCTGGGCGGCCAGCACCGGCCCCACCAGCGGTCCGGCCCCGGCGATGGCTGCAAAGTGGTGCCCGAACAGGACGTTCTTGTTGGTCGGGACATAGTCCAGGCCGTCGTTGCGCGTGACCGCCGGCGTCGGCCGCGAGCCGTCCAGGCGCATGACGTTCTTGGAGATGTAGAGGCTGTAGTAGCGGTAGGCGACCAGGTAGACCGACAGCGCCGCGGCCAGGATCCACAGCGCGTTGACGTTCTCGCCCCGGGCTATGGCCACGACCGACAGCGCCACCGCGCCGACCAAGGCGAGCACCGCCCAAGGACCGTGTCTGCGAACCCACGTCATCTCGCCACTCCCCAACTTGGGCCGCCCACCCGGCCACGCCATTGGTTACATCCGATTGAGCCTGTACGGGAACCTCTCTAGGAGCCGGTGGATGGTGAAATCTGCGATCAACCCCGAACTGGCCGCGACCCTCGACCTGGTGGCCGCGGGCTGCGTGGGCCTGCGCGACGACTGGTGGGTGTTCGGCGGCGCCGGTATGGCGCTGGCCGGCGTGCCCGGCCTCTCCCCGCCGGACGTGGACCTGATCGTCAGCGAGCGGGACGCCGTCCAGCTCATCGCGCTCTGGGACGCCCGCATCGAAACCGGCGGAGCCTCGCGGCTCTTTCGCTCGAAGATATTCGCCAGGGCGCAAATCGGGGCCCTGCCCGTCGAGATCATGGCCAGCTTCGAGGTCTGCGAGCCGCGTGGATGGTCGCCGGTGCGCCCCAGGACCCGACAGCCGGTTCAACGCCCGGGCGGGACGCTCTTCATACCGACCGCAGTCGAACAGGCGGAAATTTGCCGCCGCTTCGGACGCCCCAAGGACCTCGCCCGCCTCCCCGCGCTTGAGGCGCTGACCTAGCCCCGATCCTCGCGCACCCGCACGATCAGCGACTGGCTGGCCGTGGCCATCAACTCGCCGTCCTCGGCGAACAGGTACATCGCTCCGTGGCCGAAGCCGCCATGGACCCCGGTGATCCGGATGTCGCACAACACCCATTCGGTCGGCACGATCCGGCGATAGCGGATGGTGTTGTCCAGGCTGTTGCCGCCGGCGTTCAGGCCCAGGGCGTTGCCGATCGCGCCGGGAATGAAATCGGCCATGATCGCCAGCAAGCTGGAATCAGCCGGCAAGCCCTCGCGCGAGCGGATCCAGAGCAGCAACCGCCCGTCATCGGCGGGCTCGCCCCCGGCCTGGGTTCCCCCGTAATCGCCCTTGGCCACCCGCACCTCGATGCGGCTGTGCAGGTCCTCGCCGCCGCCGCGCCAGTGGGCCGCCGGCTCGCATTCCTCCGCCGGGGCGACATCAGGCCTGGTCAGCCACTGCTTGGACAGTTCGCTGGGCCGCGCGCCGAGCGCGGCGTTGACCGTCAGGATTTCCTTGTCGCCCACATGGCTGATCACCCGCGCCTGGCTGTTGTACTTGCCCGCCGCCGGCACTCGAACATCCAGGTCCACGACGCTGGGCGGCCGCGCATAGGAGAGGTACTGGGCCGTCGCCCAGATCACCGGCCGCCCGCAGGTCCGCTCCAGCGCGACGATGGCCGAGGCCATGCCGACCCCGCCAAACATGAACAGGTTGTCGCGCGAGCCGACACAGACGGAAGGGGTCAGGGGCAAGTACCAGCGGTGTGGATTGTGCGTCGCGCGCAGGTCGAAAAACAGGGGATCGCTCATAGCGCTCTCATGCGAAGAGCCGAGCTCCAGCGCAAGCCAGTTTCCCTAACGGGAAGCCGCCGCGGCCTCGGCCTCGTTGCGCAGCCGGCGGTCAGCCTCTTTCATCAGCGCGTCGGTCGACTGATTGCGCGCCTCGCGGACCCGGATCTCGTCGACCAGTCGCTGGTCGGCGTTTTGCTCGTGCAGCGCATAGAGGAAGGCGCCGAAACCGCCGACCGCGCCGACCGTCATCACCATCGCGGCGATCGCCGCGATCCCGGTCCAGGCCTTGGTTTGCTGGCCGGGAGGCGCCGGCTTCAGATAGGCCGCGCCGATGAAGATCACCCCGGCCAGGAAGGTCGCGCAACCGCCCTGGTGGATCATCGCCCGTTGCCCGACCAGGTCGGCGTTGGCGATGACATTGGGCGCCAAGCCGATCAGCCGGTTGCCCTCGGTGAGTTGCGAGACCTCGATCGTGCCCGAGAACACCACCTGGGCGAGCCCCAGGATTGCAAGAATCCATCCAGCGATGATCATCGAAACCTCCAGCCTACAGAACGCGCGCCCGAATCCGCGAACCTGCGAACTCTACGCCGACCTAAAGCGATTGGGGCCGGAAACGAAGGCGTTCGGCGAACTCGCCGCCACGCGCATTCATCAAGTCCTGGTGGTCTAGATAATTTAATTGGCTCGCCGCGAGCGCATCCTCGCCGCCGCTCGCCGGATCATCGAACTTGAAGACGTCGGCTCGCTCACGATGGAGCTCTCGCGAGGACATCCTACGCGCCCTCTTGGTGACGGGCCTGGACGCTCTGGACGTCCGCCTCGCCGAACTCCCGCGGCAGGCGACCGGTTTCGAACGCGCCGAGCATATCGTGACCGCGTCGGTGGAGATCTTCACCGCCTCCCCCGCGACCTATCGGCCCGCCATCGCCGCCCTCCTCGTCGACCACCTTGGGAACGGCCCCGCCCAGCGCGCCCAGGCCACTTGGAGCCGCTGCCGTGATCTGCAGAGCCCAGCTTGCCGCCAAGCCCAGGAAGAGAACGACCTTGTCGGCCAGAGCGTCCAGGTCGCATGCTCCCAGGTCTCGCGCGCTACGGCGACTCGGGGGCTGAACTCCCAGCCGTACAGCCGGTAGCATGAGAAGATTACTGTACGCTCGTCGGCAAGGTTTTGGCGAACGCCTCTAGGTTCTGTAGACACTTATCTCATCCACATGACGGTGGCGGCGAGATTCAGGATGGCGGGGTAGTTTCGGGCGGTTTTCTCGAAGCGGGTGGCGACCCGGCGGAACTGCTTGAGGCGGCTGAAGCAGCATTCGACCAAGTGGCGCTGGGCGTAGAGGTGCTTATCGAGCCCGTGCTTGCTGGCGCGGGAGGGGTTGTTGGGAATGACGGCGATCGCGCCCTTGTCGGCGATGGCCTGTCGCAGATGGTCGGCGTCATAGGCGGTGTCGGCCATGACGATCTTTGCAGGCAGCCCTTCGATCAAGGCGGCGGCTTGGGGCGCGTCGCCCCGGTGTCCGGCGGTCAGGATGAAGCGGACGGGCTGACCCAGGCCGCGCACGGCCATGTGGACCTTGGTGCTCAGGCCGCCCCGGGAGCGTCCAAGGGCCTGATCTTCAGACCCCCTTTTTTTGCCCCTGACGTGCCCCCCATTTCTCATCCAACGATAACGAGAGTCCTGGATTGATCTGAGCCTTGCTCGGCTGGTGTTGCAAGAGGCCGGCGCGCGGAGGGGTCAGGGTTCGCGGCGTGCCGGCCAGCCTCTCCGGATATGGCTCTGGCGTAGTCCCTGGGCGTCCGCCACCCACGACAAGTGGTCCTCAAGATCATCGGCGTCACGCACCGCGTGCCACTTTAGACGAAGATGAAGTCCGAAGCGGTCAGATCGGGCATCGACATCCCGCTTAACACGATGGTCTGGCCGTCCAAGGTGATCACGGTGTCTGTGCCCACCATGGCCATCTTCGACGTCAGATCTTGGAAGCTCGCCGCCTGCTTGGTCGACAGCATGATGTGGTCGCCCTGGGCACGATTGAAGTCGGTGA
>JBEBYB010000182.1:0-5689 GCA_040391295.1 Phenylobacterium sp. | reverse complement strand
TTGCCGGTGGCCGCCACCATGGCGAAGGCCGTGGTGGGCAGGAACCCGCCGAACCAGCCGTTGCCGATATGATAGGGCAGCGACATCGAGGTGTAGCGGATCCTGGCCGGGAACATCTCGACCAGCGCCGCGGCGACCGGGCCGTAGACCATGGTCACGTAGAGCATCAGCAGGAACAGCAGCCCCACCACGGCCGGCTTGTGCATCTGGTCGGGGTCGGCCTTGGCCGGGTAGCCCGCCTGGTGCAGGGCGGCCGACAGGGTCTTGGTCCAGGCGCCCTTCTCGGCGGCGAACTGCGCCTTGGGCATCGCCTCGCCCCGGAAGCTCGGGACCTGTGTCTCGCCGATCTTGACCACGGCGAGCGTCCCCTTCGGCGCGGCCACGTTCTCATAGGTGACGCCGGCGCTGGCCAGGGCGGCCTTGGCCACGTCGCAGGAGGTGGAGAAGGCGGTCTTGCCGACCGGATCGAACTGGAACGAGCAGTCGGCCGGATCGGCGATCACCCGCACCGGGGCGCTGGCCGAAGCCGCCGCCAGGGCTGGATTGGCCGCCGCCGTCAGCGCCTTGAAGATCGGGAAATAGGTCAGGGCCGCCAACAGGCAGCCGGCCAGGATGATCGGCTTGCGGCCGATCTTGTCCGACAGCCAGCCGAACACGACGAAGAAGGGGGTGCCGAGGATCAGGGCGAAGGCGACCAGGGTGTTGGTCAGCGCCCCGTCGACCCTCAGCGTCTTCTCCAGGAAGAAGAGGGCGTAGAACTGGCCGGTGTACCAGACCACCGCCTGGCCGGCGGTCAGGCCGACCAGGGCCAGCAATACGATCTTCAGGTTCGGCCACTTGGCGAACGACTCGGTCAGCGGTTTCTTCGAGGTGGTCCCCTCGTCGACCATCTTCTGAAAGACCGGGCTCTCGTTGAGCTTCAGGCGGATCCATAGCGAGACGCCGAGCAGCACCGAAGAGACCAGGAACGGAATGCGCCAGGCCCAGGCCTTGAACACCTCCTCGCCGGTCAGCGAGCGCACCGCCAGGATCACCAGCAGGCTCAGGAACAGGCCGAGCGTCGCGGTGGTCTGAATCCAGCTGGTGTAGAGGCCGCGCTTTCCCGGCGGCGCATGCTCGGCCACATAGGTCGCCGCCCCGCCGTACTCGCCGCCCAGGGCCAGGCCCTGGATCAGCCGCATGACGATCAAGAGGATGGGGGCCAGCACGCCGATCTGGTCATAGCCGGGCAGCAGCCCGACCGCGAAGGTCGAGAGCCCCATCAGCAGCATGGTGACCAGGAAGGTGTTCTTGCGGCCCCAGAGGTCGCCCAGCCGCCCAAACACCAGCGCCCCGAACGGACGCACCGCAAAGCCCGCCGCGAAGGCCAGCAGGGCGAAGATATAGCCGGTGGTTTCGTTGACGCCCGAGAAGAAGTGCTGGGTGATGAACCCTGCCAGCGAGCCGTAGAGGTAGAAGTCGTACCACTCGAAGACCGTGCCGGCCGAGGCCGCCCCGATCACCAGTCGATGGTTGGTCTTCGAGGCGACGCCGTCGCCCACCACCGTCTCGGCCATGCCATCCCCCCACGTCTTATTGTTGGGGCGGAGCCTAGCGGGATTTCGGGGGTGTCTGGAAGAGATTGCGGCCGGGGTCGTTAGAACGGCGCCCACGGGGTCAGCTTGCAACGACGGAGTCTATGGATGGCCGGGTCTTCGCCCGGCCATGACGAGCGAAGGGGAAAGTTGAATCGCCTTCCCCACCACACTGGTTCGTCATGGCCGGGCCCTTGTCCCGGCCATCCATACGCACCAAGCTTGGCCATGGATCCGGTGCACGCTAACAACGCCGTCTACATCCTGGCCAGCGGCAAGCACGGGACGCTCTACATCGGCGTGACCGCGAATTTGCTGCGACGCATACATGAGCACCGGGAGGGCGCCACGCCGGGGTTCACCAGCCGCTACGGCGTGACGCGTCTGGTCTGGTTCCGGCGCTGCTTCACGGTGGTCGAAGCCATCCGCTGGGAAAAGCGGCTGAAGAAGTACAAGCGCGACTGGAAGATCGGCCTGATCGAACAGGACAATCCGAACTGGGACGACCTGTTTCCCAGCCTGCTCTAACGGAATCTATGGATGGCCGGGTCTTCGCCCGGCCATGACGATCCGTGGGGTGGCCGTCCCTTAGTGGCCGCCGGCGCCTTCGAGTTCGCCGAGCGCGCTTTGCAGGTAGTTCTGCTCGCCCAGCGACTTCACCAGCGACAGTTGCGTCTCGAGGAAGTCGATGTGCTCCTCGGTGTCGGTCAGGATCTCGCGCAGGATCTGGCGGGTGACATAGTCTTCCGCCGCCTCGCACTCCTTGATGCCGGCGATCTGATCGGCGCGGCCGCTGACCTCGACCGACAGGTCGGAGGTCATGCACTCGGGCACGTTCTCGCCGATCTTCAGCTTGTGCAGGTCCTGCAGGTTGGGCAGGCCGTCGAGGAACAGGATGCGCTTGATGAGCTTGTCGGCGTGCTTCATCTCGCCGATCGACTCGTCATAGGTGATCTTGGCGAGACGGGTGAAACCCCAGTTCTCGTACATCCGCGCATGCAGGAAGTACTGGTTCACCGCGGTGAGCTCATTGGTGAGCACAGCGTTCAATCGCCGAATGATGGCCTTGTCGCCTTGCATGGGAACCTCCTCGAATCCGTTTTCGAAGGGCAAACTCTTACTCGGGGCGAGGCGAGTCAAAGCCTATGTTTGCAAGTGATTCCGCGTTTCGTTCGCAAGCTTGCGAAGAGTTCGGCGCTAGGGGCGAAATACCTCTACTCGGCGGCGAAGCGCAGCGCTTGATCCTGCTCGCTGATCATCTTGCGCATATCGCAGACGCAGCGTGCGCATTGAGCCTGCGAGCCGCATGCGCGGAAGACCTCGGCCGGGCGGGTGGCGCCAGCGTCGATGGCGGCGCGGACTTCGCGCTCGCGGATCCCGTTACAGTTACAAATGTACAAGACGGACTTCTCCCGACCAGGAGTCATATGTAGCAGATGCGAACGCCGTTGCAAATCATTTGCAAGTTGAGCGAGGGTCCGTGGCGGTTTGCCGCGCATGCCAAGAAAGACTGACCGCCAAGCCCCGCGCCCGGAGATGAAGGCGCTGTCGCCGGTCTGCTCGCGGGGTTAGAAGACGGCCATGACGACCGCCGATTGCCGCCTCTATCTGATCACCCCGCCGCGCGTCGACGACCTCGCCGCATTTGGCCGGCTGCTGGCCCAGACCCTGGACGCCGGCGAAGTCGCCGCCCTGCAGATCCGCCTGAAGGATCAACCCGACGAGATCATCGCCGCCGCCGTCGAGGCCCTCGCGCCCATCGCCCAGGCGCGCGGCGTGGCGGTGATCCTGAACGACCGCCCTGACCTGGCCGCCAAGCTCGGCTGCGACGGGGTGCATGTCGGCCAGTCGGATACGCCGCTCGGCCAGGCCCGCAAGATCATGGGCCAGGACGCGATGATCGGCGTCACCTGCCACGACAGCCGCCACCTGGCGATGGAGGCCGCCGAGGGCGGCGCCGACTATGTCGCGTTCGGGGCCTTCTTCCCGACCACCACCAAGGACGCCCCGACCCAGGCCGAGCCGGAAATCCTGACCATCTGGCAGCAGTTCATGGAGACCCCTTGCGTCGCCATCGGCGGCATCACCGCCGGCAACGCCGCCAGCCTGGCCAAGGCCGGCGCCGACTTCCTGGCGGTTTCGGCCGGCGTCTGGGCCCACCCGCAAGGCCCTGCCGCGGCGGTCAAAGCCATCGAGGCGGCCATCGCCGAGGGTTTGTCCGAGCGCGGTTGAGGCCTATCCTTGCCTTAAGGCCCTGCTCCCACTAGGTTCCGCGCCTCGAATTTCCGCCTTTGCGGCGCGTTTGGCGCATCCTTGGCGCTAGAACTGGAACCACCTGTGTCGACGCAAACCGCCCTTCTGAAAGTGATGTCCGACGCCGCCCGCAAGGCGGCCCGGGGCCTGAACCGCGATTTCGGCGAGTTGGCCGAGTTGCAAGTGTCGCGCAAGGCGCCGGCCGATTTCGTCTCGGCCGCCGACCTCAAGGCCGAGCAGGCCGTGTTCGAAGCGCTGGAAAAGGCCCGTCCCGGCTACAGCTTCCTCGGCGAGGAGCGCGGCCTGATCGAGGGCACCGACAAGACCCACACCTGGATCGTCGACCCGCTGGACGGCACCACCAACTTCCTGCACGCCATCCCGCACTTCGCGATCAACATCGCCCTGCAGCGCGAAGGGGCGATCGTGGCCGCGGTGACCTACAACCCGGTCACCAACGAGCTGTTCTGGGCCGAGAAGGGCAAGGGCTGCTTCGTCAACGACAAGCGCCTGCGCGTCGCCGGCCGCAAGCACCTGGACGAAAGCGTGCTGGGCGCCGGCATCCCGTTCCTCGGCCACGGCCAGCACGCCCGGTTCCTGAAGGAACTGCACCAGATCAGCCAGCGCGTGGCCGGCGTTCGCCGCTTCGGCGCGGCCTCGCTGGACCTGGCCTATGTGGCCGCGGGCCGCCTGGACGGGTTCTGGGAACGCGACCTGAAGCCCTGGGACATGGCGGCCGGCCTGCTGATGATCCAGGAAGCGGGCGGCAAGGTCAGCGACATGGACGGCGGCGAAGACATGCTGACCAAGGGTTCGATCTGCACCGCCAATCTCGAACTGCATCCGCTGATGCTCGATAAGCTGAAGGCGGCCGGCTAACTCAGCCTTGACGGATGCGTCACGTCGGGCGGCTAAGTCGTCCTCATGCACCTGACGCGCCGCGCCTTCGCCGCCTCGACCGCCGCCCTGGCGGCCAGCCCCGCCATGGCCAAGACCGCGCCCAAGCCCATCGTCATCGCCCACCGGGGCGCCAGCGGCGAGCGCCCGGAGCACACGCTGGGCGCCTATCGCCTGGCGATCGCCCAGGGCGCGGACTTCATCGAGCCCGACCTGGTGGTGACCCGGGACGGCCACCTGGTGGTCCGTCACGAGAACGAGATCGCCGGAACCACCGACGTCGCCGCCCGCCCCGAGTTCGCGGCGCGGCGGTCCACCAAGCTCATCGACGGCGAAGAGATCGAAGGCTGGTTCGTCGAGGACTTCACCCTGGCCGAACTCAAGACCCTACGCGCCCGCGAGCGGCTGCCGGAATTGCGGCCCGGCAGCGCCAAGTTCGACGGCCAGGACGCCATCCCGACCTTCCAGGAGGTCATTGACCTGGCCAGGGCGCAGAGCGCCCGGGCGGGCCGCACCATCGGCGTCTATCCGGAGATGAAGCACCCGACCTTCCTGGCGAGCGTCGGCCTGCCGATCGAGGCGCGGCTGGCGCGGGCGCTGAGGATCAACAACCTGGACGCCGCCGACGCGGCGGTCTTCGTCCAGTGCTTCGAGCCCGGCCCGCTGGCGACCTTCAAGACGCTGTCCAAGGCCCGCCGCGTGCAACTAGTCGGCGCAGGCAGCCCGGCCATGGTGAGCGCGCAGGGCCTGCAAGCCATCGCCGCCTATGCCGACGGCGTTGGCCCCGACTGGTCGATGGTGCTGCCGACCCTGGACGGCGCTCTGGGGCCGCCCAGCGCCCTGGTGAAGGACGCCCACGCCGCAGGCCTCCTCGTCCATCCCTGGACCGTCCGGGCCGAGAACCGCTTCTTGCCCCCCAAGCTGCGGCGCGGAACCTCGCCAGCCGAGCACGGAGACACTGAGGC
>JBEBYB010000181.1:0-5730 GCA_040391295.1 Phenylobacterium sp. | reverse complement strand
CCCTGATGATCGCCGGGGGCGATGGATCGCGGACGGCGGTGCTGTGCGCGCGCACCGCCGAATGGATCAGCGCGGCGTCCGCCAGCGCGCGGCGCACCACCAGCGTCTGCTCGGGTGCCTTCCTGCTGGCCCGCGCCGGCCTGCTCGACGGACGCAAGGCCACCACCCACTGGGACCGCTGCGCCGACCTCGCGCGCCGCTACCGCAAGGTGCGGGTCGAATCCGACCGGATCTTCGTGCGCGACGGCGACATCTGGACCTCGGCCGGCATCACCGCCGGCATCGACCTGGCGCTGGCCCTGATCGCCGACGATCTCGGCGAGGACGTCGCTCGCGCCGTCGCCCGGCAGCTGGTGGTCTATTATCGGCGGCCCGGAGGACAGTCGCAGTTCTCGGCCCTGGTCGAGATGGGCGGACATGGCGGCCGGTTCGCCGCCCTGCTCGATTGGATGCGCGAGCGACTGGCCGAACCGCTCGGGGTCGAGAAGCTGGCCGACAAGGCGGCGATGAGCCCGCGCCACTTCGCCAGGGCCTTCGCCGCCGAAACCGGCATGACCCCCGCCAAGGCCGTCGAGCGCCTACGGCTGGAGACCGCTCGCGAGCGGGTGGAGAACTCCACAGACCCGATCGACCGGGTGGCCGAGCTCACCGGCTTTGGGGATCCCGAGCGCATGCGCCGGGCGTTCCTGCGCGCCTTCGGACAACCGCCCCAGGCCCTGCGCCGAGCCGCCCGCGCCTAGCGCGTGCGCGCCGAAAGTTCGGCGAGCTGCGTCTTGAGGATATCCAAGGTCTGGTTCTGGGCCTCGATCAACCGGGCCAGGTCGAGGTTTCGCATGGCGTCCATCTTGTCGTGCAGATGCATGATCTCCAGCTCGGCGCGCAGGTTCACGACATAGTCGTGCTCGGCCGCGCGACGATCCTGCGCGCTCTGCCGGTTCTGGCTCATCATGATGACCGGCGCCTGGAGGGCGGCCAGCATCGACAGCATCAGATTGAGGAAGATGAAGGGATAGGGGTCGAAGGCCAGATGGCCGCCCCGCGTGAGCTGGTTCCAGCCGATCCACAGGGCCAGGGCCACGCCAAAGCCGATGATGAAGCCCCAGGAGCCACCAACCGAAGCGACCCGGTCGGCCAGGCGCTGGCCAAAGCTGCGGTCGTCGCGCGACAGGATCGGATCGGCGCCGCTCGGCGTCTCGGCCGCGATGAGGTCGATGACGCTCTTCTGCAGGGGCTTGAGCCCGTCATAAGAGCAGTTGAGCAGGCCCTGGGCCAACTCTTCGCTACGGTTCGCACCGTTATTCATATTGGAATTCCCGAGTCGCTTCCCAGCCGCCGCCGAAGATCATGCGCAGAGCATGGCCCATCGACGGTGGGAGAGAAACGACTTCAGAAACTCAGTCGGTCCCGACGATCTCAGCCTCGACCTCAGCCGCATGAGGCGGCGTAAGTTTGGCTGGGATCATCTTGGCGACCGGAAGCCTCGGGGGCTCGGAGCTCTTACGCGCCAAGACGGCGGCTTCGACCGGGGCCTTGGACGGAGCCGAAGAGACTCCAGTGTGAGCCGCGGCGTCAGCCTGGTCTCCGGTCACGGCCGCAGTCAGGCGCAGCTCCTTGGTGACTTCCATCGGGCCAGCAATGGCGGGCGCGGAGGTGAAGGTCGCCGCATTGGTCGCCTGGTGGCTCTCGGCGCTCGCGGTATAGACCCGCCCGGCGTTGCGCCCCATGCGATAGAACACGTGCAGCCCGACCTCGGCCGTTCGCACCAGACGCGGCCCCCAGTTCGGAGCGACATTGACGGTGTGGAAGTGGGTGGCGTCGCCGACCCCGCTCATGACCCCGCCAGACAGCGCCTTGGAGGCGACCTTCTGGGCGCGGTTCCAGGCGGCGGTCTCGCGACCACGGCGCATGGAGCCGTCGCAGGCGAAGCTGAACTGGCAGCCGACCCGCTTGCCTGCGCCCTGGAACACCACGGCGCAAACGGTCTTCGGGAAGGCCGGATGGCGAACGCGGTTGAGCACGACCTGGGCGACGGCGGCCTGGCCGGCCGGCGTTTCGCCCCGCGCCTCGAAGTAGACCGCCTGGGTCAGGCATTCGAGTTCGCGGGAGGTTTCGAGCGCGCCGCTCAGATGGAAGGGAGGGGCGGCCGGCAGACTGACGTCAAAACCGCCTCGCAGCGGTATCCGACTGGGGCTCGGCCGCTGGGTGTTCTCCAGCCGCGAAATGAGGACCGCGTTCTGGCGGTCACGTTCGACCGAACCGCTGGAGACGAAGGGGTCGTGGCGGCGGGCGATGCGTAGGACGCCCGGATCCAGAGCAGCCGCCTCGCGTTCGAGAACGGTGTCGGAATAGGCGCCGGCGGCCGCATTGGCCAGGCGTGAAGCCCGGGCGTGATCGGTCGCGGCGCGCGACATGCCACCAGCCATGTAGGTTGCGCCCAGCGCAAGTCCGATGCCCGAGCCGATCAATACGGCGCATGTCGGCGCACGCCAAGCGGCGTGGGCCTTACTGTCGAATGTCAAAGAGAGTTGTCCCGTGTGGCGAGGGCGGTTGCGCCCCCCGACATCGTCGTCACGTGCGCCCCTGCTCATGCTGGCGGCGTCGCAACTATGAACCTGTCCAGATACACGTGGAGTGGCAGGTTACGGCGAAGTTGAGGGGGTTTATGACGATCCGCACCAGGGGTGGCAAGCCGACAATCGGTCGCAGCCCAGCTTTTTTCAGTTTCTGTTAACCGCAGAGAGGCCCCGGTGGAACTTCACCATGGCCTCGCCGTTCCCACCGCGAAGCTCTCGGAACTCAAGGAAACCACATGCGCAAGACCCTCAGCCTGATCGTCCTCGCCGCCCTTTCCGCCACCCTTGCGGCCTGCGGCCACAATGTCGAACAGCGGGCGGCCACGGGCGCGGTGACCGGCGCGGTCTTCGGCGGGCCGGTCGGCGCGGTGGTCGGCGCGGGCGTCGGCACGGTCATCAGCAAGGCTGCCGACAAGTAGGATCAGCCACGGCCCTCTCCCTCCGGGAGGGCCTCGTCACGCTCTTAAGAAGTCTCGCCGCCGGCGCCATAGCGGCGCCCAATTTCTGGCGCCAGACTGGCGTCATGCTGAAGGTCGTCGCGCTCATAGCCCTGACGGGAACGGCTGTGCCCGGGATTTCCGCCGCGGCTCCGACTTGGCGCGTGCAGCAGGCCTGCGCCATGCAACGCTACCTGCGCGCCACCCCTGCCTTTCCCTCCAACTGGGGCCAACAAAGCGCCGCCGTCTCGCTGAGCGGTTCGCGCCAACCCCTGGCCCGCCGCGAGGATCCGGACGCCCGCGCCCAGTTCGCCGCCGCCATGCGCTCGGGCCGTGGCTTCGCCGACCGCGCCGCCGAACAACTGTCCGTCCAAGAGCGCATCACCCAAGACGAAGCCTACCGCCGCATCGGCGCCGATCCCGGCCCCTGGCCGGAGGTGACGCCGAGCAAGTGCCAAGCCCTGGAGCGCCGCGCCTTGAAGAACGAACGCTAGGGCCTCACCCCACGCTGCTGACACGTCCGAGCGCTTCGGCGGACTAGCGTTCGCCCATGATCCACCCTACTTTGGCGTTCATGCCCCGTTCTCCCGAAACCACGCCGACCGCCTCCGGCGTCGCCGACATGTCGGCGAGCTTCGACTACGACGAGGCCGCCATGCCGATGCTGTGGAAGCCCCACCGCCCGGACCGGCCGGCCAAGTCGGAGGGCGGCAAACGCTTCACCCTGGTCAGCGACTACGAGCCGGCCGGCGACCAGCCGCGGGCGATCGCCGAGTTGGTCGAGGGCCTGGAGGGGCGAGAACAGGACCAGGTGCTGCTGGGCGTCACCGGCTCCGGCAAGACCTTCACCATGGCCAAGGTCATCGAACAGACCCAGCGCCCGGCGCTGATCCTGGCGCCGAACAAGACGCTCGCCGCCCAGCTCTATTCGGAGATGAAGAGCTTCTTCCCGGACAACGCCGTGGAGTTCTTCGTCTCGTACTACGACTATTACCAGCCCGAGGCCTACGTGCCGCGGACCGACACCTACATCGAGAAGGATAGCTCGATTAACGAGCAGATCGACCGGATGCGCCACTCGGCGACGCGGGCGATCCTGGAGCGCGACGACGTGATCGTCGTGGCCTCGGTGTCCTGCATCTACGGCATCGGCTCGGTCGAAACCTACACCGCCATGACCTTCACCCTCGAGCCGGGCCAACGCCTGGACGAGAAGCAGCTCATGGCCGACCTCGTGGCCCTGCAATACAAGCGCAACGACGCCGCCTTCGAGCGCGGCACCTTCCGCCGCCGCGGCGACACCATCGAGATCTTCCCGGCCCACTACGAGGACCGCGCCTGGCGCATCTCGCTGTTCGGCGACGAGGTGGAGACCATCACCGAATTCGATCCCCTGACCGGCAAGAAGACCGCCGACCTGGAAGGGATCAAGATCTACGCCAACAGCCACCACGTCACCCCGCGCCCGACTCTGAACCAGGCGGTGATCCAGATCCGCGACGAGCTCAAGGAACGGCTCGACTGGATGGTCGCCAACGGCAAGCTGCTGGAGGCCCAGCGGCTGGAGCAGCGCACGACCTTCGACCTGGAGATGATCCAGGCCACAGGGTCCTGCGCCGGCATCGAGAACTATAGCCGCTACCTGTCGGGCCGCCGCACCGGCGAGCCGCCGCCGACCTTCTTCGAGTACATCCCCGAAAACGCCCTGCTCTTCATCGACGAGAGCCACCAGGCGGTGCCGCAGATCGGGGCCATGTACCGGGGCGACTACCGCCGCAAGTTCACCCTGGCCGAATACGGCTTCCGCCTGCCCTCCTGCCTCGACAACCGGCCGCTCAAGTTCGAGGAATGGGACGCGATGCGACCCCAGACGGTCAACGTCTCGGCGACGCCGGCGGCCTGGGAGCTGGAACGCTCCGGCGGGGTGTTCGCCGAGCAGGTCATCCGCCCCACCGGCCTGATCGACCCGCCGGTCGAGGTGCGGCCGGTCAACAAGAACAACCACACCCAGGTCGACGACGTGATCGCCGAGGTGCGCGACACCATCGCCAAGGGCTATCGCTCGCTGATCACCGTCCTGACCAAGAAGATGGCCGAGGACCTGGCCGAGTACATGCACGAGCAGGGCCTGAAGGTCCGCTACATGCACTCCGACATCGACACCATGGAGCGGATCGAGATCATCCGCGACCTGCGGCTGGGGGCCTTCGACGCCCTGATCGGCATCAACCTGCTGCGCGAGGGTCTCGATATCCCAGAGTGCGGGCTGGTCGCCATTCTCGA
This sequence comes from Phenylobacterium sp., assembly GCA_040391295.1. Lineage (GTDB taxonomy): Bacteria > Pseudomonadota > Alphaproteobacteria > Caulobacterales > Caulobacteraceae > Phenylobacterium. The sequence goes on along the minus strand of JBEBYB010000181.1, from coordinate 437 downwards.
CGCCGACAAGGAAGGCTTCCTGCGTTCGGAGACCTCGCTGATCCAGACCATCGGCCGCGCGGCGCGGAACGTGGACGGCAAGGTGATCCTCTATGCCGACCGGATCACCGGCTCGATGGAACGGGCGATGGCCGAGACCAACCGCCGCCGCGCCAAGCAGGAAGAGTACAATCTCGAGCACGGCATCACGCCCGAGAGCGTGAAGAGCCAGATCAAGGAAATCCTCGCCAGCCCCTACGAGAAGGACCGCGTGCTGGTGCCCGTCGGCGTCGCCGAGGACTCTAAGCCGTTCATGGGCGACAACTTCAAGGCCACCTTGCGCGATCTGGAAGCCAAGATGCGCCAGGCCGCCGCCGACCTGGAGTTCGAGACCGCCGCGCGTCTGCGCGACGAGATCAAGCGCCTGAAGCTGATGGACCTGGAATTCGCCAACGACG
>JBEBYB010000180.1:0-5788 GCA_040391295.1 Phenylobacterium sp. | reverse complement strand
GGCGGCGGCGATCAGCATCGGGCTGAGTGAATCAAACATCGGCGTTCCCTCTCGTTGGCCCAGTGGTAGCCGCGCCCGCGCGCGCCGTCATCCGTCCAGCGTCAAGGTGAAGCTTCTAGCGAAGAAGGGTGTTCGTCAATTGTTCCCGACGTCGATGACGGCCCTCGCGTAGCTGTCGGGCCAACTTGAGAGTGACTCAACCCCAAGCTAAGGCTGGCGGAGATGGGGACAGCTCGCAAGACGGTGCGCTGATTGCTCGAAGACGCCGTAGCCGCGCAGCTCGTCCCCGGCCCGAGAGGGGGCGAAAGTCGGCGATGGCGGAGGGTGCTGCCGAGCCCTAGCCTCAAGATCACGCAACCTCAGGAAGGCCCACCCATGAAGACCTGGTTCATCACCGGCGCCTCGCGCGGCTTCGGCGCCAAGATCGCGGCCCTAGCGCTTCGTCGCGGCGATAACGTCGTCGCCACCGCACGGAACCCCGAGGACGTCATCCGCGGCTTAGGAGAACATCCGTCACTGCTCGCTCTTACCTTGGACGTCACGCAGGAGACTCAGGCGCGGGCGGCCGTCGCCGCCGCCGTCGATCGGTTCGGCCAGCTGGACGTGCTCCTCAACAACGCTGGCTACGGCCTCATGGGCGCCGTTGAGGAAGCCACACACGATGAGGTCGAACGGATCTATCGGACGAACGTCTTCGGTCTGCTGAATGTCACCCGGGCCGTGCTGCCCTACATGCGGGCCCAGCGCTCAGGGCGCATCCTCAACATTTCCTCAATTGGCGGCTATCGCTCAGGACCGGGCTTCGGCGTGTACTCGTCAACGAAGTTCGCGGTCGAGGGCCTGTCCGAGTCCTTACGTGCGGAACTCGCGCCGCTCGGGATCTACGTGACCGTGGTCGAGCCCGGCTATTTCCGCACGGATTTCCTCGACGCTCAGTCGCTCTCGATCAGCCCCCAGCGAATCGACGACTACAACGGCACGGCCGGGGTGGTGCGAGAGCGGGTTGTCGACCTCAATCACAGGCAGCCCGGCGATCCCGAGAGGCTGGCGGAGGTCCTGTTCCGCTTCGCTGATACGCCAGAGCCTCCAGTCCGCCTGCCGCTCGGGAGCGACACCGTCGCGGCCATCGAGGCCAAGCATGCTTCGGACCGAGCCATTCTGGAGTCCTGGGCGGAGGTCTCAAGGTCCACAGATTTCACGGAGCCACGCTGACATGCAGCTCGCCGGCGGCTCAACAGCCACGGGGGCACGCTTTTGGCAGGAGGAAGAGATTTCCTTCTCGTCCTTTTCTGCGACACTTCGGCCAAATGGAGGAACGGCATGCTGAAGTGGCAGGTGGGCGACGTCACGGTTACGCGCATTTTGGAGTTGGAGGCGACCGGCGTGCTGCGGACCGTGCTGCCGCAAGCCACGCCGGAAGCCGCGCTGGAGATCGGCTGGCTCCGCCCGCACTTCGCCGACGAGACCGGCGAGCTGACCGCGAGCGTCCATGCGCTGGTGGTGGAGACGCCAACCCAGCGGCTGATCGTCGACACTTGCATCGGCAACGACAAGGAACGGGGGATGCCGGCCTGGTCACACCTGCAGACCAACTTCCTCAGCGACCTGGAGGCCGCCGGCTTCCCGCGTGAGAGCATCGATGTGGTGCTCTGCACCCACCTGCACGTCGATCACGTCGGCTGGAACACCATGCTGGTCGACGGGCAGTGGGTCCCGACATTCCCCAACGCCCGTTACCTGATCGGGCGCGAGGAGTTCGACTACTGGCGCAGCGAGGAGGAGGATCGGGAGGACCACTCCAAGTCGTCCTTCCACGATAGCGTGAAGCCGGTGTTCGAGGCGGGGCTCGTGGACCTGGTGGAGACCGACCATCGCGTCGGCCCCGAGGTCACCCTGGAACCCACCCTTGGGCACACGCCGGGGCACATCAGCGTGCGGATCCGTTCCAAGGGGGAGGACGCGCTGATCACCGGCGACTTCGTGCACCATCCCTGCCAGTTCGCCCGGCCGGATTGGGCTAGCATCGTGGACTACGACCAAGCTGCCTCGACGGCCACGCGCCGCCGCATGTTCGAGTGCCTCGAGGCCGACGGCACGCTGGTGATCGGCACTCACTTCTCGCCGCCCACCGCCGGCAAGGTGGTGAAGGATGGGGAGACCTGGCGCTTGGCGGTCTAGCCGGAGGCGGTCCGGTGAAGCAGCTTTGCCTTGCCGAACGCGGCAAAGCCGAGCGAAGCAGAGTCCGCAAAAGGTCGATAGCGGAAATCCGCTACCCGTCGCAAACCCGACCTTAGGATGGGGCCAGTCTCCAGCCCGCTGACATGTTGGGGCAGCCGAAACGTGCTCGTTTAGGATATTCGTCTTCCTGAGCGGATTTCAAACTGAGAAATCGCCAGAGGCCGGTAGCTAGACCCGGTAGACGACCCGCCCGTCCACAATCGTCATCTGCACTTCGCCGAACAGCCGGCGGCCGTCGAAGGGCGAGTTGCGGGACTTGGACTTCAGCTTGTCCAGGTCGACCACGATCGGGGCGTTGAGGTCGCAGAGCACCAGGTCGGCGGGCGCGCCCTTGGCCAGGCGGCCGGCGGCCAGGCCCAGCAGTTCGGCTGGGCGGCTGGTGACGGTGCGCATCAGGTCGACCAGCGGGATGCGGCCGTCGTGGTGGAAGGCGAGCAGGGCGGGCAGCAGGGTCTGCAGGCCCACGGCGCCGGGCGCGGCCTCGTCATAGGGCAGGCGCTTGTCCTCGGCCGGGGCCGGGGCGTGGGCCGAAACCACGATGTCGATCAGGCCCGAGGCCAGGGCCTCGATGGTCGCCTGCCGGTCGTCCTCGCCGCGCACCGGCGGGTCGAACTTCAGGAAGGTGCGATAGTCGCCGATGTCGATCTCGTTGAACGACAGGTGGTTGATCGAGGTGGTGGCGGTGACCGGCAGGCCCTTGGCCTTGCCGCGCGCCAGGCTTTCCAGCGCGCAGGCGGTGGTGATCTGGTCGACCAGGAACCGCGCGCCGGTCAGCTCGACCAGGGCCAGGTCGCGGTCCAGCATGATCTTTTCGGCGATCGGCGGCACGCTGGACAGGCCCATGCGGCCGGCGAACTCGCTCTCGGTGGCGACCGCGCCTGTCGACAGCCAGGGGTCGGCCGGGCGGTGAGCGACCAGGGTGTCGAAGGCCTTGGCGTAGGCCAGGACCCGGCGCATCACCTTGGAATTGACGATCGGCCGGTCGGCGTCGGTCACATAGAGGCAGCCGGCCTCGCGCATCAGGCCGATCTCGGCCATGCGCTCGCCCTTGCCGCCCTTGGTGGCGGCGCCGGCCGGATAGACGTGGACCAGTTCGATGTCGCGGGTCCGGCGCAGGATGAAGTCTACGACCGAGGCTTCGTCGATCACCGGATCGGTGTCGGGCTGCAGGACGATGGAGGTGACGCCGCCGGCCGCCGCGGCCAGGGCCGCCGACTTCAGGGTCTCCTTGGTCTCGGCGCCGGGCTCGCCGGTCTTCACGCGGATGTCGACTAGGCCGGGGGCCAGCATGGCGCCGCGCGCGTCGATCACGTCGATGTCGGCCGACAGCGTGCCGAGGTCGCCGCCCTGGGCGACGTCGACGATCTTGCCGTCACCGATCAGCAGGGCGCCCGGGCCGTCCCAGCCGCTGGCGGGATCGACGAGGCGGGCGTTCACAAAGGCGGTCGGGCGTTGGGTCATAGTTCTGGGCGTCCGATCCATTTTTCGACGACGGGCGGGACGTAGGCGCCCAGCGCGTCCAGCATCTCCACGCCGTCCTCGCGGAAAATCAGCATGTCGCGGTGCGGGGCCTTCAGGAACGCCTCGCCGACCGCATGGTCCACAAAGCCGCGCAGTCCGTCGTAATAGCCGCGCACGTTCAGGAACCCGGCCGGCTTGGCGTGGAAGCCCAGTTGGCCCCAGGTCCAGATCTCGAAGATTTCTTCCAGGGTGCCGGCGCCGCCGGGCAGGGCGACGAAGGCGTCCGACAGCTCGGCCATCCGCGCCTTGCGCTCGTGCATCGAGCCGACGACCTCCAGGCGGGTCAGGCCGGTGTGGGCGATTTCCTTGTCGGTCAGGGCGTGGGGCAGGACCCCGATCACCTCGCCGCCGGCGCCGAGCGCCGCGTCCGCCACCGCGCCCATCAGCCCGACCTTGGCGCCGCCATAGACCAGCCGCAGGCCGCGTCCGGCGATCTGCCGCCCCATGGCCTCGGCGGCGGCGCGATAGACAGGGTCTCCGCCGGGGCTCGCCCCGCAGAACACGCAGACGGAGGCGATGGCGCTCATCAGTCGTTGTCCAGGCGCGCCGCGAGCGAGGCCAGCACCGCCATTCGCGCGGCCACGCCCATCTCCACCTGATCCTGGATCAGCGAGACGGCGAGGTCGTCGGCGACGTCGGAGTCGATCTCGACCCCACGGTTCATCGGGCCGGGGTGCATGACCCGGACATTGTCGGAAGCGAAGGCCAGCTTTTCGCGGTCCAGGCCGTAGAAGCGGAAATACTCGCGCTGCGAGGGAGCCATGACCCCGTCCATGCGCTCAAGCTGCAGGCGCAACATCATCACCACGTCGCAGCCGGCGATGCCCTTGCGCATGTCGTGATAGACATCGACGCCCCAGCGGTCGGCGTCGGTGGGCATCAGGGTCGGCGGGCCGACCAGGCGCACGTCGGCGCCCATCATCTGCAACAGCCCGACGTTCGAGCGCGCCACGCGGCTGTGCAGCACGTCGCCGCAGATCGCGATCTTCAGGCCGGCGATCCGGCCGAAGGCGCGGCGCATGGACAGCATGTCCAGCAGCGCCTGGGTCGGATGCTCGTGCTGGCCGTCGCCCGCATTGACCACCGAGCAGGTGACCTTTTGCGACAGTAGCGAGGCCGCGCCGGACGAGGAGTGCCGCACGACCAGCAGGTCGGGCTGCATGGCGTTCAGCGTCACCGCCGTATCGATCAGGGTCTCGCCCTTGGAGATCGACGAGGAGCGCGGGCTCATATTGACCACGTCGGCGCCCAGCCGCTTGCCCGCCAGCTCGAACGAGCTTTGGGTTCGCGTCGAGTTCTCGAAGAACAGGTTCATCAGAGTCCGACCCTTGAGCAGGTCGAGCTTCTTTGAATGCTGTCTGTTGAGGGCGACGAAGCTGTCGGCCAGATCCAGCAGTCCGGCGACCTCAACGGGGTTGAGATCGACCACGGACAGGAAGTGACGCTTCGGGAAGGGGAAGGTCCGTGAAAGGACCTCGTTCAGACCAGTGGGTGCTGCGCTCATTAAAGCGGCGTCTTAGGCGACCTCGGGGAAGGCGCCAAGGGTTGCTGCTCATTCGCCCACAGATCGAAGGCGTTCCAGCGCCCCTTGCAGGATCCAGGCGGCGGCCATCTGGTCCACCAGGCCCGCCCGTTTGGCGCGGCTGGCGTCCAGTTCGTCGATCAGGAACCGGTTCACCGCCATGGTCGACATCCGCTCGTCCCAGAAGGCGATCGGGATTTCGCGCAGCCGCAGCAGGTTGCGCGCGAAGGCGCGGTTGGACTGGCACCGCGCCCCCTCGGTGCCGTCCATATTGACCGGCAGGCCGATCACGACGGCGCCGACCTCGCGCCCGTCGATCAGCGAGAACAGCCGGCCCGCCTCCTGGGTGAACTTGGTCTTGCGGATCAATTCCAGCGGGCTGGCCACCATGCGGGTGGTGTCGGACACCGCCACCCCAATGGTCTTCTCCCCCAGATCGAGGCCGATCAGGGCGGAATAGCGGGGAATCAGGGCGGGAATTTCAGTCAGTTCGACAACGGCCATGGC
>JBEBYB010000179.1:0-5794 GCA_040391295.1 Phenylobacterium sp. | reverse complement strand
TCGCCACCGACGCCTTCTTCATCCTGATCTATCTGGGCTTCATCATCGCCTCGCGCCGGGGTTTCCAGCGCAAGGTCGTGCGCCTGTTTCCGCACAGCGCCGAACGGCACGAAGCCACCCAGGCGTTCCGGCGCATTCGCGACGGGGTGGAACAATACCTTTGGGTGCAGACGGTGACCGGCCTGATCATCGCGGTCTCGTCCTGGATCGCCATGTGGGCCATCGGGCTCGACAACGCCGTATTCTGGGCCTTCCTGATCTTCATGGCCTCCTACATCCCCGTCATCGGGGGCGCGGTGGGCATCCTGGCGCCGCCAATCTTCGCCCTGATCCAGTTCACCACCTTCTGGCCGGCGCTCATTCTGCTCGGCGTGCTTCAGGCGATCCAGTTCGTGGTCGGCAACATCATCCTGCCGCGCATGCAGGGCAACACCCTGAACATGGACCCCGTGGTCGTGCTGTTGAGCCTGGCGTTCTGGGGCGCGATCTGGGGCATGGCCGGCATGTTCCTGTCCACGCCGCTGACCGTGATGGCCATGGTCATCCTGGCCCAGTTCAACGGCTCGCGCTGGTTGGCGATCCTGATGTCCGCCGACGGCCAACCGGAAAACGAACCTCACCCGCACCACGAAAAACCGGAGCCGGAAACCCCCGCCTCAACGTCACGCAAGCGTGAACCCAAAGACTGAAAACCAGGGTCTTCAAGTTGTTCGTTTCCTACCTATCTGTAGATCGTTCGGGCATCGCCCGAAACATAGGCGGCCCGGACGCTAGTCCGGTCCGCCGCGAGCCCCCCGCGCTCCGCCTGCCCCCCCCGGGTGGAGCCACACGCCGCCGGACTCTCTCCTCCGGCGGCGTTCTCGCGTCCGGGCGGCAGATCGGAGCCCGATCATGACCAAACGCCCCAAGACGACCGCGGCTCAGCGTGGCCTGATCTCGACCTTTGCCGAGCTCGCCGGCGACGAGACTCCCGCCGCCCAGGCCTTCATCGCCCAGGCCGCCGACGACGCGGCGCCGGACGAACTACCTGAAATCCCGACTAAGGCGCTCGCCGCCCTGCTGGCCGACTTCTGGGCCTTCGCGGCCCAGCGCCAAGGCGACCTGCCGGTGATCCGCCTGGCCCCGGTCGAGGGCGCGCCGGGCCTGGAACGGCTTGAGATCCTGCAGGACGACGCGCCGTTCCTGGTCGACAGCGTCATGGGCGAGATCGCCGACCAGGGCCTGTCGGTCCGCTCGATGTTCCACCCGGTTGTCGCGGTCGCCCGCGACGCCAAGGGCGCGCGCCTCACCGAAGGCGAAACACGCCAGGAATCGATGATCCAGGTGATCCTGGAGCGGGTCGGCTCAGACCGCGAAGCCGCCCTGATCGCCGGCCTGCAAGCCACCTTGGCCGATGTCCGGGCCGCCGTGGACGACTTCCCGGCCATGCTGGACCTGATGGCCCGCACCATCCACGAGCTGGAGGCCTCGCCGGCCGGCGCCGGGCGCGAGGAGAACGCTGAGTTCCTGGCCTGGCTGCGCGACGAGCACTTCGTCTATCTCGGCGCCCGGGTCTACGAGTACCCGCGCCTGACGGACGGCGCCTATGCCGCCGAAGAACCGCTGTTCCAGCCGCAGGACGGGCTGGGCGTGTTGCGCGATCCGGCCCGCACCGTGCTTCGCCGCACCTCCGAACCGGCCGTGCTCACCGCCCAGATGCAGGCCAGGCTGACCGACGATCCGGTCACCGTGGCCAAGTCCAACCTGCGCTCGCGCGTCCATCGCCGCGGCTACATGGACTATGTCGGGGTCAAGCGGTACGGCGCGGACGGCAAGCCCTCGGGCGAGATCCGCTTCGTCGGCCTGTTCACGGTCGAGGCCTATGACGAGCCGGCCTACGCCGTGCCGTTGATCCGCGCCAAGGTCGCCACCGTCCTGACCCGCGCCGGCAAGGCGCCGGGCAGCCACAACGACAAGCGCCTGCGCAACATCCTGGAGACCTATCCCCGGGAGGAACTGTTCCAGGCCACCGAGGACGAGCTGCTGGCCGCCGCGCTCGGCATCCTGCACCTCAACGACCGCCCGCGCGTGCGGGTGTTCGAGCGTCGCGACCCGTTCGACCGCTTCGCCTCGGTGCTGCTGTTCGTGCCGCGCGAACGCTACGATTCCGACCTGCGCGCCCGCGCCGGCGAGATCTTGGCGCAGGCCTATGGCGGCCGCGTCACGGCCTATCATCCGAGCTTCTCGGGCAGTCCGCTGGCGCGCGTCCACTTCACCATCGGTTTCGAACCGGGCGATCACCTTGAGCCGAATCTCAAGGCTGTCGAAGCTCAGATCACCGCGGCCTCGCGGACCTGGGACGACCGCTTCGCCGCCGCCGTCCGCGCCTCGGGCCGGGCGACCGCGCAGGTCGCCGACATGGTGTCGCGCTACGCCGAGGCCTTCACCGCCGGCTATCGCGAACGCTACGACGCCGAAGAAGCGCTGACCGACATCGCCCTCATCGAGAGCCTGGCCGCAAACGAACCGGTGCGCATCCGCGCCTTCCGCCGTCCCGCCGACTCCAAGACCCAGATGCGCTTCAAGCTCTATCGGCCGGGTTCGCCCGCGCCGCTGGCCGACGTGCTGCCGATCCTTGAGAACATGGGCCTGAAGGCCATGGTCGAGACCGGCTTCCCGGTGATGAGCGCCGGCGGCCGCCGCGTGTGGGTCCACGAGTTCGAACTCGACGACCAGCATGGCGAGCATCTGGTGTTCGCCGAGGTGAAGCACGCCTTCGAAGACGCCTTCACCGCCGTCTGGACCGGCGACACCGAGAGCGACGGGTTCAACCGCCTGGTGCTCGAGCTGTCAATCTCCTGGCGCGAGGCGGCCCTGATCCGCGCCCTGGCCCGCCACCGCCAGCAATCGGGGCTCGACCCCAGCCAGCGGGTCCAGGAAACCGCCCTCTCCAACCATCCCGGCGTCGCCCGGCTGATCCTGGACCTGTTCCGCACCAAGTTCGATCCGGCCGTCAAGGCCGACCTCGCCACCCGCACCGCCCAGGCCGTCCAGGTGATGGACGAGATCGTCCAGGCGCTGCAGCAGGTCGACAGCCTGGACGACGACCGCGTCCTGCGCCGCATCGCCCTGCTGGTCGGGGCGATCAAGCGGACCAACTACTACCAGTCCGGCGCCGACGGCCGGGCCAAGCCCTATATCAGCTTCAAGGTCGCGTCCGGCGAACTGGCCGACCTGCCGCTGCCCAAGCCCTATCGCGAGATCTTCGTCTGGGCGACGCACATCGAGGGCGTCCATCTGCGCTTTGGCCCCGTCGCGCGCGGCGGCCTGCGCTGGTCCGATCGCCGCGACGACTTCCGCACCGAGGTGCTTGGCCTGGTGAAGGCCCAGCAGACCAAGAACGCGGTGATCGTGCCGGTCGGCTCCAAGGGCGGCTTCTATCCCAAGCAACTGCCCAAGGGCGGCGCCCCGGACGCGATGCGCGCCGAGGCCGTGCGCGCCTATACGACCTTCCTCCAGGGCCTGCTGGACATCACCGACAATCTGACCGCCGACGGCCAGATCGTGCATCCGCAGGACGTGGTGATCCACGACGGCGACGATCCCTATCTGGTCGTGGCCGCCGACAAGGGCACGGCGACCTTCTCCGACATCGCCAACGGCATCGCCGAGTCCTACGGCTTCTGGCTGGGCGACGCCTTCGCCTCCGGCGGCTCGGCCGGCTACGACCACAAGGAAATGGGCATCACCGCGCGCGGCGCGTGGGAAGCGGTCAAGCGCCACTTCCGCGAGCTGGGCAAGGACATCCAGACCGAGCCGTTCACCGTGGTCGGCGTCGGCGACATGTCCGGCGACGTGTTCGGCAACGGCATGCTGCTTTCCACGCAGATCCGCCTGCAGGCCGCCTTCGACCACCGCCACATCTTCTTCGATCCCAACCCTGATCCAGCGACGTCCCATGCCGAGCGCCAGCGGATGTTCGAGCTGCCGCGTTCGTCCTGGGACGACTACGACCGCAAGAAGATCTCCAAGGGCGGCGGGGTCTTCCCGCGCAGCCAGAAATCGATCCCACTGAGCCGTGAAATCAAGGCGATGTTGGGGCTCGAGGCCGACAGCCTGGCGCCAGCCGAGCTGATCAACGCCATCCTCAAGGCGCCGGCCGAGCTGCTCTATGTCGGCGGCATCGGCACCTATGTGAAGGCGCGGGCCGAGAGCAACGCCGAGGTCGGCGACAAGGCCAACGACGCCCTGCGGGTCAGCGCCAGCGACTTGCGGGTCAAGGTGATCGGCGAGGGCGCGAACCTGGGCCTCACCCAGGCCGGCCGCATCGAGTTCGCCCTGGCCGGCGGCCGCGTGAACACCGACGCCATCGACAACTCGGCCGGCGTCGACTCGTCCGACCACGAGGTGAACATCAAGATCCTCACCGGGATGCTCGAGCGTACCGACGTGCTGGACCGGCCCAAGCGCGACAAGCTGCTGAAGTCGATGACCCAGGACGTGGCCGACCACGTGCTGGCCCACAACTACGACCAGACCCTGGCGCTCTCGCTGATGGACCTGGACGCGGCCGGGGAGCTCGAACCCCACGCCCGCTACATGGCCCACCTGGAAACCCGCGGTCAGCTCGACCGCGCGGTCGAAGGGCTGCCGGACGCCAATGTGCTGGCCGAACGCCGCCAGGCCGGCAAGGGCCTGACCCGTCCGGAAGCCGCGGTGTTGCTGGCCTACGGCAAGCTGGAACTGAAGGGCGACATGGCCCACAGCCCGGTGGCTGACGATCCGCATTTCGAGGCCCTGCTGGAAGGCTACTTCCCCAAGGGCGTGCGCAAGTACGGCGACGCCCTGCGCCGTCACCGCCTGCGCCGCGAGATCATCGCCACCGTGGTCGCCAACGACGCCGTCAACCGCTGCGGGCCCTCGTTCCCGACCCGGCTGATGTCGGCGGCCTCCTGCGACGTCACCGCTTTCGTCACCGCCTATGAGGCGGCCAAGGCGGTGCTCGGCCTGGACGCCCTCTGGGACGCGGTCTCGGCCCTGGACGGCAAGATCCCGGCGGCGGGCCAGATGGCCCTCTACCGGCGCCTGGCCTACGTCCTGCGCGGCGAGACCTTCTGGCTGGCCCGCAAGGCCTCGCGCGGCGGTCAGAGCGTCGAGGCGCTGATCAAGCGGTACGGGCCAGGGGCCGCGACCCTGACGACCCTGCTGCCAGGCATCCTGTCGCCGGTGGAGCGCGGCCGCCTGGAGGCCCAGGTGGCCCGGCTGACCGAGGCCGGCGCCCCGGAAGCCATCGCGCGCAAGATCGCCAACCTGCAGCCGCTGACCATCGCGGTCGATCTGGTCGATCTGGCCGAGGCTTCAAGCTGGTCGTTGCCCGACGCGGCGCTGCTCTACGACCATGTCGGCCGCAGCTTCGCCTTCGACCGCCTGCGGGCGGCGAGCGCCGGGTTCACGGCCGGCGACGCCTTCGAGCGCACCGCTGTCCGGCGCCTGGTCGAGGACCTGCTGGCCGAGCAGGCCAGCCTGACCCGGCAGATCATCGTCCACAGCGCCGACGCCAAGGCCGGCAAGAGCGAGGATGCTGCTCAGGCCGCCATCAGCGCCTGGACCGCCCTGCGCCACGACACCGCCGAGTCCGCCCGCAAGGCGATCGAGGAGATCGAGGCCTCCAGCGGTCCCTGGACCTTCGCCAAGCTCACCATCGCCAATGCAGCGCTGCGCGAACTGGCCAACGCCGAGACCGCGAAGGGGTAGGCAAGCAGATCCTCCCCCTCTGGGGGCCTGTTGCGAAATTCGGTGATCGTGATTCTCTGGT
>JBEBYB010000178.1:0-5796 GCA_040391295.1 Phenylobacterium sp. | reverse complement strand
ACCGGGGCGCCGGGTTCGCGGTGCTCGCCCTCGATCTCGAAGGCCAGCTTGCTGTCCTTGAGCACCACCTTGACGTGGCCGCCCTTGATCAGCTTGCCGAACAGGATCTCGTCGGCCAGCGGCTTCTTGATGTGCTCCTGGATGACCCGGGCCAGAGGCCGGGCGCCGTAGAGCTCGTCGAAGCCGTTCTTGGCCAGCCAGTCGGTCGCTTCTTCGGTCGTCTCGATCGTGACGTGACGATCGGCGAGCTGGGCTTCCAGCTGCATGACGAACTTCTGGACGACCTGCCGGATGATCTCCTGGCTGAGCGACTTGAACGGCACCACGGCGTCGAGGCGGTTGCGGAATTCCGGGGTGAACAGGCGCTTCAGGGCCTCGTCCACCTCGTCGTCCTGCTTGCCGCGGCCAAAGCCGATGGCGTTCCGCTGAGCGTCGGAGGCGCCGGCGTTGGTGGTCATGATCAGGACCACGTTGCGGAAGTCGACCTTCTTGCCGTTGGAGTCGGTGAGGACGCCGTGGTCCATGACCTGCAGCAGGATGTTGAAGACGTCCGGGTGGGCCTTCTCGATTTCGTCCAGCAGGACGACCGAGTGCGGATGCTGGTCGACGGCGTCGGTCAGCAGGCCGCCCTGGTCGAACCCGACATAGCCGGGAGGCGCGCCGATCAGGCGGCTGACCGTGTGGCGCTCCATGTACTCGCTCATGTCGAAGCGCAGGAGTTCGATGCCCATGGTCGAGGCCAGCTGGCGGGCGGTCTCGGTCTTGCCGGTGCCGGTGGGGCCCGAGAACAGGTAGCAGCCGATCGGCTTGTTGGCGTCGCGCAGGCCGGCCCGGGCCATCTTCATGGCCGAGGACAGCTGTTCGATCGCCTCGTCCTGGCCGTAGACGGCGCGCTTCAGATCGACCTGCAGCTCCTTCAGAGCCTCGGTGTCGGTCTTGGAGACGGATTTCGGCGGGATGCGGGCGATCTTGGCCACGACGGCCTCGACCTCCTTCACGCCGATGACCTTCTTGCGCTTGGACTCGGTCAGCAGCATCTGGCCGGCGCCGGCTTCATCGATGATGTCGATGGCCTTGTCGGGCAGCTTGCGGTCGGTGATGTACTTGGCCGACAGCTCCACCGCCGCCTTGATGGCGTCGTTGGTGTAGCGGAGCTTGTGGAACTCTTCGTAGTAGGTCTTCAGGCCCTTCAGAATCTTGATCGTGTCGTCGATGGTCGGCTCGTTGACGTCGATCTTCTGGAACCGGCGAACCAGCGCCCGATCCTTCTCGAAGTGCTGACGGAATTCCTTGTAGGTCGTCGAGCCCATGCACCGCAGGGTGCCCGACGCCAGGGCCGGCTTCAGCAGGTTCGAGGCGTCCATGGCTCCGCCGCTGGTCGCGCCGGCGCCGATCACCGTGTGGATCTCGTCGATGAACAGGATCGCGTCGGCGTGGTTCTCGAGTTCCTTGACCACCTGCTTCACGCGCTCTTCGAAGTCGCCGCGATAGCGGGTGCCCGCCAGCAGCGAGCCCATGTCGAGCGAGAAGATGGTGGAGCCGGAGAGCACCTCGGGCACCTGGCCGTCGACGATCTTGCGGGCCAGGCCCTCGGCGATGGCGGTCTTGCCGACGCCGGGGTCGCCCACCAGCAGCGGGTTGTTCTTGGTCCGGCGGCACAGGATCTGGATGCAGCGTTCGACCTCGGCCGAACGCCCGATCAGCGGATCGACCTTACCCTGCTTGGCCTTCTCGTTGAGGTTCACGCAGTAGGCTTCGAGCGCCTCGCCGCCGGTTTTCACCGCGGGCTTGTCCTCGTCCTCGGCGCCCTTGGCGGCCTTGGGCTGGTCGGCTCCGGCCTTCTTGGCGATGCCGTGGGCGATGTAGTTCACCGCGTCGTAGCGCGTCATGTCCTGCTCTTGCAGGAAATAGGCGGCATGGCTCTCGCGCTCGGAGAAGATGGCCACGAGCACATTGGCTCCGGTCACTTCCTCACGGCCCGAGGACTGGACGTGGATCACCGCGCGCTGGATCACGCGCTGGAACGACGAGGTCGGCTTGGCGTCCTCGCCGTCGTCGACGACCAGGGAGCGCAGCTCGTTGTCCACATAATTGGTGAGGGTGGTGCGCAGGGCCGCAAGGTCCACGTCGCACGCCCGCATGACACCGGCCGAATCCTCATCGTCGATGAGGGAGAGCAGCAGATGCTCAAGCGTCGCGTACTCGTGCTTCCGCTGATTTGCGAAGGCCACCGCGCGGTGGAGCGATTCTTCTAGATGGCGCGAGAATGACGGCACTCTGGGCCTCAATCCTTTTCCATGGTGCATTGCAGCGGGTGTTGATGCCGTCTTGCGGTATCAACGACCTGGGCCACCTTTGTTTCCGCCACTTCGTAGGTAAACACGCCGCACACTCCCACCCCATGTTGGTGGACGTGAAGCATGATCCTGGTCGCGTCTTCGCGCGATTTGTTGAAGTATTGTTCAAGCACGTAAACGACGAATTCCATCGGCGTGTAGTCATCATTCAGGATGAGCACGCGATACATCGACGGTTTCTGCGTCTTCGGCTTGGTCTTAGTTATGACCGTCGACCGGACGCCCGTATCTTGATCACCTTGCTTTCGCTCGGCCATCTAACAGGTCTCCTGAGGGCGCTGGCCCTCGCTAGCTAAGGATTAGATATGGAAAAGGACGCAGTATGGAAGGGTTGAAATCACTACGATCGATCCCAACCTCGCGATCCGCGTGTTTTTGTCACGTCCAGGGCTCGGGTTTCACGCAGGTTTCAATCTTCGGAGGCGCGTTTCGCGCCAAGAGCGCGTCCGCTGATCACCGCGCCGGGTCCGAATCGCGCCCTTAGGCGGTCTACGGCGGTCTCTTCGATCAACGCGCGGCGCTCGGCCCCGGCGAAAAAGTCGTGTTCCACCGCGTCGGCCTCGATCAGTTCGGCCATGCCGATGCCGATCAATCGCCAGAGCTTTCCATTGGCCTCCTTGGTGAGCAGTTCACGGCCGACCTCGAACAGGGTCTTGGCCGTCTGGGTCGCGACGGGCAGGGCCCGCCGCCGGGTGATGATCTTGAAATCGGTCCCGCGCAACTTGAGCGTGACCACGCGGCCGGCGACGCCGCCGGCGCGGGCCTGACGAGCCACCCGCTCACATAGGGGCGCGAGCTCGTTTTCCAAGTCCGCGAAGCTGTGAAGGTCCGTATTGAAGGTGGTCTCGGCGCTGATCCCCTTGCGCTCCTCGTTGGGATTGACCGGCCGGTTGTCACGCCCGTGGGCCAGTTCGTACAGCCGCAGCCCGTTCGCCCCGAACCATTTGATCAGCACCTTGGGCTCGGCGCGGGCCAGATCGCCGACGGTGCGATAGCCGGCTCCCTCCAGCGACTTGACCATGGCCGGGCCGACGCCGGGGATGATCCCGACCGGCCTCGGGGCCAGGAAGCTCCGGGCCTCGGCCCCGCCGATCACCGACAGGCCGCGCGGCTTGTCCAGGTCGGAGGCGATCTTGGCCAGGAACTTGTTGGGGGCCAGGCCGATGGAGACGGTGATGCCGATCTCCGCCTCGATCCTGGCCTGCAGCCGCGCCAGGGTCTCGGCCGGCGGCGCGCCGTGCAGGCGCTCGGTCCCCGACAGGTCCATCCAGGCCTCGTCCAGCGACAGCGGCTGCACCAGCGGCGTCAGGTCGCGGACCATCGCCATGATCCGCCGGCTTTCGGTCCGGTACTTGGTGAAGTCCGGCTTGACGATCACCGCCTCGGGACAGAGCTGGCGGGCCTTGAACATCGGCATGGCCGAGCGCACGCCGGAGATCCGGGCGATGTAGCAACAGGTGGTCACCACCCCGCGCCTGCCGCCGCCGACGATCACCGCCTGATCGCGCAGGCTCGGGTCGTCACGCTTCTCGACCGAGGCGTAGAAGGCGTCGCAGTCCATGTGGGCGATGGAGAGCAGGTCCAGCTCGTCGTGCGCCACGACGCGGGGCGAGCCGCAGCGCGGGCAGCGGCGGCCAAGATCACCGCGCCGGAAGCAATCGCGGCAGAGCGCGCTCATGAGGGTAGCGGCCAGAGCCAGGCCGCGCCTCGAACCCCCGATGAATCGCCATGTTCAGCGCGGCGCACCGGCGTGGTGAAGACGTCGGAGAACACCAGCGGAGCGATGGCGCCTGGCAGCCGCTCATAGAGTTCATCGACATTGGACATGCCGCCGCCCAGCACGATGACGTCGGGGTCCAGTATCCCGCAGACCACCGCCAGGCCGCGGGCCAGCCGGTCGACATAGCGGTCCAGCGCGGCCCTGGCGCCGGCTACGCCGCTCCGGGCGGCGGCGGCGACGTCTTCGCCGGTCAAGCCGCCGCCATGATCCCTGGCCAGGCCCGTACCCGATATCCACAGCTCCAGGCAGTTGCGGCGGCCGCACCAGCACTCAGGGCCGGGGTGCTCCTGCGCGGTCGGCCAGGGCAGGGGCATGTGGCCCCACTCGCCGGCGATGGCGTTGCGGCCCTCCAGGATGCGCCCGCCGACCGTGACGCCGGCCCCGCAGCCGGTGCCCAGGATCACCGCCAGCACCACGTCGTGGCCCGCGCCCGCGCCGTCGGCGGCCTCCGACAGCGCCAGGCAGTTGGCGTCGTTGGCGTAGCGGACCGGCCGCTCCAGCACGCGGGCCAGATCGGCGGGGAAGGGTCGGCCGTTGAGCTGCGTGGAATTGGCGTTGCGCATCAGGCCGGTGAGCGGCGAGGGCGATCCAGGGCCGCCGACCCCGACGCTGGCGCCGCGAACCCCGGCCTGGCGTTCGGCCTCGGCGACGAGGTCGCGAACCGCCAGCAGGCCGGCCTCATAGCTCGGGGGCGAACTTGCGCGCACGCGCGCCAGAAAGCGGCCGCCGGCGTCCAGCGCCGCGGCCTCGATCTTCGTGCCGCCGAAATCCACCCCGATCCGTATCATGAGGTCATGGTTTGTTCCGTTTCGGGGCTCAGTTCAATGGCCTGGCTGGCGCAGCGTCTGCGTTTGGTTTCGCGTGGCCGAGGCAAGCGTCTTCGTGCAACTCTGCGGGGCGGATCGGGATTTCATCTGGCGCGGGTATCGCCAACCTTCATGGGAACCTCATTATGAAGCACACTCTTTGGGTCACGGCCCTGAGCGCCGCCTCGCTGGCGGCCTGTTCGCCCCCGCCGGCGCAGAAGGCCGAGAGCGCCCTGAAAACCGAGAGCGCCGCGGCGCCCGCAGCTCCCAAGGCGCCGGTCAACGAGGCTCTGCCCGGCCCCTACAAGCTCGACGAGAACCACGCCAGCGTGACCTTCCGGGTCAATCACCTGGGCTTGTCGCGCTATACGGCGCGGTTCACCGACATCGAGGCTGATCTGCAGTTCGACCCGGCCAACCCCGCCGCGATGAGCGTGAGCGCCGCCATCGACCCGCGCTCGATCGAAACCGATTTCCACGGCGATAAGCCCGACTTCGACGCCGAGCTGGCCGGCCCGTCCTGGCTCGATGCGGCCAAGTTCCCGAAAATCACCTTCAAGTCCACCAAGGTCGACCTGATCGGCCCGGCCACCGCAAACGTGACCGGCGACCTGACCCTGCATGGCGTGACCCGCCCGGTGACGCTCGAAACCACCTTCAACGGCGGCGGAAAGCCGAACAGCATGGAGCCGGCGTCGCGCATCGGCTTCTCGGCGCATGGCTCGCTCAAGCGTTCGGAGTTCGGCGTCAGCTACGGCGTTCCGGCGCCCGGCTCGAACTTCGGCGTCGGCGACGAGGTGGAGTTCTTCATCGAGGCCGAGTTCACCCAGCCGTCCGCCGCTCCAGTTCCCGC